>JADHRK010000123.1 GCA_016777435.1 Flavobacteriales bacterium
AATGGAACAGGACCCGACGGCAATGTTTTTGTCCAGGCAAATTGGATCAATAGCACCCTGGGCGTCACAGACGGTCCGTTGACGAATGATTTTTCCAATGAACCATTCCCAACCGGAACCTACAACAACACCCCTGATGCCGTCAACAATTGGACCCCAACTGCTTCTGACCTGCAGGTTTTCCCCAACCCTGCAGCAAGCGGAATCATTCGAATCCAATCCAGCCATTCCATTGAGACAGTCTCCATTCACAGCATGAATGGGAACGTGGTTCACCAGGGTTCTGCTTCAGGCGCTATCGTATTTTTTGATGCGGACATCCTTGCACCCGGCATTTACACCATCGAAGTCCTCCATCGCGCAGGCAGCCGTCAAGTTGCTCGATTCATTCACATTGAGCACTAATACATTGCGCCTTTTCAAAAGCCATCAACCATTGGAAACCATGAAGACTCCTTTTCTTTGCATGGGACTTGTGCTCGTTCTTTTTGGCACATCGTGCGCGGACGCGGGCAAGGACTTTTCGGAGGAATTCAAAACCGGATGGTTGTCAAGTTGTCAGAAACAAGCAGGCGTCAAAATGGCTCAAAGCCAAGCGAAAGATTATTGCCAGTGCTCCTTGGAAATCGTTATGGAACGGTACAACAACGACGAGGAAGCCGGCGAAGCCATTGCGGCCATGTCCATAAATCGGGTCCAACAAATTCTCGTTTTGCCCTGTATTCAGTGATCCTTCTAGAGTCACTGCCACCGCCTTACAGTGACTGAAGTACTGGTTTTAAACCTTTTCCGATTGTATTTGTCTTTTTATGGCAAGACAAGAAACCATGCGCACCATTTATTCGTGTTTGTTAATCGCCATTGCTCTGACCGGAACTCAACAATGCGTCGCCCAATACGGCACTTTTGGAGAAGACACATGTCCTGAAGATTCAGCAGCAGTGGATGACATCATCTACTACGGTGAGCTACTCGACATGAGCGGAGGCTCCCTTACCGGCGACACCGTTTTTGATTTCACTGTTTACGATTTTGACGGTAACCCCTTGAATCTGTATACGGAATTGAGCGGAGAAAAGCCCGTTGTCTTGATCAATGGGTCCGTCTCATGCTTGCGTTTCCGAGGCACTTTCGAGCCCGACAATAACGGCCAACAATATGTGGCTGCGCGGAATTACCTCGAAGAGCATATCAATGACTACAATTGGATTTTCATATATGGGGTAGAGGCGCACCCGACAGACGGGAATTGCCCGAGCAATTGCCCTCCCACGATAAGCAATGATACCACAGTGGTCCAGCCTCCATTCTATGTGGACCGGCGTTGGGCGGTGCGAGGATGGGAAGATTCCCCTGAGCACGATTTCCCGTTCACGATGTACGCCGACAACCCGAACAATGCGGTGTACAACAATTTCTTTCAGCGGCCATTTGGATTGGTTGCCATCAATTGCGACGGCACTGTAGCCCTCCGCGGTGACTGGGTAAACTCATTCTTCATGGATGCCACCAATGTGACGGCACTGAATGAATGGCGTTTGGAGTCCAATGCATGCACCATTGATTGGACACCGGACGACGAAGGCACGGACGAAGGCACGGACGACGACGGCACGGACGACGACGGCACGGACGAAGGCACGGACGACGACGGCACGGACGACAACGGCACAGGCGATGACGATACGCCGCTTGATGACGGACCATCATTGGCTCTCACAGGTGAAAATCAGAACAACGAGGTTGTTTCAAACGGCTTCATCGAAGCTCCCTCCAACTTGAAGATTTATCCCAACCCAGCACAGGATCTATTGCAAATTGAAGGACTGGAAAATGCTGCGCGTGTCTTACTCATTGACATCAGCGGCAGGGAATTGATGGACGTAGAATCATCCGATCAGATGCTTCGCATTGATGCGTCAGCGTTCAGTCCAGGACCATATATCCTCATCGTTTTAGAGGAGTCCAAGGCGCCTCAGCGAAGGACCTTGGTCATCCAATAAAAAGCACGTTATTGCAGTGATAAGCTGAGCGCACTCACCGAATCACACGCATCTTCATCGTCACATCTTCAATCGGTCGATCGCCTCGTGCAGTCTCAACAGCTGCAATTGAATCAATGATGTCCAGGCCCGCGACGACATAGCCAAAAACGGTGTATTCCATGTCCAGGAAAGGAGTTCCGCCTTGTGCAGCATACGCTTCAAGTTGCTCCTCTGAATAGGCGAAATCAGGGTTTTTCGATTGAATCTTCCGTTGTGTCTTGCGCAGCTGTCCCGCATTTTGCGGTTTTCCTTGTACCAGATAAAACTGGCTGCCCGAAGACTTTTTAGCCGGATTTACATTGTCCCCCTGCCGGGCGGCTGACAAAGCCCCTTTCGTGTGCAAGTGATCCGCCCGGATTTCAGCGTCCAATGTGTAGCCCGGACCTCCTGAACCCAATCGTTTCCCAGATTTGGCTCCGCGGCTGCCGGGATCACCTCCCTGCACCATAAAGCCTTGGATCACCCTATGAAATAGGAGTCCATCGTAAAACCCTTCATCAACCAACTTGACAAAGTTGTCCCGGTGTCCCGGTGTGGAATCGCTCAACTCCACAATCAATTCACCCAGTGAAGTTTCGATCAGAATGCGCTGAGGTCCTTGCTTCGCTATCGATTGGCTGCTGCTGCACGCCCAAATGAAAAAGGGCGCTAAGGCGACCATCAGAAAGGGGAAGAAGTTAGTGCGGTTCATTGCCTTATGCAGTTTGCTCATGATGAGACGCAAAGGTATTCGACCCAAAAGAAAATGGAAACCTTGAGATTGAAAGTTTCTGACAGGAGTTCTGCTCCAACGGCACTCAAGCCTTTTTCACAAACTCCGACTTGAGGCCCATGGCGCCAAAACCATCAATCTTGCACGCGATGTTGTGCTCGCCGTCAACGATGCGAATGTTTTTGACTTTGGTACCTGCTTTCACTGGTTTGGGAGCTCCTTTCACGGGCAAGTCTTTGACCACCACGACGGTATCACCATTGATCAAGACCTTGCCATTTATGTCTTTAACAGCATCTTCATCCGTTGCATCCTCGTCTGCTTTTGCCTCTGCAGTCTCCTCCTCATTCCATGCATAACCGCACTCAGGACAATTCAATAAGGTTCCGTCGTGGTATGAAAAGATCGATTGACATTCGGGGCAAGGTGGAAATTTTGACATGCGCGTGATTCTCCCCTCAAAGTAAGGTCAATTCACCCCCAAAACTCCGCTGCCAATCGAAAGGTGTGGCAATGCGCTTCCACGATGTTCCAAATCTCTGGGGAATACCCCCCGCCCATGGCGCAAACCACGGGAACGTCATTCTGGTGGCACGCATCAAACACAAGTCGGTCGCGTTCCCGGCATCCCGCCTCGGTCACCCCGAGGCGTCCAAGCTTGTCTGTTTCGAGAATGTCGACGCCACATTGGTACAGCACCAAGTCTGGTTCCGACCGGTCCATGACCCGTGGCAAGCACTCGCGCAGCAATTTGAGATAGTTCCGATCATCCATTCCGTCTTCAAGTGAGATATCAAGATCACTCTTTTCCTTGTGCATCGGATAATTGCTGGCTCCGTGCATTGAGAACGTGAACACCTCCGGACGACCATCGAAAATTTTGGCCGTTCCATTGCCTTGGTGAACATCCAAGTCCACGACCAAGGCCCGACCAATGGCTCCTTCATCGATCAAAATTTGCGCCGCCAATGCCAAATCATTAAGCAGACAAAAGCCTTCTCCTCGGTCTGCATATGCGTGATGCGTGCCGCCGGCGACATTGAGCGCTACACCGTGTTCCATTGCATACCGAGCGCATTGCAATGTGCCGCCCATGATCATCACTTCGCGTTCAATCAATGCATTCGAATGGGGGAAACCCGTGCGCCGTTCCTCCTGTCGGCTCAGCTCAAGTCCTTTGAGCCTTTGCCAGTAGTGCGAATCATGGACCGACAAAATTTGCGCATCCGTGAGGGGTTCCGGTGAGAAAAACGCCTCGGATTCAACCGTCCCCTCATGCTCCAATTGCTCAGGTACCAGCTGGTACTTTTCCATTGGAAACCGATGGTTTTCGGGCAATGGATGGGCATATTGTTCATTCCAAGCAACACGGATCATGTGGTTTCAACCTCATCGTTTGCGCAAAAGTTCGCAGGATTAAGCACCGGATCAAGTCCATGAATGAACCTGTGCGTTTTTGTTGTGTTTTACGGGTATGTCATTCCCTACACTGCTTTGCATCATGGTCAGTTCCATTCTCAGTTCCTTGCTTGAATTTGATTTCAAAGCCGACGGCAATGCCACAGGTACATGGACCATTCAAAACGACGACGTCATGGGCGGTGTCTCAGAGGGCAGCGTGCAATGGAAAGACGAAGGATTTCGTTGGCACGGCCACACGCGTTTGGAAAACAACGGTGGTTTTAGTTCCATTCGAAGCCCGTGGAAATCGTTCGACCTCACGGAATTCGACACGATGCGCATCCGCTGCAAAGGCACAGGCGGCCCGTTCCGAATTGTATTTGACACGCAAAAGGCTTGGTACCTGCCCAACGCTCAAACCAACTTTGACGTGAGCGAAGCGTGGAGTGATGTGGTCATCCCTTTGAAAAAATTCGTCTGGGAAGAACCCCGACGAGGCGTCATTGGAAAAGTAAATCCCGCCACGGAGCTCAGCGAGGTCATCCGATTTGGCCTCATGAAGTACGATGGCACTGCGCAGCCGTTTGAGCTGGAGGTCGCATCGGTGACGTTTGAGTGAAGCTTAAGCCGTCCAAACTCAGAAATCCACCCGATAGAAGAAGATCGGCAGGAAGCCCAATTGGTATTCTTCTCGCACTGATCTGTAATTCGGATCATTGATGTCCATTTCATCCGGAGCATAGGTGAGCTTCAAGATGTTCTCCGTATTCAAAATGTTCACGAAATCAATGCCCAACTCGTGGGTTGTTTCGGGCCGGTTCCACGTGAGGTTTGTTTTGAGATCCAAGCGGAAATAATCGTCAAACTGCTCGGTATTGCGATCGGCATCCACATAGATGATTTCACGCTGCGCCTGTGAGGCATCTTCGTCAACAGGTCCGTACCAGCGGCCGCCAGCCATTGTGGCCTTGAGGCCAGTGACAAGGGCAAACGTTTGAGACAAGCGCCACTCCTTGCTCGCTAAGAAATTCCACGCGTATTTCCCATTGAAGTCTGTATTTCGGGGTTCATCATCTGCCCCTTTGTACTTGGCATCGAATACGCTCGCAGTGAGCAACACAAACCATCCTTCTCGGAAGGCGCGACTCAAGGTCATCTCCACTCCTACGTTTCTTCCAGTGCCATCATTCACCAGGGTATCAGGGAACAAACGAGAGAATCCACCTCC
>JADHRK010000013.1 GCA_016777435.1 Flavobacteriales bacterium
TGACAGCCCCGAATCAGATGCTCGTCCAATCGATGCTCATCCGGCAAGGCATCCAATTCTTTGCCCATTTCAATGAGTTGTTCGTACTTCTCCATCCAGTCCTCGTAAAACGAGAATTCCTCTACAATCTCTTCTTGCCTTGTTTGCAGTACGTTGCTCATGAAACCAATGGTGATAGATGTGAATCAGCGCAGCATTTTCAGGGCGCGTTCTACGCCTTGGACCAATGCGTCCACTTCTTGCAAGGTATTGTACGCACCAAATGAAGCACGCACCGTGCCGGGAATATCAAAATGATCCATGATGGGCTGGGTGCAATGGTGTCCTGTTCGAACAGCAATTCCTTGTTGGTCGAGCAAGGTCCCCAAATCATACGGGTGCACGCCTTCCACGATGAAGCTTACAGCACCTGAACTCAGTGGCGCTGATCCAATGAAACGCATTCCATCTATTTTTCCTAGCTGATGACGGGCTTGAGCGGACAAAATGGTTTCGTGCTCCATCACATTTTTCAGGCCAACTCCGGTCAACCATTGCAAAGCAACCCCCAGCGCAATGGCTCCGCTAATGTGCGGCGTGCCCGCCTCAAATTTGTGTGGCAATCCCGCGTAAGTCGTGCCGTTTTCCAAACTGACCACATCAATCATTTCGCCTCCTCCACGCCATGGATTCATGGCCTCCAAAATCGCCTTTCGGCCATACAACACCCCAATGCCCGTCGGTCCGTAGGATTTGTGACCGGAAAAGACATAGAAGTCACAATCCAAATCAACCACATCCACCATCATGTGCGGGAGGGCTTGAGAGCCATCGATCAAAACCGTCGCTCCTTCGGCTTTGGCCATTCGAGTCAGACGCTTGGCATCATTAATGGTCCCCAGCGTATTGGAAACATGCATGAATGCAACCATCTTGGGACCAAGTTTCAATTTTTTTTGAAAGTCGTTCTCATCCAGTGTTCCATCCTCCAAAATCGCCACCGCTTCTACCCGGGCTCCCTTTTCCTTGGCCAGCATTTGCCAGGGCACAATGTTCGCGTGGTGCTCCATGTAGGTGATCAAAATGACGTCACCCTCGCCTATGTGTTCGCGGCCCCACGATTGCGCAACCAAATTGATGCCATCTGTGGCGCCCGCTACCCAAATAATTTCCTCCAAATTCGCCGCCCCGATGTGGTATTGCACCGTTGAACGCGCGCGTTCAAAAGCATCTGTGGCCTGTTGCGAAAGAGCATGCACCCCACGGTGCACGTTGGCGTGGTAATGCATCAAATACTCCCGCTGCGCCTCAATGACTGCAATCGGTTTTTGAGCTGACGCCGCGTGGTCTAAATAAACGAGCGGTTTGCCGTGTACCTCACGCTCCAGAATAGGGAATTGTGCGCGGATCGCGGTCGTATCCAATGCGCTACTCATGCGGATTCCAGGGTGTCATTCCAAGTGTCCCAACCGTGTTTGATCGCCAGCCGGTGTTCCACTTCCATTCGTACTTCAGCTACTGCGAATCCTTCCAACACATCGCCAATAAAGGCGTGCACCAACATGGCTTTCGCTTCTTTCTCTCCAATCCCGCGCGACCGCGCATAGAACAACGCTTCTTCATCAAATTGGCCGATGGTACAGCCGTGGCTGCATTTCACGTCATCCGCATAGATTTCCAATTCAGGCTTGGCGTTGATCGTGGCTTTGTCTGTAACGAGAATGTTTCCGTTTTGCTGGTAGGCATTGGTTTGTTGGGCGTGGGGTCGGACAAACACTTTGCCATTGAAAACGCCAGAGCTCGTGCCGTAAAGGATGCCCTGGTATTGCTCGGAACTGTTGCAATGTGCGGCGCGGTGGTCCACGGTGGTGTGGTTGTCCACGAATTCCTTTCCTTTGGGGAGGAAAAAGCCATTCAACACGGTCTCGCAGCCCTCACCATTCAATCGAAAATTCAAATCGTTTCTCACCCAATTGCCTTGGATGGTGCCCGTATGCACACGCACCTGACTCGATTGCGCCTGATTGATTTGCTCAAATGCCAAATGCTGCAAGGAACCTGCTTCGTCTTGCACCTTGTCCAAGGCTACCACGGCTCCGCTCTCAACGCTCATGTGGGTCATGATGTTCACCATGCCTGTTGACGAATCGCTCGCCGTGCTCCAATGGATGAGCTCCACCTGCGCATTGGCTTCAATGTGGATGTCGTGGCGCATAAAATTGGCATTGTTCTCGCCAGATGTGTGATGGTGCACCAACAAGGGACGATCAAGAATCACGCCTTTCGCTACGTGCAGTTTCATCCCTTCCGTCGCAAACGCTTGGTTCAACGCGGCAAACCAATCCGTGGACTCCAAAGGCCCTTGAGAACCTGCGTCCGCATCGCTCATTGAAATAGGCTCACAACGCACGCCATTGTGCACAGGCAGATCACTTGCCTTCGCATCAAATGTGCCGTTCACAAATACCATTCGGTAAGCATGCAAACCCGGCACAGGACAGGCCTCACTGCCAGCCGCCTCGATGGTTTGCACCGAGGGCGCTTCAGGCGTGGACCAAAAACCTGCTACCGGAGTATGCTTCCATCGCTCCACACGACGGTGTGGCACCGGCAAAGCATCCAATTGCTCAGCGGCCAATCCCGTTCCCGTTCGCTGCGCAGCAAGCGCTGCACGCAACGCTTCCCCTTTGGCCTGTGTGGCCGCGTGCACGTTGGGGGCGCGCTTCAAATCCATTACGATGGGTTCTGCCGTTCCGGTCATGCGATCACGTCTTCTTTGATCCAGTCGTAGCCCTTCTCTTCCAATTTCAACGCCAAATCCTTGTCGCCTGACAACACGATTTTCCCGTCCACGAGCACGTGCACAAAGTCGGGGACGATATAATCCAACAAACGCTGGTAGTGCGTGATGACCAAGAAACTCCGATCTGGCGAACGCATCGCATTCACGCCGTTGGCAACAATGCGCAATGCATCGATGTCCAAGCCCGAATCCGTTTCATCCAACACGGCAAACCGCGGCTCGAGCATCGCCATTTGAAAAATCTCATTGCGTTTCTTCTCTCCGCCTGAAAACCCTTCATTGACTGAGCGGTTGCGCAAGCGACCGTCGAGCTCTACCAAAGAAGCCTTCTCCTTGACGAGGTTGAGGAAATCCTTTCCTTTGATGGGCTCCAGTCCGTCGTGTTCGCGCTTGCCATTGACGGCTGCACGCATGAAGTTGATGTTGGAAACCCCCGGGATTTCGACAGGGTATTGAAAAGCCAAGAATAAGCCTGAACGCGCACGCTCTGTGGCGTCCATTTCAAGGAGGTCCTGGCCCTCGAAGTCAACGGCACCTCCGGTGACTTCATAGTCTTCGCGTCCGGCCAATACGGATGCCAACGTAGACTTTCCCGAACCATTGGGCCCCATGATGGCATGGACTTCGCCCGGCTTGATTTCGAGGTTGAGGCCTTTTAAAATCGGAGTCTCCCCGATTGAGGCTTGGAGTTCTTTGATGTTTACCATTATCCTACGCTTCCTTCCAGTGAAATGGACAAGAGTTTTTGTGCTTCCACGGCAAATTCCATGGGCAACTGATTCAAGACTTCTTTCGCGTATCCGTTGACAATCAAGCTGATGGCTTGCTCCTCATCGATGCCACGCTGCAGGCAATAAAAAATCTGATCTTCCCCGATCTTCGAGGTTGTCGCTTCGTGTTCCACTTTCGCTGTGGGGTTCTTGACCTCGATGTACGGGAAGGTGTGTGCGCCACTGGTATCCGTCATCAACAGCGAATCGCATTGCGAAAAATTCCGTGCATTGTCCGCGGAAGGCATGACCTGAACCAAGCCGCGGTAGCTGTTGTGGCTTTTGCCCGCGCTAATGCCTTTGGAAATGATTGTGGAGTGGGTGTTTTTGCCCAAATGAATCATTTTCGTTCCCGTATCGGCTTGCTGCGCATTGTTCGTCACAGCGACGCTGTAAAATTCTCCAACACTGTGATCTCCTTTCAGAATGCAGCTCGGGTATTTCCACGTCACCGCCGAACCGGTCTCGACTTGCGTCCAGCTGATCTTCGAACGGCGATGGCAAATGCCCCGCTTGGTGACGAAATTGAATACGCCGCCTTTGCCTTCCGCATCCCCCGGATACCAATTCTGGACCGTGGAGTACTTGATTTCCGATTCATCAAGGGCGACCAACTCCACCACCGCAGCATGAAGTTGATTTTCGTCGCGCTGGGGCGCTGTGCAACCTTCGAGGTAACTCACGTAGCTCGATTCATCAGCCACCACGAGCGTTCGCTCGAATTGGCCGGTTCCTGACTCGTTGATGCGGAAGTAGGTGCTCAGCTCCATGGGGCATCGAACCCCTTTCGGGATATAACAAAAAGACCCGTCAGTGAACACGGCCGAGTTCAAGGCCGAAAAGAAATTGTCCTTGGTTGGAACCACGCTGCCGAGGTACTTCTGCACCAATTCCGGATGCTCTTTGACTGCATCGCTCATGGAGCAAAAGATGATGCCCAACTCGCCCAATTTTTCCTTGAACGAAGTCGCAACAGAAACCGAATCCATCACAAAGTCCACCGCCACGCCTGACAACCGCTTCTGCTCCTCCATCGAGATGCCCAACTTATCCATGGTTTTCCGCATCTCCGGATCCACCTCGTCCAATGAATTCAGCTGCTTTTTTTGCTTGGGCGCTGAATAATAACTAATCGCCTGATAATCCGGTTTTTGGTATTGGAGGTGGGGCCAATCGGGCTCCTTCATTTTTTGCCAGACGGCAAAGGCATCCAGGCGCCACTTCAGCAACCACTCCGGTTCTTCCTTTTTGGATGAAATCAACCGAATGATGTCCTCATTGAGTCCAGCAGGCGCCTTATCGGATTCAATGTCAGTGGTGAAACCGAATTCATACGATTTCCCCGTGACTTCTTCCAATACCTTATCGTTGCCGTCGTATGCCATCGGTCTGAATCAAGTTTTAATCCTAGTGGATATGTCTTCTTACAATGAAAAACTCTCTCCGCAGCCACATGTTCGATTGGCATTGGGATTGTAGAACTGAAAACCCTTTCCATTGAGGCCTCCGCTGAACTGCAGTTCTGTGCCTACCAAGTACAAGTAACTCTTCCGATCGACGACAACTTTGACCCCGTTGTTCTCAAAGACCTCGTCGCCTTCCTTCATGTCGTGATCAAACGTCATTTCGTACAACAAGCCGGAACATCCACCTCCTTTCACTCCGACCCGCACAAAACTTCCTTCCGGATGCTCATCAGCACTCAGCAATTTGAGCACTTCATCCCGTGCGCTTTCATTGACTGTAATCATCTTGTTTCCTTGGTTAGTCCTGACAAATATACTTTATTTAAAACCATTCTAAACTGCGATAGCATACGCTTCACAAGCGAATAACAATGATTGGCACATCATTCGTTTTTATCTCGCATATTTGGGCTTCGAAACAGCCCATGTCGTCCAAAACTCCCTCATCCAAACGGCCTTCCGGTGCGCAAATCACCACAACGGTGACCACCACGGTGGGCATGAGCCTGACGCTTCTGCTCATTGGTTTGCTCATCGTCTTGGGATTTCTCGGGGTGCATTGGGAGCGGCAATTGCGTCAAGAGGCGCGCGTCCAAGTGTTTTTCCAGCGTGAAGTGGAGGCCAACATCCTTCTGGAAGCAAAGGAAATGCTGCGAACAGACCCTGCCGTTGCTTCCGTCTCGTTCATCAAAGCCGAAGAGGCGAGCGCCGATTTGGAAGAACAGCTCGGTGAATCTTTTGTCGATTTCCTCGGCTACGTTCCACTTTCAGACGTCATGGACTTGCGCATGAAGCCCGATTGGAGCACCACTGCAGAGTTGGAAAACGCGGTGCAGCGCATGGAACAGATTCCCGGGATTGCCGAAGTAGTCTGGCAATCTGAGTTGCTGGAACAAATCGAAGCCACCATTGAACGGTTGATGGCGCCTCTTGCCGGACTTGCTTTGCTCTTCATGTTCGCCGCATTCGCCCTCATGAACAACACCATCCGGCTCACCATTTTTGCGCGTCGGTTTGTCATCAAAACGATGCAATTGGTCGGCGCACATCCCCGAGCCATTCGATCGCCCTTCATCCGACAAGGCGTTTTTTATGGCGTAATCTCGGGCGGCATCGCCTTTACTGCAATCAATGGACTCCTTTCCATGGTAACGTTCCAAAACGCCGCACTGCTCGAGCCATTTAACCTCATCTACCTCGGTGCTTTGTTCGTGATTCTCACCTCCATCGGTGGGGTTTTCGGTGGGATTTCCACGGCAGTTGCCGTCAATCGATTCCTGCGAAGCCGATTGGACAGGTTGCACTAAATTTGTGACTCATGAAAGACTCCACAGAAGGATCAACGGGATTTGCTTTTCAGCGATCGAACTACCAATGGCTCATTGCTGGGATTGGCCTTTTGATCGTCGGCTACATCCTCATGTCAGGCGGAGCCGCGGAGGACCCCACTGCATTCAGTGAGGAGATTTTCAACTTCCGACGCATTACGCTCGCCCCGATTGTTGTGCTTGGTGGCTATGGCACCCTTTTTTACGCCATTCTCAAGCGCTGATGTCCCATTGGGAAGCCATCATCCTTGGCTTGATCCAGGGTTTGACCGAATTTTTGCCCGTGAGCAGCTCAGGCCACTTGGAATTGGGTAAGTCCCTATTTGGTTTGGCCGAGGTGGACTTGACGTTTAGTATTTTGGTTCACGGCGCCACCGCCTGCAGCACATTGGTGGTGTTTCGCAAGGACATTGCTCAGCTCATAGCGGGTTCGTTTGCTTCGGAATCCGGTCGAGCCGAACCGGCACGAAAATATGTTTTTTGGCTCGCCATTTCCGTCATTCCCGCTGTATTGGTCGCGTTCACGTTGCGGCATGATCTGGAAGATTTCTTCATCAATCATCCCAATCGGGTAGGGTGGTCGTTGTGCGCAACAGCGCTCATTTTGTTTGCTTCCGAACGCGTAAAGCCAAAAAAACAAGACGTCTCCTTGAAAACCGGCTTGCTCATTGGCTGCGCGCAAGCGTTTGCGATCATTCCCGGCATCAGTCGATCTGGTTCCACCATCGGAGCAGCCATTGCCTTGGGAATCTCCCGGGAAGAGGCTGCGCGGTTCAGTTTTCTGATGGCCCTGCCGGTCATCTTCGGAGCGACCGCACTGGAGTTGATTGACCTTTACCAAGATGGCATTGGACAGGGAGCAGCGGTCAGTTGGCAGGCATACGCCTTGGGCGCAGCAGCGGCCTTCACGAGTGGGTGGGTGGCCTGCCAATGGATGATTCGGTTTGTCAAGCGCACCAAAATGCACACGTTTGCCGTTTACTGCTTGGTCGTCGGGCTATTGACCTCCTTCTTACTCGCTTGATATGAATTTGAGAACCTTCTTTTTGTTCGCCCTCGGGGCCTCGGTTTGGACCGGATGTTCGAATGTAACTTTTGAAGAGCCGATGCCACAGAAACGGCGAAATCTGAAGGATTTCCCCAACAAATGGCAAGGCACCTGGTCCGATGATGAAAACCTGACGTTGGTCATCAACCCCACCTCATTTTATGACGAAAACTCGCCAGCAGACTCCATGGTCGTTGGCACAGACGTGTTGCTTCGCAGGTTCCACGGTTACCTTGCAGTCAACCAAATTGGTGACAATGGCCAATACCAAATCGTTCTTGCCCGTCGTTGGAAGAACGAGATCAAGATTTACGCGTTCGAATCCAGTGACGCCGCTTTGGCGGTCTGGCAAGACGTCCTAGGTGGAGCCTTCGAGGCCCGTTCGGAAAATCCGCTGGAAAAAGAGACGTACATATTGAAGCCTGAGAATAATCTAGCCTTCCGTCAATTGCTAATGAAGGGCGGAGTGACCTTGTCCAACACTTTGACGCGGAGAAGCCCGAACCATTTGGACTAGCGCTCAAGCACGATCGTTCGCTGCAACAACATCCCAGTTGATGCGTTCCATAAATGCCGCGATATAGGCTTTCCGGTCATTCTGGTAATTCAGGTAGTAGGCGTGTTCCCAAACATCGATGCCGAGCAACGGCGTACCCGTGGATTCTAGAACTCCTGCCATAAGAGGATTGTCTTGATTGGGGGTGCTTGTCACCCGTAACGCTCCGCTGGCATCGCGCATCAACCACGCCCAGCCGGATCCAAAACGCGTCGCTGCTGCCGTTGCAAATTCCGTTTGAAATCCGTCCAGCGAGCCGAACGTGTCGATCAATTCCTTTTTCAAGTCCCCTTCTGGCGCAATTGCACCGCCGGGAGTTAGGGTTCTCCAGTACAACGTATGGTTGTAATGACCTCCTCCATTGTTGCGCAACGCCGTATTCTCCGGTTTCAACGTTTGCAGCAGTTCCACCAACGTCTGATTGTCCATCGCACCACCAGCGGCCAGCAAAGCACGATTCAATTTGGTGACATAGCCGGCATGGTGTTTGCCGTAATGGATTTCCATGGTAACCGGATCAATCGCAGGCGCTAGCGCTGAAAAATCATACCCCAATGGCTCCTGCTCGAACAAAAAAGGGCGCGCCCTGCTGCCTTTGACCTTTGGCGCATCCGCAGTATTCGTCCCGCAGCTCGCAAAAGGAGCGATCAATATTCCTGCACCTGCTGTTCCCGCCAATTTGATGAATGTCCGCTTTTTCATACCACAAAGATGCGTCTTCCACGGCAATGTGTGCACATCCCACACAATGCTTGTGCACGGAGCATCGTTCAAGTCTGTAGCTTCGAATGGCTGATCATGCGAAAAATTAAATCCTTTGCCCTCCTTTTATTCATTGCCCTCTCACTGGCAATAGGAGGCAGCGCTTATTGGCTTTTCCAGAACGAAGACAAAGCAGAGGCCGCGATTCTAAAGGCTTTGTCGGAACGCTTAAAAACGGATGGTCACATCGAATCCGTTCACCTTGACGTCTGGTCTTCCTTTCCTCATGTGTCACTGGTGCTATCCAATGTCCACGTCTTGGGTTCAGCCAATCGCCCCGACACCCTGCTCCGAGCCCAAGAGTTGGCCTTGGAATGCAATGCTTGGAAACTCCTCCAAGGACAGTACCAGTTGCAAGCGCTGCGTCTTGAGGGTGCGCACGTTCAACTTTTACAAGGCCGCAATGGAAAGTGGAATACCGACGTTTGGAAGTCCTCCGAAGACTCCACAAAAACGGCGCTTTTTGCCATCGATGAATTGGCGGTATTGAATTCATCGGTGATGGTTGGCAATCGCAAAATCGAAATTGCAGAAGCTTTCGCATCCCTCGAATGGTCCAATTCGGCAATGATCGCGTCCGGTTTCGGCCAAATGGACCGGTTCAATTCCCCAGAATGGAGCACTTCTTCTCCCCTCCGATGGGAGGCGACGTGCGAATATGATGCTGACATCAATCAGTTGGGTCTGTCCATGAAACAAGCCGAATGGATGGGAGCCAACTGGCAACTTGAATTGACCTATGCCTCCTCCGAATGGACGGCCACAGGCCAAACCGATCAACTCGCGATCAGCAACGTGCTCCGGCTCATAGATTTGCCCCGTCCATGGGACCGGTTGCAAACCGAAGCAAAAGCCGATGGCAATTGGTCTTGGGAACGTGGCGTATTCAAGTCCAATTGGCGCGTCGCCGCGGACCACTGGGTCGTTCCTTTTTCCGGTGAGAATGCGTTCGATTTGAACCTCGATGCCGGCGGAAACGTTTGGTTGAAATACGAGAAGGGACAATGGCGTGCGGACCTGCCCGTGTTGGAAATCACCGCGTCGGGATTGGAATGGCAAGGAGAGGTCCATGACTTTCTTCCTCAGCGGGGTTCTTTCGATGCGGAAGGCGCCGGTAACATTGATTGGGAGCGATGGATCGAGATGCCGGAGCCCATTCAATGGCAAGGCCAACGGCCCCAGTCCGGAACCCTGACCTGGAATGCTTCCATCAGCCCGGCGGGCAACAAAGCCTGGAACGTGAAGGGCGATTGGCATGCGGACGCCTGGGCAGGTGCATTCAAAGGCACGCCCTGGTCATTTTCAGGCGAGGGAGAAATCGATAGCGAACAGCGACTCGAAGCAACTGGAATGGCTTCATGGGACGGGATTCCACTCACGGGCCAAGTGAAAATGCTCCGGCCGATGGCCCAACTTCAGGAAGGAACTTCTCGGATAGAACTCTCTGTGGCGTTGGATCACTGGGTGTATGCCACCGAAAGCAATGCGCCGGAGAGTGCCATTGGCCTCGCTTCCATGCGGTTGCCCGAGGGAACAGACTGGACGGTGCAAGCCAAAATTGGTCACCTCCAATATGGGCTGTGGGCCATGGAAAATGTAACGGCCTATGGGCAATTGACTCCCAACCGTTGGAGTCTTTCACGTTTCTCTGCAAATACCTTGAGCGGAACCTTGCTCGGTGATGCTTCCATCGAATTTCAATCCCCTCAGAAAGCAGTTGTCATCGCACATCCTGCCCTCGCTGGTTGCGATTTACATGAGCTCTTTTTCGCCTTCAATGATTTTGACCAGAAGACTTTGCGTGCAGAACACCTCACCGGAACGTTTGGGGCCACGGGCTCTGTTCAGTTTCAGTGGCTCGACGATTTGACGTGGCAACCGCAAACGCTGGATGTTTTGGGAACCGCTTCGATTTCGGGCGGCACCTTGAAAAATCTCGAAGCCTTTGATGATATCGCCGATTACTTGAAAGAAAATCGGATGATGGCCCCACTCGTCGATCCCAATGACCTTCGAAGCCGGCTGAAATATGTCGAACTCGAAGACCTCGAGTCCGCGGTTTACATTTCCAATGAATCCGTGCAATTGCCGCAAGTAGACATTCGATCATCCGCAATGAATATTTCATTGGAAGGTTCGTACGGATTCAACGAATCGTTGGATTATACCCTGGGCTTTGCCATGCGTGATTTGAGGAATTCCCGCAATGACGAGTTTGGCCTTATTGAAGATGATGGCCTCGGGCAACAATTTTTCATTGCCATGACCGGAACGCTGGACGACCCGAACTACCGCTGGGATCGTGACGCGCAAAAAAACCACCGCCGAGAAAACCTACAACGCGAAAAAGAATTGCTCAAAACCCTATTCCGTCGGTCTTCGGACCAGCCCTAATTTTGCTCCCATGAATTTTCAAGAGAAAGCCCTCGAGCACATCGAATCCGCCAAAGAGACATTGTTGCAGCAACCTGCTAATCCCATGGCTTGGAAGCAATTGCAAGATGCACTGCATCTCGCGCTGGAAGCGGTGACCCTTGCCGCGCACCAGCGACCCGAAGAGCCGGTTGAGAAAATCGTTGTTCCCGAAACCCCAGACGAAAGCACCCCGGTCATCAGCATGGAGTCGCCCAGCGCAGATCCAGGGCCCAGCATCGCTGAAGCCATAAGTGAGCAACGCATTGCCTCCATCCAGAGCACACTCAGCATCAATGACCGGGTGCGGTTTGCGAGCGATTTATTTGGGGGAGATGTCCCCAAATTGCTCGCTATTTGTGCTGAAATCGAAGCTGTAAATTCCTTTGAAGCCGCCGTTGAACATGTGGAGCGGCATGCAACGGTTGTGGTAAATTGGGACGATGAGGATGGGGCTGCCTTTGAATTTTTACAGCGCCTGCGCCGTTTATTTGCGTGACCATGTCAGATTTTGAAATGCAACAGGGAGCGGTTTACCTCGTCCCAACACCCATTGGTAATTTGCTGGACTTCGCGCCCCGGGCTATAGAGACCTTGAAGCGAGTGGATTACATCTTGGCAGAAGACACGCGCACGACGGGCAAATTGGTGCGGCATTTTGGAATCGATACGCCTTTGAAAGCCCACCACCAACACAATGAACACCGCGGAATTCCAGGGTGGATTAGCGCTTTGCAAGCTGGACAAAGCTTGGGTGTCTGCTCTGACGCAGGCACACCGGGCATTTCCGATCCGGCCTTCTTGTTGGTTCGCGCTTGCGTTGAAAATGACATCCCTGTCATTTGCCTGCCCGGGCCTTCCGCATTCGTGCCGGCTTTGGTCGTCTCCGGTATCCCTTGTGATCGATTTGTCTTTGAAGGGTTTTTGCCCCACAAAAAAGGCCGTCAAAAACGCCTTTCGGCACTGGCAAATGAGGAGCGAACGGTGGTTTTTTACGAGTCCCCTCATCGGATCATCAAACTCCTCGAAGAAATCGGTGAGCATTGCGGTCCAGAGCGTGCCATCTCCTGCTCGCGTGAGATTAGCAAGTTGCACGAACAAACGTTGCGCGGTACTTCAGCTGCGCTCATGGAACACTTCAAGGTGCATGAACCCAGAGGAGAGTTTGTCGTAATCGTCGCGGGGAAGAAGTAGCGCGGAAACCGCCATTCAGAAAAGCTTGCCGTGCAAGTCACTTACTTGCCGTATGCCAATCAACTCCATGCTGCCCGTTTTGGGCATCTCCAAGTTGCGCGCATGCCCGCTGTAAAACATCCGCTTCATGCCCAAGCGGGAAGCCTCTGCCATGCGTTGATTCATCCGAGGCACAGGACGTATCTCTCCTGTCAGTCCCACTTCACCTGCAAACACCGTTCCGTATGGCAGTGGGACATCTAGAACGCTGCTCAAAATGGCTGCTACCACCGCGAGATCCAAGGCAGGATCTTGAATGCGCAATCCCCCAGCCATATTCAAAAAAACGTCCTGTGTACCCAATTTGAATCCGCAGCGCTTTTCAAGCACCGCCAAGAGCATATTGAGCCGGCGCAAGTCGAAGCCCGTGCCCGAACGCTGCGGTGTGCCATAAACAGCAGAACTGACGAGCGCTTGGACTTCAACCAACATCGGACGAGCGCCCTCCATCGCAGCTGAAATAGCTGTTCCGCTCAGTGAATCTTCGTCAGAGCTTTGGCCCAGCAATGCATTCGAAGGGTGGTCCACTGGAATCAACCCCGATCCTCGCATTTCATACAATCCAAGCTCAGCGGTTGTCCCAAATCGGTTTTTCGCAGCGCGCAACATGCGGTAAGCATGGTGACGTTCCCCTTCGAATTGAAGCACGACATCCACCATATGTTCCAACACCTTGGGGCCTGCGAGTGATCCTTCCTTCGTAATGTGGCCAATGAAAAAGACGGGGACGTTGTGCTGCTTGGCGAAGCGAGTGAACGCTCCAGATGCCTCTCGTATTTGCGAGACAGACCCCGGCGCCGATTCCACTTCGGGAAGAAACATCGTTTGAATAGAATCAATGATCACAACGCTGGGTCGATTGGCCTCCAATTCCCGCAATACCGCTTGCGCATCCGTTTCTGGAAAAACAAAAAGTGCCGGTGGCACATCGCCCAAACGCTCGGCACGCATGCGCACTTGCTCTGGGCTCTCTTCACCAGCCACATAAAGGATACGGTCTGACTTCTTCGCCATTGCCAGCACCGACTGAAGCATGAGGGTAGACTTGCCAATGCCCGGTTCACCTCCCAACAATATCACCGCTCCCGGCACCACCCCTTTTCCAAGAACGCGATCGAGTTCTGGATCTCCGGTGGACATCCGGTCCATTTCAAGCACTTTGACGTCCGCCAAAGGTTTGGCTTGCACCGGCTGAAGGCCTTTCCCCGCTGATTGCACAGCCCGTTGAGCGGGCGTAGATGCTTTCACGGTAAACGCTTCCAGCGTATTCCAAGCTTTACAGCCTGGACACTGGCCTACCCATTGCAGCGATTCATGCCCACAAGAAGTGCAGACGTAGTGCGTCTTTGATTTGGCCAATTTCGTTGGATTGAAAGCCTGCGGTCAGTCGCGTAAGATGGTCACTGCGCCTGAGTATTCGAATCCATTCGGCAACAACATGGTATACCAGTAGGTTCCCGTCTCATCGTTGTTCGGCCGCCATGCATCGTCGTTGTCATATGCATTGCTCGAATAAACGACTTGACCCCAACGGTTGTAAATGCGCATGTAAACATCCTCGTACACTTCCAGTCCGGTGATGTAGAAACTCTCATTCATGTCATCGCCATAATCCGGGGTGAAGACATTGGGAATGGTAAGCTCACAATAATCAACGAGTACTTCCCACTCCTGGCGAATTCCTCCAACCGCACACGGATTGATGGCAGATCCCACCAGCGTGATGCCGTATTCCCAGCAATTCTGATTCAACATCGAACTCACTACTGTCATTGCATCCTGCGGGTCACCGAAGTAAATGGTTGTGTCTGGGCATTCAACCCACCATTCGTATTCTCCCGCACCATCCTGCCATGCAGTCCCGTTCCACGTTTGAGCACTTAAATCAAAATCGTACTCGACTTCTGGGCACATGGTCAAAAATTCGCCGTCTTCCAGAATGGGTTCTGCCTCAATCGTAGGTGGCAACCCAATGTACAGATACGTACAAACGGTATTGGTTTCACATCCATAAGGGTCTGTGTAGTCCAAGCAAATCTCCGTTCCGTCGTAAACGCTTCCATCGAGCACCTCCCAGTTGGTTTCAGTAGACCCGTCAGGCCATTCGACGGTGTAGCCTTCCGGCAAATCCGGAACCACTGCAGCCGTGCCATCACCAATGCAATCAACCGTTATGCTTTCCAATGGTGGTGGAATTTCCCCCACAATGGTAATCAAGGCACACGCCTCGCCCTGTCCGCATTGATTGCTCACCTCCACGCAAAATTCACCTGTAGAAACTGCGGTGTATTCCTCCGCAATTTCGCCGGGAATCAAATCCCCATCGATGTACCATTCAAACTCGAGATCAGGCGTGTCAGGGCTTGTTGGATCCAGGTAAACTTCGCCACCGTCGCACAAACTCTCATCCTCCAATTCCGGTTCTGGCGTATACTGGGAGTAAAGCGGCAAGGAGGCGGAGGCGGTACCACACCCGTTGGTGACCACTACCGAGGCATTGTAAGTGGTTGTGTTTGAAAACGAAAACTCATTTTCAAAGACATCATCATCACCCGGTGCTGACCAATTCAGATCGGCAGTGCCACCAATATCAACGACATCGGCAAAGACAGTGGTCGCCTCTCCGTTGCACAGCACGTCATTGGCCGTCGTCAATGTCACTGAAGGCTCCTCTGTGATTTCAACGTCATAACAATAATCCTGTTCGCATGTCTCTTCCGTAAAACAGATCTCGTACAAACCGTAGCCTGTCGGGTAGAAGTCTGTGTCGTATTCCAAGGGGCTGGAAAAAGACCACGGCTCAGGGCCAGCGAGACAATCCCAAGATCCGATGGCCGGAGATGCCTCGCAATCGGCTTCGACGGAAAGAATAGTTCCTGGGGTAAGGTCGTTCAATTCTATCCCATTCTCATACCCACAATTGTATACCGTAACCGAAAGAACATCCGAATCAATGCTCGCGTCTTCGTAGAAATTTAATTCGATGTCATCCCCTGCAGCGATATCAAATTCAAACTGGGTAAACCCAGCAGATGAGGTCAAAATGTAGCTGTCGGTGCCGTTGATCACCACTTCCAAATAGCTTCCGCCCCAACCAGAATCTTCATTGGAACTCATGTATACGTAGAATGCCCCTTCCTCAGGGCTGGAATATCCCCCTTCAAAAGATACGGCATCTGGAATGCCATCACAGAATGGCTCCACCGTTACCTCAGGGATGTATGACCCAATCGTCTCGATAATGAATACGCGTTGACCTTGGCATCCATCCTCGTCTGTCACCAGCAACCGGTAAACCCCAGCGGTCAACTCTGCGCCGGCATCACCGACCGTGCCCACGACTTCCCCTCCAAGGCCATTCCAATCGCCTTCCCATTCATAAATGTCGTAGCCCAACTGCTCCAATGAATCAACAACCGCAATACTTGTTTGTCCGGGGCAAACCGCTGGCGGATCCAATTCAATGTCCGGCAAGAAATACGGGCTCTGGTCCACATAGAAAATTTCCTCAACCGTGCATTGTTCCAAGTAACCGGTGACGAAAAACGTACCTCCGTATGTGTAAGTGTTAGTGTTGCCCACGGTTCCGTTGGACCAGATGATTTCGTCGAATGCACCGGTAGCGGTTATTTCCACTTCTCCCCCTGCACAAATGGCCGTGTTGCCCTCCAACGTCAGCTCCGGTAATTCGATGTTCAGGACTTCGATCACAACTGTGAGTCCGGTTACACCTGTCGGTGTTCCGTCATCGGTTGCTGTAATCGTAATTTCATTCAGTCCCACATTTTCGGGAAGCGCGGTGAAGAGTCCGGTAATATTTGCCGTTTCGCCGTCGGTCAATTCATATTCCCATCCCGCCAAGTCATTGGTTTCAACCGTAATGGTTTGATTGGGCTCTGGGCCTAGAAAGCTCATGTTGATGTCGTAGGTATTCCCCAGACACATGTAGAGCGTGTCACACCCCAAACTACCTGTTGGAAACGGATTGATGTTTTCGGTGTCCTCAGAAGCATCCATGTTGAAGATACGGTAATCCAACCAGTTCACGCCGTCGTCGTTTCCATCGCCGGTGCCTTGAGGACCGTTGTAGGTGTCATCGAGTGTGTTGAATCGACCAAACTGGAGATACGGTCCAAAATCCGGCGCTGCGTCCATCCCCACCGTGGCAGGACTGTCACCGCAACACCCTCCTGAACCTCCAACATCACCATGCGCCCAATTCATATCGAGGTAACACATCTGCGTGTTGGCGCCATCGGGCAATGCGACAGAGTTCTCGCTTGTGAAGACAATCTGGTAAGAGTTGAGCAGATCAGTGTTGTTGTTGTAGTATCCCACATCTACGAAGTTGATGTATACCTCATCCTGGGTCACTTTGTAGTATATCTCGCCCGAAGTTGTATAGTCTGAATCTGCCCAAAAGCCTGCGATCTGCGCGACCTCGTCGGTTGTGACAGGGAATTCCTCCGGGGTCCAGTCAATCGTGAATCCATCGAAGGAAACAGAGCCTTTGGAATTGAGGTAGAAACTGTCATAAACGATGCCATACAATTCAAAATCAAAGCCAAGCTGAATCGGAGGTGTCGAAAAGTCTACATACTCGCCAGCACCGGCGAGGTAATACATGTCGTCTACTGTAATCTGCGTGTACGAAGCATCGGGCTCAATCCAGCAGTCACATCCTCCTGTTTGCTGCATCCGAGCTTGCTTGCGATCTTCAATTTCATCGGCATGATCCATTTTCCATTGATCCTTCCTTTCCTTCAAAATCTGACGCGCCTTTTCTTTGTCCCAGCTGTCCGAGGCGCGCATCACAATGTGCTCATCACGCGTCATGTTCAAGACCGCGCCTTTGAAGGAGCCGTAACGCTCAAGAATATCCTCAACCGTGGTCATTGACGGTTGCTCATATACCTCAACGCCCATGGAATAATCCACTCCATCCGTGACCAAATTCTGGCCGAATGTGATCAAAGAAATCAAGCAAGCGGTGAGTGCAAAACAGAATTGCTTCATGTAAACAGGTTTTCGTAATCAGAACAACAAAATTGATAATAACGTTGCGTTTTCAACAAATTCGCGCTCAGGAAGTTTGTAAATATAGTACATACTACCGCCGCATAAAATAAGCAACGGAACATCCAACCAAACGAAGCGCTTGAGGTGTAATTTTGCAGTACACGAACCATTGATGAAACACATCCGTAATTTTTGCATCATTGCCCACATCGACCATGGCAAAAGCACCCTCGCAGATCGTCTTTTGCAGACCACAGGAACCATCAGTGAGCGGCAGATGCAAGACCAAGCACTCGACGACATGGACCTCGAGCGCGAACGGGGCATCACCATTAAGAGCCATGCGATTCAGATGGCTTACACCGCCAACAGCGGGGAAGAGTATGTGTTTAACCTGATTGATACACCTGGCCACGTGGACTTCAGTTATGAAGTTTCACGTTCCATTGCCGCCTGTGAAGGCGCCTTGCTCATTGTAGATGCCACCCAAGGAATTGAAGCACAAACCATCTCCAATTTGTACCTCGCATTGGAACACGACTTGGAAATCATTCCAATCTTGAACAAAATGGACCTCGACTCCGCTGATCCGGAGGTGGTTAGCGACCAAATTGTAGACCTCATCGGTTGTTCCATTGATGACATCATTCCTGCCAGTGGAAAAAGCGGCCTCGGCGTCGAGGACATCCTCGAAGCCATTGTGGAGCGCGTTCCCTCACCAAAAGGGGACGTAGAAGCGCCGCTTCAAGCCATGATTTTCGACAGTGTTTACAATTCGTTTCGGGGCATTATCGCGTACTACCGGATTTTGAACGGACGTCTGAAAAAGGGCGATCGGGTGAAATTCTTCGCCACCAATCAAGTCTATGAAGCGGATGAGATTGGAACGTTAGGGATGGAGCTATCACCCAAGAAAGAACTCTCCGCTGGAAACGTCGGGTACATCATTTCCGGAATCAAGGACGCGCAAGAAGTCAAAGTTGGCGATACCATCACGCTCGAATCTTCGCCCTGCGCGGAAAGTGTCCGAGGTTTTGAAGATGTGAAACCAATGGTTTTCGCTGGAATTTACCCCGTCGACACAGAGGACTATGAAGAGTTGCGAGCGAGCATGGAAAAGCTGCAGTTGAATGACGCTTCGTTGGTGTTCGAACCGGAATCTTCCGCTGCACTTGGATTCGGCTTTCGCTGTGGGTTCTTGGGCATGCTGCACATGGAAATCATTCAGGAAAGGCTTGAAAGGGAATTCAACATGACGGTCATCACTACCGTTCCCAACGTGAGCTACCACGCCTACACCAAGACCGATGAGATGCTCATCGTGAACAACCCATCCGACTTGCCCGAGCCCAATCACTTGTTGCACGTGGAAGAGCCGTTCATCAAGGCCCAGGTGATTACCAAGAGCGAATACATCGGACAAGTGATGAATCTCTGCATCGAAAAACGCGGTATTCTCACGAATCAAGTGTACCTGACTTCGGACCGCGTGGAATTGTCTTTCGAAATGCCCTTGGGGGAAATCGTTTTTGATTTCTACGACAAACTGAAGTCGGTTTCCCGTGGTTACGCCTCTTTTGACTATTTCCCGGATGAATACAAAGCATCCAAATTGGTCAAATTGGACATCATGCTCAATGGCGATCCCGTCGATGCGCTGAGCGCTCTGATTCACAAGGACAATGCCTTTGACTTGGGCAAGCGCATTTGCCTGAAGCTCAAAGAGCTCATTCCCAGGCAGCAATTCATGATTGCACTGCAAGCCGCAATCGGCGCGAAGATCATTGCCCGAGAGACCATCAAGCCCGTTCGGAAGGACGTGACTGCGAAGTGCTACGGGGGAGACATCACCCGGAAACGTAAGTTGCTCGAAAAGCAGAAAAAAGGAAAGAAGCGAATGCGCCAAGTCGGCAACATCGAAGTTCCCCAATCCGCTTTCTTAGCAGTTTTAAAGCTCGACTGACCCCTCTTTGGGCTGAGGATCTGCGGCAGCATTCTTGTTGGCCAACTGACCGCAAGCAGCGTCAATGTCTTTTCCGCGGGACCGACGAACATTCACAATGATGTTTTGCGACTCCAACAGCTCCACAAATGCATCGACACGCTCGGTACTGGCCATTTCAAACTCGCCGTCATCAATGGGATTGTACTCGATTACGTTCACTTTGCACGGGACGTGCTCACAAAATGCCGCCAATTCACGGGCATCCTCCAAATCGTCGTTGAAGTCCTTGAAAATGATGTATTCGTAGGTCACTCGGGTCCCGGTCCGCTCGTAGAAGTACTTCAACGCTTCCGCTAGTGCCTCCAAATTATTGGATTCATTGATGGCCATGATGCGATTGCGTTTTTCGTCATTGGCTGCATGCAGTGAAAGCGCCAAATTAAACCGAACATCATCGTCGCCTAATCTTTTGATTGCCTTGGCGATTCCCGCTGTGCTCACTGTAATCCGCTTCGGCGACATGCCCAATCCAGGTTCGCCGCAAATGCGATCAACCGACTCCAACACCGCGCTGTAATTCAATAGCGGCTCCCCCATTCCCATATACACGATGTTGCTGAGGTTCTTGTCATAGTGCCGGTCGGCCAGCCCCCGAATCATCTCGACTTGGTCATAAATCTCAGCCGCGCTGAGGTTCTTCAACAACTTCAGCTTTCCGGTTGCACAGAACTTGCACGCAAGGCTGCATCCAACTTGGGAGGAAATGCAAGCGGTCATTCTTTTCGATGTGGGGATGAGCACGCCCTCCACTACTTGGCCCGCTCGAACGTCAAACGCACATTTGATGGTGCCGTCACGGCTGATCTGTTGGTCTGAGAGGCCGATGCGATTCAATTCGAACTCCTCTTCCAATTTGGCCCGAAAACCTTTGGATAAATTGCTCATCTCCTCAAAGGATCCGGCAGACTTCGTCCAAATCCACTCCGCTAATTGCTTGGAGCGAAAGGGTTTTTCTCCCATTGCGACCACCGCATCCTTTAATTGCTCTTGGCTCAATTGCCTGATGTCACGCCGTTTCATGTGGGACAAAGATAGCCCTCTCCGGGAGCGTTACGGCTTTTCAAACGCTCCTTGGTCTTCCGCCGCAAGATTCCTCTCCGATTCGGGTGCTTCATTCACCATCAATTGAATCAATTCTTGGCGCACTTCTTCTCGTTTTCGAACCGCCACCGGCACCTCCTTGCCATTCGGCAGCTGCAGTACACCTCTTCGGTGATTGAACGTCTGAACGGAGGCAAGCCGAACCAAAAATGAATTGTGAACCCGCTTAAAAAGTGGGTCTTGGAGCATCTCTGCTATGCGTTTCAGGTTTTTGGACACGGTGATGCGCTTGCCTGTTTCCAAGTAAAGGGTTGAATAACTCCCAGACGCCTCCACATATAGAATGTCTGCATGGCGCACAAAATGGCGCTGTCCCGAAGTAATCAATTCCACCCGTCGCCCGCCCGGTTTTGGCGTCTCCTCTTCCGGTTGCACGCGCAGTTTGTGGGTAATCTGCTTCGCACATGCAATCAAATCTTTCCCGTCAACAGGTTTCAGTAGATAATCAAATGCGCGCTTTCGCAGCGCCTCAACAGCGTATTCATGGTAAGTCGTGCAGAAGACAACGTAAAACGACCGATCCTTGAACCGGTCCAGCAACTCCAATCCCGACTCGTGGGGCATCTGGATATCCAAGAACACCACTTCAGGAGCCAAATCTCGGATCAATTGGTACGCCTCAGCGGCGCTGCTTGCTGTTTGGACAATTTGAAAATGGGGACAGTACTTCTCGATTTGACGGCAAATGGCCTGGCGAGCGGGCATTTCATCATCGACAACGAGGCATCGGATCGGTTGACTATTCTGATTCATTTGAATGTGTTTTCGTTACAAATGAAACATTCAAAGCAGCATAGTGAATCGTAAGGTTTACACATGACCATTGCGAATTTACAGCTGGGTCATAACGGTCACTCTCCCAGCAATCGAAGGCCCATGTCCAACACCCGCTCAATGTCAGAGGGAAGTGCGCTCGTCTTTCGTTTGTCTTTCTTGTAGCCCGTTCGCACGACAACCAAATCGTATGCCGGCACGGCAATAATCATTTGACCCCGCAACCCTTCCATGCAGCTAAATGGCTCCCCGGCCTGCGTTTCTCCTAACCAAATTTGATACCCATAGTGAGATGCATCGCATTCGTCGGTCGTGGCCGAAATTGGAGTTACCATCTCTGCCATGTATGTCGTGTCAATCAGCTGCTTGCCATCCCAATTTCCTTCGTGGTTCATCAGCTTTCCAAACCGAGCAAAATCACGCGATGTCGCGTAATACGCGGCAAAACAGCGTTCAATTCCACCTTCTTCATCCGGAGCGTCCAAACCCCAAAACGCGTCGTGCTGAGCGCCCATCGGTTCCCACAACCTTTTTTCAACCCAATCACTCAGTGAACCCTCATTCAACCCTGCCATCAATTCGCCCAGAAGCATCGTATTCCCTCCCTCGTATTTCCACTTCGCTCCCGGCACCTCCGGCACCCGAAAAGGTTCAAGCAATTGTTGAATGCCTTCGCGGTAATAGGCCTTGGCCATGAACCCAAAGGGGTTGGCGTAATCCTCTCCAAATGGAATGTGCGATCGCATTTGCAACACTTCTTGCACGGTCAATCCTTTTCCCCCATCGCCAGCAAAGCGAGGCAGGTAAGCTGCCAATTCATCTTGCACCCGCACTTTGCCATCGGACACAGCTAAGCCAATCGCCAACGCAACAATCGATTTGCAGGCGGAAAAAGAGTTGGTTACTGTGGTGTGGTCGTGGCCTTGCCAGTACCGCTCAAAAATCAAGGTGTCGCCATGCAAGACCAAAAAACTAGCGGACATGTACTCCTCATGCCA
>JADHRK010000014.1 GCA_016777435.1 Flavobacteriales bacterium
ATCTTGAAGGCAGGCGGAGTCATACATTTTGGTGCCCGCTTGATCGATTTTGAGGTTGCTCATCAGCGCATTCGCTCGATTACCTGGGTTGACCTGGCGACTCAGGTTCAGGAAAATGTTCCGTGCGCGCATTTGATTCTGGCGACCGGCCACAGCGCGAAGGATGTTTTTCAGCTGCTGCATGGAAAGGAGGTTTCTTTGATCGCAAAATCCTTTGCAATGGGCGTCCGGATTGAACACCCGCAATCGCTCATTGATCAAATGCAGTACCGTTCGGAACAACGCGAAACATGGCTCCCGCCAGCTTCCTATCGACTTGTTTGTCAAGCCGATGGCCGCGGAGTGCATTCCTTTTGCATGTGTCCTGGGGGCATCATTGCCCCATGTGCAACCGAAGACGGCGAGGTGGTGACCAACGGCTGGTCACCGTCCAAACGCAATAACCCCTTTGCCAACTCGGGCATGGTGGTGCAGCTGGACCCCGAAGATTGGGAGCGTCTCGGATACAGCGGACCATTGGGAGGGCTTCATTTTCAATCATCCGTTGAAAAAGCGTGTTGGGCAGCGGCCGGCGAATCGCAGCAAGCTCCTGCGCAGCGCTTGGTTGATTTTTTGAATGGGACTGCATCCAATGAACTTCCTAAAACATCCTACTTGCCCGGAGTGGTGCCTGTGAATTTGCATGACGTCCTGCCACCACTAATTGTGAATGCGTTGAAAGAAGGCTTGCAAACGTTTGTGGATCGCAAGCCTGTATTTTTAAGTCCCGATGCGGTGCTGGTTGCGCCGGAGTCCCGGACGTCTAGTCCCGTGCGCATTCCTCGGAATGCAGAAGACCTGGCTCACCCGGAAGTGCACAATTTATTTCCGTGTGGCGAAGGGGGTGGTTATGCTGGCGGCATCTTGTCGGCTGCCTTGGATGGAATACGCGTTGCCGATGCCATTAACAAAGCTGTTTGAAACGGAAAAAGCCGCACCCAGGGGTGCAGCTTTTTCGCAAGATGAAAGACAGTACTCGTTTTTATTTGAGTTGAGCCGATGTCGCTTCCCATGAAGATTGGAGGGCTTTTGCAGCCGACAAATTCATCAATCTGCCATTGAACTCGCCGATAATGTGGGCATTTTCAAATCCTTGTTCTTGGAGCTTTTTAGCCAGGTTCTCTGCGTTGTTTAAGTCAAGTGTTGGTTGCGAGACGATGCACAATGCGCTGGAGTTGTCAAATTTTTGCACCACTTCACCGGTCACCATCAGTGGAGAAACGGCATCCATGTCGAGCGTTCGAATATCGTGGGCCAATTGCACGCGGAAACTGGGGCGCAGTGCAGGCATGACAGCAGTGTAATTGCTCAATCCTGTTTGTTTTCCAAAATCAGCAATGATTTCTTTTGCAGCTGGAGCTGGAGCAGGCGTTGCTGACTTTGCTTTGATGGTGGTGGTAGTGGATTTTGCGGAGCCGAAGGCTTTGAGCAACCGCAATTCAGCTGGCGTTCGGCCGTTTGCGTCCACTGGAGTTACCACATCAGTAGCACCTTCGGATTCCACCCGCAAGAAGTCTTGTCGGAATGAATCTCCGGACTTTTTTGGTTTGACCATGGCAACAGCCCACTGCTCTTCGCTCAAGGCCACCCCTTGTGCATTGACCCGTCGATGTGCAGAGTTTGGTTCCAAATCCAAGTAATCAGCAATGCCGTCTTTGTCCACATCGGTGGGGCATCCACGTTTGTCAATCGGAGCGTTTTCCGGCGTTCCCGGGCAACGGTCTCGTTTGTCCATGATGCCATCCTGGTCAGCGTCATCACCAATAAGTAACCATTCTTCGGGGTACTCAATACGTGGCTCGCCGTAAGCTTTTCCAATTCGAATTCCCAGACCGGCTTGGGCCGTTGTGATCATGTCATTGTAACCTGGTCGCGGGTCCAAACTTGCTTCCTTTCCAGCCAAAACAGCAAACGATGCACTGGCGTAAATGCGAGGAGAAAGGTTCATGTTCAGGCCCATTTGAATCGGAATTGCGAGGGATCGAACCGACGCGGTTTGGGTCTCATGCGCATGGTCAGGAGCCAAAGTCGAAGCGAGAACATTTGCATTCTCCGCGTCTTCCGGCATATCATAGACCTGGCCATTGGACCAGTAGAAGTAGGCAGTGCCATCTGCGTCTGTGAGATCTGATAAATTACTTTGTTGCATCAACGAAACTCCCAAACCAATCCAAGGCTGTAGAAATTGATCCTTGGCGTAAGGCTTGTGCAATCGCAATCCAGCACCGATTCCATACCACTCAGAAATTTCCTGTTGGCGGTCAGAAGAGGTCAATCCCAAGGCGCCCCAATTCATTTGAGCGTCTGCAGACAAAAAGGGCAACACGTCTGTGATGAGTGCAACTTGTGTGGCGTACAAACCGGACGATCCTACCTGAATTCCGTCTTCCAAATTGGATGCTCCGGTAAAGCTAGTAGGGCCCGTCACCAGGGTAACGCCAGTTTGGGCAAAAGCGCCGGTTCCCATGAAGAGAATTGCGGCCAAAGTGAAAGTGGTGTATGCTGTTCGCATGGTTTTAAAGGTCTTAATGTGACATTCCATCTCGACCCTTTACGCGAACGTTTCAGAAAAGGTTACATCGGCATCAATCGGAAAGAAGAAGTTCGATGCTTTCTTTTCCCAATTGCATGCCCATGGCCACTCCCATTCCGCCCAATTTGACAGCTGCAACGCTTCTTGCGTGAAGCTTTGAAACAATCGGCATTCGGGTTGCGCCGATTCCAAGGATGCCGGTCCACTGGTATTCTATGTTTGCCATCAAAGTCTCTGGAAAGGCATCGTTGAGCAGGGCTTTGAGCTTCTGCTCAAGCTCCATGTTGTTTTTCAAGTTCCAGTGTCGGCCCCCTCCAATAAGCATTCGGTTTTGAATGTTTCGAGCGTACAAGTGACCCGCATCCATGTGTACGGTCCCGTCAAAACTTAAATTGTCGATGGCTTCCGTAACGAGCACCATGTTTTCTTTTGGATTCACATCGCATTTGGGAATCAATTCCCGGGCAAATGCATTGGTGGCGATCGCGACATGGGGCGCCTTCATTGCAAATCGCTCCGCAACACCCGACGAACCGACGCGTTCGATTTCGATTTGGTGATTTGTTGTGTGTTGATTCCAGCCGGTTACATTGAGCCCAAACAGCAGGCGTATTCCCGTTTTTTGCGCTTTGGAACGCAAGGCTTGCATCATTTTTCCAGTTTCAATTGCGCCTTCGAGAGGCGAAGCAATAGCACCTTCAATTGTCTTGCTATTGATGCCCGCCAGCTCTTTTCCCTTGGCGATGTGGAATGTATGCATTGACCCAGTTGTTTCAGCCGCCCACGCATTGACTTCGGAGATGGTTTCCAAAGACGGCATTTCATACCCTGCGCCTTTTCGAATCAATTCCAGACTCCCACAAGCACGGTATCCGATGGATGAATCGCCCAGGAAATTGCGCAGCAGTTGTAAACCATCAATTCGTTTTTTCAGCAATGCCGCGGCTTCATCATCGCCCAAAACGGATCGGTCGTGTGCCAACTCCGAGAGGCTTCCAAAACAGGCGAAGCCGGCATTTTTGGTGCTTCCACCTCCGCCGAATGTATCCCTCTCGATGACGGCAATTTTCCAATGGGGTCTCAAGATACTGGCTTGCAGAGCAGCAGATAGCCCCACGATCCCACCTCCAATAACGATTAAATCGTTACCTTCTAGCCATTCCGTTGACTCCCAATAACTAAATGCCATATTTTTACGTTCTAAGGATGATTGAAACCCATTGGATGCAAAAGTCGATTGAATCGAGAACATTTGGAATGCCTTCTGTGATTTTCTGCGCACAGGTGAGCCTGCGAAACGCCCTTAGTCGTTTCGTAATTGCTTCGTTTGCAGTGGTTGTCGGACTCTTTGTTTCGGTCTCCGCGATCGCTCAGGAAGATTTATTTCTGGTCTTTGGATCGGTGAAATTAGAAGATGCCAACAAGCGATTGGAGGGTGTTGACGTCATTGTTTACCAAGATGGTGAAGTCTTTGATCAGCTGAAAACAAATGCCAAAGGGGACTATGATTTTGAACTTCCTCTGCGCCATTTGTACACCTTCAGTTTTGTTTTGGATGGCCACAGCAACAAGCGCATTGAGGTGGACGCATCTGGAATCCCCGAAAGCGTAATTGGAAACCGCAACATGGACCTGGACATGTCCATGCTTCCATTGCCAGAAGGATTCGATCGCTCCATTTTCGAAGATGCTTATGGACGCGGAGAATACGATGCGAACAAGAACACGGTGGTGTTCGATAGCAATTACACCGTTCGAATGCGGAATAAGGTGAATGCGGAATTCAGTCGTTTGGAAAGACTGGCCTCTGAATCTGAACGGATTCGTGAAAATTTTGAGGATTTTGTTGCGAAAGGAGATCGCTCAAAGTCAAGCAAGGAGTGGCAGAAAGCAATCGATTTTTATGATTCTGCCCTGGCATTATTCCCCGATGAGCAGGAAGTTGTTGATAAGCGATTGCAGGCGCAAAATGCGTTGGATGAGGCCAATGCCTCCAACGCTTCAGCGGCCGCCTTTCAGTCCCTGCTCGACGCAGGAGATGAGGCGCTGTCTCGAGATGACTTGAATGGGGCACGGCAGTCGTTCAATGATGCCAAAACCATGAAGCCGGATGAACGTGAGCCGGAGGATGGCTTGCGCCGAGTGGATGAGCGAGAATCATCCCTGCTAGCAAATTCCGAGGCGGATGAGGAATACCAGGAACTCATTCTCGATGCGGACAAGTATTTCGAGCGCGAGCAGTATGATCGTGCCATTGGCCTGTACAGCGAGGCGTTGGGATTAAAGCCGGACGAACGCTACCCCAAGAACCGGATCGAGGAAGCAGAAACCCGGCAGTCAGATTTGGCTTCACAAGCAGCGGACATTGTTGAGCGCACCATTCAATATGAGGCCTTGATTGATGAGGCCAATCAATTGTTTCGGAAAGACGATTACGGGGCAGCGTTGGTCAAATACGAAGCAGCGGGTCAGCTTTTGCCTGCGGAACGTTTTTGGCAACAGCGGGCAGAAGCGAGCCGCGAGCGGTTGGCAGAAATGGAGTCAGATGCTGCAGAAAGAGCTGCCCGTGAGCAGGCGATCGCTGATCGGGCTGCGGCGAGCGAAGCATTGAAAGAAAAACGCCGGGAATACGACGCCATCAATGATGATGCGGATGTCTTGTTTCGCAATGATGATTATGAATCGGCCATCGCCAAATATGAGCAGGCGTTGGAGGTTTTGCCGGAAGAACGCTATCCGCAGCAGCGAATTACCGAGGCTCGAAAGCGTATTAATGAGGCAGCGGGCTTGGATGCAGCATCGGAAGCCAGAGACGACGAGGCCTTGGTAGCCGATGCGCAAGAGTCCCAAGGCAAGGAGCGCGAGTCTAGAAATGAGAAGGATGACCGTGCTGAAAAGAATGACGCCAGAGAAGCGGAACGCTCGGCCGAAGCGGCCCAACGGGAAGCTGATCGTGCTGCGTCTGAAGCACAGCGAGAAGCCGACCGTGCAGCGTCCGAAGCGCAGCGTGCTGCCGATCGAGCTGCGTCAGAAGCGGAACGAGAAGCGGGTCGTGCTGAAGCGGAAGCCGATCAAATGGCACGTCTCGCTGCAGAGAATGCGGCTCGCGCGGCCGCGCTGAGTGCGGAAGAAGAATACAACGCGCTCATCCTGGAAGCAGACAATGCGTTTGACGCTTCCAATTGGTCGGAGTCTCGCCGTAAGTATAATTCCGCCCTGAACGTCAAGCCCAATGACCGATACGCTCAGAGTCGACTGAGTCGGATTGAACGGTCTGAATCCAACGCCACAGAAGCTTCAGAGAAGAGCGAAGATGCGGCTGCAAATGCGGCTGCAATGGAAGAGCAGCGTTTGCTCGAGGAGCAGGCTTTTGAGTCCCAAATTGAATCCGAGCGATTGGCCGAAGAAGCAGAGCGACAGCGGCGAATGGACGAGGCTGCAGCGATTGAAGAGGAACGCGAGGAGCAACGCCGAAGGCAAGCAGAATTGGACCGAAAAAGAGCGGAACAAGTGATGTCCAGGCTCAATGCTAACGAGGAAGATGAGGTGGAGAAATATTTCAGTGAGGCATTGAAAAGTGAGGCATTGGCCCGAAATGCCCAAGTAGAAGCGCAAAAAGAATCGCAGGCCCAATTGATTTCAGCCTCTGCGGCATTGTCCACAGAACGAATTGAACGTGAACGCCAGAAAACGCTGGATCTCGAACGAACGATGCGAAGAAATGAAGCCAGTTCCATTCAAAATCAAGAGGAACGACAAGCGGATGAAGCCTCGCTGCAATCAAAATACCTTGCCGAATCCAATGCGACCCGCCGCCGTTCCAATCGACTGATTCAAAATGGAGCGGATGCTGCGGCCAACGAAAAAGAAAGCCAAACGCGATTGCGTTCAAACCGTTCGCGGGACTACGCTAAAAATGTTCCTGAACTCGAGGCGAAAAAGCGCACGTGGAGGACGTTATTCAAGGGACTCAATCGCGCCGCAGCAGAGACCCGAAGCATTTCAAGTGAACAGATTGCGGCTGCGTCAACCCGTTATCGTGAAATAGGCAGCGGTTCAAGCCAAAGAGCGAAGGAACGGTGGTACAATGTGAGACGTCAAGCGAAAAAAGCCAGTCAGTCTTTGTCCAAGCGAGAGCGCGAATCTCAGAAGCGCGCGTACGACCGACGGGTAGAAGAGCAGGAGCGCCTTGACAACATGAAGCCACGATCTCCCGAGGATTACACCCTGCCGCTTGAGCATGCAGATGTTTTGCAAGGTGTGAGTGAAGAATCCTATGACATTCCAAATGGTTTGGTGATTGAGAGAACCGTTCGGAATGGGAACAAGGTCATTCGATACCGAAAGGTGGTGACCAAAACCGGTACCTATTACTTCAAAGCTGATCGCAGCATCACTTCGGTGACGTGGAAGCGTGAAACATCAATGGTCTTGGATTGATCATGGCACGCCGTGTTTCAAGGCATCAGTTTTGGACTGCAATGACCATCACATTGGCTTTGCATGCGACCGTCTTAATTATTTTGGCATTTCAGCCGGTTCAACATGGACGGTCCGCTTCGACCGAATTCGTAGCGGTGGATTTTGTGAATGCTTCGGACTTCGAGCCTGTCAAAGAGCAGTCCATGGAACAGATGATCCAATCCCGGCTCAATGATCGTGTGGCCAACCTAACGGCCAATGAACAGTCAGAACGGGTTCAGGATCGCCTTTCAACGGCGAGTGCTCCGGGTATTCAAAGTTTAACCGAATCGGTTGAAGCTGAGTTGCGTGCCATGGAGCAGGCTGAATTCGAACGTTTAGCAGCGGACAAAAAGGATTTTGGTCTTGAAGGAGTACCGGACGATGGAGCGAGTGATGCTGTTGAGACGCTTACAGAGTGGGACAAACGTTACGACGGTCAGGTTACTGTATCATACGATTTAGGCGGAAGAATACACCGCAACCTGCCCATTCCCGGTTACAAATGCCGGGTGGCTGGCTCGGTGGCCATTGCGATAAAAGTAGCACCCGATGGCCGCGTGATCCAATCGAAAATTGAGTCGGTCGAATTGGGTTCTGTCGCGAACCAAGGAGGAGTTCAATCCGATGCCAGTGGGTGCATTGCACGCGCTGCGCTGGAGAGTGCTGCGGCTTCCATTTTTATTGCCGTGGCAAACCAGCCATCTTCTGGCGTTATCAATTATCGCTTTCTTGCTCAGGACTGAAGGTTGAAAAGTTGCGGCACAGCGTCTGATACTGCAAGTGCATTGAGTAACTTGGTTGTCCGTAATTGATCCTATATCTCGTGGTATATACATCTGAAACCCCCTTGCGATTGGGCATTCTTCGGGAAGGCAAAACACCTCCTGATCAACGTGTGCCATTGACTCCAGACCAATGTGTGCTCCTTCAGGAGCGTTTTCCAGAATTGGATATAGCCGTTCAGCCCAGTCCCGTTCGAAGAATTCGAGATGCGGAATATGCCTCTGTGGGGCTGAAGATGCAGGAAGACTTGAGTGATCGCGACGTGCTCATTGGAGTGAAAGAGGTGAATGCCGAAGAATTGATCGCGGACAAGACGTATCTGTTTTTCAGCCACACGCACAAACTGCAGCCTTACAATGCAAATCTGTTATCAGAGATATTGAAGAAACACATCCGCCTCATTGACTATGAATTGCTCAAGCGACCGAGCGGCCGTCGAATCATTGGATTTGGACGGTGGGCAGGTCTGGTTGGAGCGTACAACGGTATTCGAGCATGGGGCGAGCGCACAGGTGATTATGCCATACCCCGGGCCATCGATTGCCTGGATTTGAATGACATGCTTTCCACTGCGAAAGGAGTAAAGCTTCCAAATGACCTGCGAATTGTTTTGACGGGACACGGCCGGGTGGGACAAGGTGCCAAGGAAGTGTTGGACCAGATGAACATTCGGTCCGTGCACCCCGATGACTTTTTGCGCATGGAATTCCCCGAGCCGGTCTATACCCACTTGGATGTGGGCGATTACAATTGCCGAAAGGATGGCGCTGCGTTCGATATGGCTGAATTTATTGCGGAGCCGGTGCTATTCGAAAGCACGTTTATGCCCTTTGCACAGCGAGGCGATTTATTCATTGCTGGCCATTTTTGGGCGGAAGGATCACCGTTTTTGTTCACGCGGAAGGACATGCGGCACGATGATTGGAACCTCCAAGTTGTCGCGGATATTTCCTGCGATATCGATGGCCCTGTGGCCTGCACAGTTCGCCCTTCTTCCATAGCCGACCCCCTATACGGGTATCATCCGGGAAAGGAAGAAGAATGTGGTATCGCTGATACAGACGGTATCACGGTCATGGCGGTGGATAATCTTCCCTGTGAACTTCCAAGGGATGCATCCGATGGATTCGGTCAAGAATTGATGGAACACGTGGTTCCATTGCTCGTACTCGGCGATGCGGATGGCATTCTCGATGGCGCATCTGAAACCACCTTGGAAGGAGAACTCAATGAGCCGTTCCTGTATCTCGCTGATTACGCCGAACAGGGCGAGTGATCCTTCCAAAAGGCGCCTTGGAGGGCGTTCATGATTCAATCTTCTTCTCGCGCCCAAATCCAGCAATCGCCTGCGCTCAGCAGTCCTCGCTAAAGGCTGCAAGTAGCAGGAGTATGTCATTGACATTTGTAGCACCGTCGCCATCGATGTCTGCAATGCAATCGGAGGTGCATCCGAAATCGCTGAGAAGAATTAAAACATCCGTAACCTCAATGGTGTTATTGCCATTCAAATCGGCTGGACAAGTGATTGCATCGCAATCGGGTTCTCCATCGCCATCTGTGTCCAGGATGCACTCGCCGGCGCAGTTGTAATCTTCCTCAGCATAAAAACACGTGCCGTCATCGTCGGTGGCAGCTTCATCGTAGTTGCAAGCGGATGCATCGGTGCAACCATCCATGGCAACAACATCCAGACACAAATTCTCGATGATCCAGTCGACCACATAGTTGACCTCAGAGGAAGCACCGTAGCCGTTGTATAAAGTAACGCTCCAATCTCCGGATCCGCTCAAGTTGGCTTCGGATATATCGACCGTTGCGGTATAGAAGCCAGCTGCCGCAGTTTGCCATCCAGCGGGCCAAACAACTTGATAATTTCCAATGCTCGGACACCCATCGGGGGAGCCATTGTATCCCCCAAACGAGATGCACTCGCCTGAAGGAGGGGTAATGGCCATGGCCAGATCAGCGGGCCAACTTCCCAAGCTGCTGGCGTTGTCAAACTCCAATTCGATTGAGATAGTTGTCAAGGGAGCCAGAGCGGTTGCGGATTGCGTCAGCGGCTCGCCCGTTTCGTTCCCGGTGAGGCTCGCCATTTGATTTCCTGTGAGCTGACATGAGCAGGGTTCCTGGAAAATACAGCTCCCATCATCAATGCTGGCATTGGCATCATAATTACAAGCGGTTTCATCCGTGCAGCCGCAATTGAGGCACGATTCAAAGCATCCGCTAACAAATGAAATGGCATTTGCATTATTGCCGTCCATTTCATCGGTTTGACCAACGAGGCTGACCGAAACACCCAATGTGTGTTCGCCGGCTTCAACCGCCAGACAAAGGTCATTGGCATTGCACAGGTCCACGACAGTCATCGCACCGGGTGCCAATGATCCCGACCAGTTGACGGTTTCCGTGTTCTGTCCGTTGTCCAAGTCGAATGCCACGTCGAATGCGGTCAAGGTTTCTGTTCCGGCGTTGAGGATCTCAACGCTGGGTGCGATAGCGCTGCCGCAGGTTTCCGGATTCACTCCGAGGATGTTGTTGACCATTGCGTCATACGGAACGGGATTTGACGCTTCTTCAATGGTGAAGTTTCCATTGGAAATGTCAAAAAACACGTGGTTGGTTCCTTTGATCTTGATCCGTGCATTTGCGGTTGGAATGTTGGGCAATGTGACACTCGCGGTTCCATTGTTTGACGCATTGGAAATGAGGGTGAAGGGCCAGGTATAGCCACCGTCGGTGGATAGGAAAATATCGATGCTTGCGCAATTCACCGCTCCCGAATTCGTTCCCGCAACATCCCAGGAAATGGTTGTTGTTAATCCAGCGGCAATGGCTTCTCCGCCATTCGGTGCGTTCAAAACGAATGGTCCCGAGGAACCGTCAACGCTCATGGTTAAAAGGTCATCGGCAAATCCCCCCCCGTTGAGTTCATTGTCTCGGACCGTACATTTGAAATTCAGGTCGCGCGAATAAGTAGGCAGGTGTTCACCGATCGTGACCGTGCCATTGACCAAATCCGTCACACGCGGAAAGATTCGTGTTGGGCTCGTGGTTGAGGGCCAAGACCTGAAAATGGGTTGATTTCCTGAAGGGTTGGTTAAATCGTTGTCTCCAGATGCTGTTGCCGGACCCAAATCATATTCTTCCCAATTGAAGGTGATAGCACCGCCGTCGGGATCACTGCCTGTTGCCGTCAATTCGAACGGAGTCGAGGCGGGAATCACCAATCCATTGGTTCCGGCATCTACGGTGGGAGGGGTATTTGCAGTTGAGGTCACCACAGCGCACGAATTGCCATTTCCGTTGACAGAAAAGGCAATCATCTCATTGCAACTGTGGTTGTGGAAATGATCGTCGGAATTGCTTTGAAGATTGGGCGAACAAATCCCAGCATACCCCATAATAGTGCTGGCTGACCCAGGTTCATAGGCGGCTCCTGTGGAGCGATTGCAGCTGTTGTTTTGGGTGTGGTTTCCTCCGAATTGGTGACCGATTTCATGGCAGACATAGTCGATGTCAAACGGATCGCCAACGGGCGAGCCTTGCCCAGTAACCCCACCCGCTTTGCTTCCACCACAAGGCGATTGGAGATAAGCCACACCGCCTCCGCCAGTCGAGAATACGTGCCCAATGTCATAATTGGCCGATCCAATGACACTGTTGCATGTGTTGATGTTTTGTCCCAGCATGGTTCCACCGTCGTTGTTGGTATAGGGGTCTGTACTTGCATTGAGAAAAACCAATTGGTCGTTGTTGTCTACGATGACCATTCGAATGGCTACGTCGCGCTCGAAAACACCATTCACGCGAACCATAGAGGTATTCATTGCAGCGAGCACACTCGTAACCGTGCCACCGTGAAATTGCGCATATTCGCCCGTGCAGGCCAGGGCGAGCCGGTACGTTCGCAATTCGTCACCATTGTCTGTTTCCTGGGGCAGGAGTGGAGCTGGAAAGCGTTGCGCACCCATCGGGATTGGGACGTTTTCTGTGCCTTGATTTTGCAGGGTACTCGACAGGATTTTTTCACCAACGGCAAATGCTTGGCAGCCTTCCCACGTTTTGGAAGTTCCTTGAAAAAAAGCTTCTCTTGTATAGCTGATGTGCTTGTTTGATGGCGCAGATTCACGCACGGGATCAATGTAGACAGTGCTGCCTTCGTTGAAGATCATCGCATGGAATCCATTGGGGCTCAGGTCGCAATGCACTTGATGCAACGGGTTGTTGACGCCCACACCTCGGTATGATCGAATGCTGGGGAATCGGCTTTGAAGTGCAGCTGACAATACCGGAGTTTCCACAATTGTGAAATCGGTTGTTTCCCCATTGGGAAGCGGGAGCGATAAGACCACTCCGGATTGGTGTGGCATCCCTGTTAACTGCAGGGGTGCATTTTTCAGGAGTGTCTGCAACGCCGACGCATCGAGTTCCAGTGCTCGGAATGAAGTTGCTTCCACCTGGGCAGCTTGTTCAGTCGAAAGAGCCTTGTCCGTCCATATTGACAGACTTTGGGCCTGAAGACTTTGGGCTGTAAAACTCAGGGTGAGCAGGCAACAGAAAAAAGGAATGGCCATTTGAAGCTGCGGGAAACGGGTCTTCATGATCGGTGAGTTTTTGGGTGTCTCCTTCAATGTACTAAAATATCTCGTGAATAACGGTATGCGGAGGGAGAACTCAGTATACCCCATGAATAAGGTGCAATGGAATGCTGCATTCGCCGGATTGAATTAATTTCCACCCATGAAAAATTACACCTCGGTTGCTTGGATGGCGCGCGCACATTTGCTGGCGGCATTTTTTCTGGCACTTTTGATGGTGCCGAATAGCACCGCACTTGCTCAATCCAATGCATTGGATGTTGGAGCGGTAGAGTCAGAATTGGAATTTCGATGCATTGGTCCGTTTCGGGGAGGAAGGTCAGCGGCAGTCGCAGGTGTGGAGGGCAAGCCACTTCTTTTTTACATGGGCGCTACAGGCGGAGGTGTTTGGAAAACTGAGAACGGAGGCACGACCTGGGACAACATTTCAGACGGTTATTTTGGAGGTTCAATTGGTGCCATCGCCGTGAGTGCCTCGCACCCGAACGTTTTGTATGTCGGTGGTGGTGAAGTCACGGTTCGCGGCAACGTATCTCCGGGCACGGGAATGTATAAGTCTGTGGATGGTGGCCGAAGTTGGAAGGATATGGGGCTCAAAGAATCCCGGCACATTCCTCGTGTTCGCATCCATCCGTCGAATCCAGATATTGTTTATGCTGCCGTGTTAGGGGATTTGTTTACGAATTCGGATGAACGCGGCGTCTTCAAATCCATAGATGGCGGGCAAACTTGGAAGCGCACGTTGTTTGCCAACGAACGAGCGGGTGCGGTTGATTTGATTCTCGACCCGGTCAATCCCGACGTCCTGTACGCCAGCACATGGAACGTTCGAAGGACGCCCTATGACTTTTCATCGGGAGGTGAGGGCTCTGCTTTATGGAAATCGGAGGATGCAGGTGAGACGTGGACCTCGCTCATGGAACAAGCAGGCATGCCAGCGGGACCTTACGGTATCATAGGCGTGACGGTCTCTCCTGTGGATCCCGATCGCGTTTGGGCCATCATTGAAAATGAAGCAGGTGGCGTGTACCGTTCGGATGACGGAGGCAATGCGTGGGAATTGGTTAACTCGGATCGAAGCTTGCGCCAACGTGCTTGGTACTACACCCGCATTTACGCGGATACGGAAGATGTGAATCGCGTATATGTCATGAACGTGGCCTACCATGTTTCGACCAACGGCGGACAAACGTTCGAGGCACGGTATGCCCCCCATGGTGATCACCACGACTTGTGGATTGCACCGGAGGATGCGGACCGATTGATCATCGCGGACGATGGTGGCGCGCAGATTAGCTATGACGCCGGTGCCAGTTGGTCTACCTACATGAATCAGCCCACTGCTCAGTTTTACCGGGTGACCACGGATGACAGTTTTCCTTACCGCATCTACGGCGCTCAGCAAGACAATTCGGCCATACGGATCGATTCTCGTGCATCAAATGGATACATCACGGAGGCACATTGGGAGTCTACGGCAGGAGGGGAGAGCGCTCACCTTGCGCCGGACCCATCGGACGACCGCATTGTCTATGGCGGAAGCTATGGCGGCTTCTTGACCCGATTCAATCACGAATTGGATATGAATCGAGCGATTAATGTTTGGCCGGAAAACCCCATGGGAAGTGGAGCTGAGGGCATGAAATACCGATTCCAATGGAACTTTCCTGTGTTTTTCTCGCCACATGATCCCCAACAGTTGTATACCTGTTCACAGCATTTGCATCGTTCCATCAACGGCGGGGAAACGTGGGAAATCATCTCACCAGACTTGACACGTGGCGAGGCCGAAAAGCTCGTTTCATCAGGCGGCCCCATCACGAAAGACAATACCGGGGTGGAGTATTACGCGACGATTTTTGCGGCCGTTGAATCGCCGTTGGAACCCGGGCTCCTTTGGTGTGGGTCGGATGACGGCTTGGTGCATGTTTCCCGGGACGGCGGCCAAAATTGGACAGATGTTACACCGGTAAAAATGCCCAAAGATGCTATGGTCAATAGCGTGGAGGTGGATCCGCACGAGCCCGGAGGGTTGTACGTTGCAGCCACGCGTTACAAGCGAGGTGATTACGCCCCATACCTGTACTACACTTCCGATTATGGCGCGACATGGAAAACCATTGTCAAAGGCATTGATGCAGGCCATTTTACCCGTGTGATACGAGCCGATCGCAACACGCCTGGCTTGCTTTATGCAGGTACTGAATTTGGACTTTATATGAGTTCAGACGCAGGGCAAAATTGGACTTCATTGCAGTTGAATCTGCCGCAGGTGCCCATCACGGATTTGGCGTTGAAGGACAATGATTTAATCGTTTCAACACAGGGTCGGAGCTTCTGGGTTTTGGACGATTTGGATGTGCTTTGGCAGTCCCTTGAAGCCCCGGTCGATCCCAAAGCTTTGCATCTTTTCCAACCACATCCTACCGTGGGTTTTGGGGGCGGCAATGGCAAGACATCGGATACCCGGGGAACCAATCACCCGGCCGGCGTGCGCACGTGGTTTCAGTTGCCGGATGCTTATGACACGGCCACGCTGACCTTCAAAGATGCGACGGGTGATGTGATTCGGTCGTTTGCAACGGCGGAGTCGGGAGATGATGCTTTGGAGGCCAACCCTGGCTTGAACCATTTTGAATGGGATTTGCGATGCGAGAAGGCCGATGATTTTGAGGGACTTTTGATGTGGTGGGGCACGCTTCAAGGGCCAGTAGTGCCGCCGGGAACCTATTCAGCGGAGCTCATCGCGGATGAAGACACGGTGTTCACCACCTTCGAAATCCTATTGGATCCTCGGTCGGAAGGCACGGCCGCCGACCGCACGGCTCAATTTGAATTCTTGAAAGCTGTGCGCGACAAAGTGGACGAAACCCACGATGCCATCCGGCACATGCGCGCCACACGTGGACAGATATCCGCATTGGTGGGGCGGCTTGAAAGAGAAGATCATACCGTATTGTTTGATGCGTCTGACGTGTTGGATTCATCCATGATAGCGATCGAGGAGGTACTCTACCAAACCAAACTGAAAAGCAACCAGGACATGCTCAATTACCCCATCAAACTCAACAACAAGCTGGCGCACGTGGGCTCCCTGGCGAGCATGGGCATTTATCGTCCGACGAATCAAATGGAAGCGGTGAGACAGGATATTTCCGCTAAAATTGACGTGGAACTGACCAAGTGGTATGCGCTTCGTGACGAGCAGTTGCCGGCCTTCAATGCATTGATTCGCAACAGCAAAATTGAGTTCATTGACGCGCCCACGGACTAACGATTACCGCATGAGGGACACGGTGCCTTGTTTCATGACTGGGAATCCCAGTTGATCTCGGTACGTGACTTGCCATACATACATTCCGTTGGGAGCAAAATGGGATCCGCTGGTGCTTTGCCCTAGCCAAGGTGTTTCGGGATCATCCGTGGACCAAAACAGGTCGCCCCAGCGGTTGCGTACCTCCATTTGGTATGAAGTCACACCCAAAGCGACCGGTTTCCAGACGTCGTTTAGGAAATCACCGTCGGGGGTAAAACCACTCGGCGCATAGAAGATGGTGCCATTAACAACCACTTCTCCTTCAGCGGTGGCGATGCATCCTTCTGGACTGATGACGGTTTGAATGATGTCAAACGATCCGCCATCACTGAATGAATATTCTCCATTCGCTCCATTCAGGCTTCCTCCGTCAGAGACATAATAATTGACAAACGTGCTGGCGTCCGCAGTAGAGGTGATGGTTACAATCGGTGTCAGGAGTTCAACGACATTGGGATCTACTTCGAATCCGGCTTGGGGAACGGGGAATACGGTGACGGCATTTTCAATGGGAAAGGTGATCGTGGCGGGGCAATTGCCAAGGCTCGTGGCTGTGACTTCAATGTCAAACGTTCCAACGAGGTCGTATACGTGCACCGCAATGTCATTGAGGCTTTCGTAACCGTCACCAAATTCCCAACTGTAATCCATGGGCTCGGTTGGTTCGGCGTCCATGAAGGTCACGCTGTGTGGGACACATCCAGCGGAAGGAAAGATGTCCACGTCAAATGATGCGAGGTCAGGAGGAGATTCGACGAATATTGAATCAATTGTTTCGGCTGTGCATCCAATTTCATTCAAGGTCAATTGCACGGTGTTCCAGCCGGGTTGGCTGAATGCAACGTCATTGATGTAGGCACCAGGGATTGTGCCCGGATCACTGTTTTCAAACGACCACTCGAACGTTGCGCCGGGGAACTGATCGCCTTGTGCGGCGAAGTCGAATGCATTTCCATCGATGCATTGCGAATCGGGTGCATCGAAAAGAGGGGTGGGAATGTGTACGAGAAGTTGGTAATTGGCACTAGAGAGGAGGCACTCGAGCCCCGTAAATGTGACTTCCAAAAAGTAGCTTCCCGCATCATCCAACGCCGCGTTGGGTAGCAATGCCGTGGCGCTGTTAGAGGCAAATCCATTGGGTCCGGACCAGCTGTAATTGGCCAACGATTCCGCCAAAGGGTTATCCATGAAAGCAGGCACTTCGAGGGCTACATCATCGCCCAAGCAGGTCGTACCAACAGGCTCAATCGCGACGGGCGGGCACACGCCGGTTTGCACTTCCAAGGTGGTCACTTCTTCCACAGGGCAGCCATTGGCATCAAGCAAGGCACTGGCGCCGTCATTGGTTTGAGTGTTGCCGCTGATGTCGCCAAAACCATAAATGTTGGCGGCTCCTGTGAGCGTCCCGTCGCATTGCAGAAGGAGGCAGTCATCGGTGAGTTGGACCTGGAAACGGTAGGAAATGCTGTCTTGGCCTGTCGGGTCGTTGTTCAATGTCCCGCCTGTTGTACCATCGGCTGTAGCACCAATGCGCACCTGCACCATTTGATCATCGGCTAAAAATTCACCGGGATCGTCCCCGGCAGCATCGGTCATCCAACCGGCAAGCGGGGCAGAATCCCAAACCAAGCTTCCTTCCACAAAATTGGTTCGTATGTCGAGCGTGTTGGTCATGTAGACTTCTGTCGCTGCATCTGAGCCTAGGTTCTTGGCGACTACGGTGTATTCCAAAATGTCCCCAGGTTCGGCAACCCCACCATTGAGGTCTTCAATGTATACCGTGGCGCGCAGATCGGGCTCGTAGACATCGATGGATGAAGTAATGGCGTGCACGGTGATGGACTCCCCTCCGGTGGTCACGCGTATTTCGGCGTCCGTCGCATTGTTCGGAAGGAAATCGTATCCGGAGTTGTCTGGAATGAAGATGTTGGCATCGTGGCCAAGCGTGTTGTTGAACGCAGGCGCCCGCCATGGATTCATGATGCCTCCAGTGGAGTGGGTGCTGTTGAATACGTTGTTGATGTCGTGCGTGGCATCTTCGATGTAGTTGAAAGATCCTGTGCCGTCGAATCCCAACTGATCGCCGCTCGATCCGCGGTCTCCGTCGTAGGCCACGACACCAAGTTTCAGGTCAACCGGTCCAAAGGGTGGGGTCAGGAATCCAGAAATGGGTACGTCGACGGTGCTATTGTCGCCTCCGCCGCCCCAGCCTGAAGTGATCATCGCCAAGCCGTCAAAAACGGTGAGGTTGCGCATGGGCTCAGCGGCATCGGCGTATACAAGGATCAATACCCAACCACCCCAAGAACTGTCATCTTGATCGGCCACAACATTCGCGACAGTGTAACGCGCATTCACCGGGTTGTTCGAGGCCCACTCCGTGATGTCGGCAAAGCAGCAGTAATTGTCCGTATTGGAGGCGTCAAAGTCGATGGATTCATCCGCGAATACGTCGATGTACGGATCTCCATTGCCGGCCTTGATTTTGATTTGGTCTTTTAAAGCCTCGTTGGCGACGAAACCATTTCCCAGCCTCCCTGCCCAATACAAACCCGCAAAGCTTATTTCGGCGCATATGCCAAGCGACAAGCTGTCGGATGAAGAGCTCCACGTCTCGGGGTCTGAATCCGAGTTGAAGTAGACCATGTTGTGGTCGTTGTTGTTGTCCTGCGGAAATCCGGTGATGGGCATGGCGTTCTGGGCTTGCACGCATTGGCTGCCCGTGCCACAGTAGAGGCTGGTATTGGCCAAAAACTGAATACCCCCGTTTTGCTGTGTTTGGAAGCGAATCTCGAAGTCTTCAACGACTTGGGCCTGAAGCGCATTCCCGAAAAGGAGTGCCAAGCCAAGGAGCGCAGTGCAACCGCTACAAAAGTGCTTCAAACGTTTCATCACAAATCTTCTAACACCAAAAGTCGGCCATGGGTTGTCTTGATTGGCACATTTTGCCAAATAAGTTGGAATGATTGAGCCAGCCTTGACTACTTTTGAAGGCTGCTTTGGCTTTTGGTTGAACCAAAAGCTTGAGCGAGTTCTTTGATTTCTGGGGCCGATTTTGGATTTGACAGCAAGATGATAAATCGGGTAAGCATGTGGAGCACTTGTTAGCACGGCTCGTTAAAATCGAACTTTCAAGTCAGAAATGACAACAATTCCTACGCGCTCGCAGCCTAATCGACTCAGTCGATAAGCCTAATTCACGTCACCAGGTGACGGAACGAGCTATCCCGAAGCAACGTACGGACCCTTCCGCGGCTTCAATGGGGTATCAGGTAAATGGGACTAGCTGAGGGAGTGTCCGACACCCAACGCAAAATTCACTGGACTAAGCCGCTGGGTGGGTTGTCTGTGATCAGCCTCCGGTCGAAAATCAATTGCAGAATAAACATGTAGAAAGCACGAGTTGTCCTTGTTTGGACGCGGGTTCGACTCCCGCCGGCTCCACATTTTCAGTGTGTAAAAAAGCCCGCTTCCTTAATGGAGGCGGGCTTTTTTGTGCCCAGAATTGCAGAAGAATTAGGGGAGGTTGCACTGGCGCCATCTGCAGCATTTCCGTCATCTTCCGAGGTGGTCAGCTCATGAATAGGGACCATGAAGGAATCACTTTGTTTCAAGAAACGGGACAGCGAAACAGGTCAGTCAACAGCCTTGTTCCATCCGTACAAGGCTAGACCTGCTTGGATGAACAAAAGGACACCAATGAATGGTGGCGGTCCTCCTCCCTGAAACAAATGATTGTACAAGGCGACGAGAAACACACACCCAAGGAATGCCGAGAAGGATGCAAAAATTTTGCGATTGACCGAATTCTCAAGTCGAAATGATTTTAAAACAAGCAATAGAAGTCCTACACCAATCATGTGCATGGCTGTGACGTCAATCACGCCTTGAGCAAAGAAAATGAGCTCAGCCCCCGATTCGGATTCCAAGTCGCCTTGAAAGAACGGTGCCATAAAACCGACAGGGTCCATAAAAATGCCGAGTAGAAGTCCAATACCATTAAGGAACTGTATGACAATGAGGAGAAGGTAAATCAGTGAGGATTTCATAATTGATTGTGTTTGCCCAGCAAAGAACAGCCAAATCGACATCAACTAATTGTACCAATTGCTCATTCGATCATTACAAATTCAGGTATCACGCCCTTGTGAGAATTTTGATATTCCTTTGGTGTCATTCCCGCGAAGCGCTTAAATGTGCGAGTAAAATGAGCTTGGTCATAAAATCCAAGGTCAAATGCGATTTCGGAAAGTGGCTGATTCTTATGGCTTATGGCATACATGGCATGGCGAAACCTTTTGTGCAGCTCATATTCCCTGTACGTCACACCGAGCCAGTCTTTGCATATTCGATTGAAATGAGATGTAGAATAGAAGATGTGGTCGAAGCTCAATTTTGTTTCATTGAAAGCTGAATGGGGGTCCGAGTAGAGCGTTTGAAGGTTGCGTATTTTTTCTACTGCTTGATTGTACCCTCCCAATGCCGCCAGTCTTTGAAGCAAATAATTTTCGAGGCATCGGGCTCGTTGTTGGAACGTCGTTAAGGTGTTCAATGAATCCTGAATACCATTGAGATTGTCCAATGTTGTGGGTTCAAAATGAATGTCTTTGGCTTCCCAAGCCGGAACACCTAAAATGGCCATGGCTGCAATTGGGTTCATTACCGCAAGCATGGCATTCAATCGTTTGAACTTGGCGTCAACAGGCTGGGTTTGACTTGAAAATGCCATAACGTATTGATCGGAGTCGTTCGGCAGGAAACCACTGCTCTCCGAATCAATATAAAAGTGGTCGAATTCACTTCCTTCCAAAAGGAACATGATTTCCACCTTGGAGTTTGGCAATGCCTTGAAATGTGAAGGAATCTGAGATTTATGCTGAACAATGATGTCAACAAAGCCTGCCAAAGCGTGTGGAATGTAAATCGCAATCTCAGACTCGTTCTCTAACATGACATCAAAGAAAGATGTGGAGTGAGGGTTGTCCAAATTTTATATTGCTGCGGCAAGACCACTTCTTACTGCCCAAGATCCACTTGAGCACACAAAGGTCACCCCGATCAGGGAGGAGGTCTCCAACGGCATTCGAGAGATGAGGTGCTTTGCGCTTGATCCAGGTCCTCAGGGCTGTCTTCCTGATTGGCTTCTGTGATTGATTCACAGCGCCAAGCATAGCTTCGATTTGGCTGAGCTGATCCGCACGAGCTTGGATAACTAATCAGGATCGCTAGAATCAACCACCATCCAAAGCTTCCGATTTGAGAGCTTGAACCTGAATCATTTCGCCAATGATAATCTCTTCATCTGCGGGTCTGAGTTCATGGCGCATGTGAAGCGTTAATCTTTAAGGCAGCGAACAGAAAAGCCGAACATTTTTTCCTGAATGCCGCGAATGATCCAATCATTTGACGTTTCCAAGCCTCGGTAAATGGGATAGATGGTGGGCAGTTGCGGATCACTGTTTATTGATGAGCTCCACATTTGTGTTGATGTGCCTCCAGCGAAGCTATCGCATTGACCTGTTGCAAAATACCAGCCACCACCATCTCGAAAGCCAGCAGGAACTGCATTAAATCCTGATGGATCATTGCCATTCCAGCTAGGATAGTCACTGCTGGTTGATTTTAGAAGCATGCCTTCATCTCCTCTCTCGTCCCAATTGTTGATCAGCACTGGATTCATCCCTAAAAACTGCTCAAGATCAGCCCAATCTGCATCGCTCGGCACATGCCATCCACTCGGACACAATCCACGACTATCATCAACTTCGAAGAGTTTGAGTATCGCCAAACCAAGGGTGATTTGGAAAGTCTGAACGATGCACAGGAGTGTCCGTCTCCAGCCAATGTTTGATGCCACATGTAACCGCTTCGAGGTAGTTCTGAAGGGGCTTGTTCGCCTTGATGCGAAAAACAATCCAGCGCAGCCAAAGCGGCCACTTTTTCAAAAAATCAGGATGCACTGTAATGGAAAGCGAAGATTTATCGGGTCCCAAAGACTGGATGCGCCATTCCACTAAACTCCTT
>JADHRK010000015.1 GCA_016777435.1 Flavobacteriales bacterium
AGGAGGTTTTGGTGGTGAATAAGCCAGCAGGATTGGTCGTTCATCCCGGCAACGGAAATTATGCCGGAACATTAGTGCATGGAGTCGCTTGGCATCTGTTGCAACAGCAAACCAATCTCCCACCGGATTTGTCGAATGGTCGACCTGTGGATGCGCAATTCAATGAAGTGATTCCGAGGCCGGGTCTGGTCCATCGGTTGGACAAAGACACCACGGGAGTCATGGTCCTGGGCAAAACGGAGCAAGCCATGACTTCGTTGAGTCAACAATTTTTTGAGCGCAGTGTAGACCGGCGTTATCTGGCCCTGGTGTGGGGTGATTTGGAGAAAGACGGGACCATTGAAGGTCACATTGGTAGAAACAGACGCAATCGAAAAATTCAAGCCGTATTTCCACACGGTGACGAAGGAAAGCACGCCACAACGCATTATACGGTTTTGGAGCGTCTCGGTCCGGTTACCTTACTGGAGTGCAAGCTCGAGACCGGTCGCACGCATCAGATCCGTGTGCACATGGAACACTTGGGGCATCCGCTATTCGGCGACGTTTCATATGGCGGCAATCGCGCCGTCAAAGGTGTCAGAGGAGGCAAATACCAGGCGTTTCTCAACAATTGTTTCGAGGTACTGCCTCGGCAGTCGCTTCATGCGAGATCCTTGGCTTTCACACACCCGACGAGTCACGAGAGACTTGTTTTTGAAACCAAATTGCCCTCGGACATGATTACGGTCATTGAGCGCTGGAAGTCTTATCTGGGAGGGGTATAAGCAGGTGAAGGCCCTGCGTTACCAATCGTTTGTTGGTCTTACCGTTTGCGTGCAATGTGGTCCAAAGCGCGCTCAAACGATGTACGCGTATCAATGACGCGGGTCATTGTGAACTGGATCGTCCCGTAGCTATCGTTCGTTTCTGGATTGCCCCGGTACGTCCCACCTTCACTGTAATTGTGGTTTCCGAGGTTGCCGGCTGCGGGATCATTGATAGCCGCTAGGACACTTGCGTTGGATTGGCTGCTGATGGCTTCTGCCAATGGCGACAGAAAGTCTGGATTGGCATACATGCCCGAGATATCGTCCAAATAGTCGGTAAACGTGGCTCTCCATGAGCCTTCCACACCGAAAATCCATCCTTTTCCTAACCCAAATTCAAGTCCAAATCCCATGGGGATTGCAGCGATGAGAGCGGCATATTCTTCCACTTGTCCTTCTGTTCGGAGGGGTCGCAAATCATACCATCGGTCTTCCCATTCGTTGTTTGGGTCGTCTGTGATTTGTGCTTGTGGATTGTGGAGCACGCCATACACACCCGTGAAGGCGAATAGTTTCAAGGACATTTTACCCGGCCGAGAGAAGTTTCGAGGGTAACTCGATTGTCCGAAGTTTACAAGCGTGAAATCCGTGCGGAATCCGAATTCGACCATGCGATTTCGGAAATTAAGGTTGCGCGCTTGTCGGGCTGGATCTTCGGCATTTTTATCCGCTTGGCGGATGTGCACGTAATTGATTTCACCCGATACCCGCACATGGTCGTTGGCCGCATATCGCAGAAAACCACCAAAGGCTGGGGACGTAGTGATGATGTCGGCATCCAGCAAGGACGCTCTTGGGTCGAATTTCCCGCCGATCTCACCGAGGTAGTTTGAGCCTCCCATGGAGATGCCAATGGACAGCGGTGTGTTCTGGCCTTGTGCAGTCAGGCTTACCACAAGCACAGTCAAAATGGCTATAGTATTCTTCACTCTCTGCATACGACGAAGGTGGAGAATTGATTGCGGTTTGTCAAGATTCCTTAGGCCTGGGAATTTTGACTTTTAAACAGGGGTTGTTAACAATGACACTGACTTATTCAACATGCTCGTTCGCCGCTTCAGCGGCATTCAAATCAATTTTTCCCCCAGAAGGGTCCACTCTTCCATGGCCGCTTGGAGTTCGTTTTGAACGGTTTCGTACTGGTAGGATAATTCGGTCATTTTCCCTCGATCCTCTGTTCCAACAGCGATAATTTGTTCATCCAATGCCTTCAAGTCATTTTCCTTTTGAGCGATGATACCTTCCAGTTTTTTGAACCGATTTTGATCCTTTCGTTCTTGCTTTTCCCGCTCTTTCCGAGCTTTGTATGACTCTTTGTTGGTAACGCTCGGATGAGTTTTCTTCCCTTGGTCCGAGGTGGTGGTCGTGCTTTTTGTTTTCGGCGTGGGGACCTTTGTTCCTTTCTCAGCTTCGTAAGCACGAATGCTATTTGCATGCTTTTCGTGCAAGAACTGCTTGATATCGCCGATGTATTGCTTCAATCCCGTTGGCGTAACCTCGTAGACCAATTCGGTAAGGGAATTCAAAAAATCCCGGTCGTGTGAGACCACAATCAGGGTTCCATCAAAAGCTTGCAACGCCTCTTTCAGCACTCCTTTGGCTCGGATGTCCAAGTGGTTGGTGGGCTCGTCAAGGATTAACAAGTTGTAAGGATGCAAGAGCAATTTGCAGAGTGCGAGTCGGGCTTTTTCACCGCCCGAAAGCACTTTTACTTTCTTGTCGGCGTCTTCCCCTGAAAATAAAAAAGCACCGAGGATACTGCGAAGTTTTTTACGGATTTCTCCAACGGCAACATCATCGAGGGTTTCGTAAACGGTGAGGTTACCATCCAATTCTTCGGCTTGGTTTTGGGCGTAGTACCCGATGTCCACGTTGTGCCCAATGGTCAAATCTCCCACGTGGGATTCGAGTCCCATGAAAATACGGGTGAGGGTCGTTTTTCCCGCGCCATTCTTTCCAACCAATGCGACCTTTTGCTGCCGAGCGAGGATAAAGTCGACCCCTTCGAATACAGGTTTTTGGTCGTATGTTTTGCAGAGACGGGTGGCTTCGATGCTCACCTTTCCCGATCTCGGTGCAGAAGGAAAACGGAAACGAATGTCGGCTTTGTCTGTGGCATCCACTTCAATCCGTTCGAGTTTGTCCAGTTTTTTAATCAAGGACTGAGCGAAGGCCGCCTTGTTTTTTTTAGCGCGAAATTTATTAATTAGGACTTCGGTGTCTTCAATGTATTTCTGTTGGTTTTTGTATGCCTGCTCTTGTCTCGTGCGCTCCTCCTCACGCCATACCTGGTATTTCGAGAAGCTTGATTTGAAATCAAATAACTTGATGGGAGTGATTTCAATGGTTCGCGTAGTCAAATTGTCCAAAAACGTCCGGTCGTGAGAAATGAGAAGGATAGAGCTGGATGATTGCAGAAGGAAGCCTTCTAACCATTCTATGCTTTCTAAATCGAGGTGATTGGTCGGCTCATCCAACAGGAGCAGCTCCGGGCTTGCGAGCAATAGCTTGGCCAGCTCAACGCGCATTTTCCATCCGCCAGAAAACTCACTCATGGTGCGGCTCATGTCTTCTGGCATGAACCCCAATCCTTGAAGGATGCGCTGGACTTGCTCTTCTTGAGAAGCACCACCTAAGAGGTCGATTCGCTCATTTGTGGTGGTGAGCTCTTCGATTAACCGACCGTATTCGGTACTCTCATAATCGGTCCGCTCCCCGAGTTCTTTCGTGATTTCCTCAAGGCGTCCTTCCAGGTCTTGTACCTCAACGAATGCACTGCTGGCCTCCTCAAGAATAGTTGCATTCTCGTTGTGTTCCATCTCTTGCGGGAGGTACCCAACTTTTGACCCTTTGGGCATGGTCACACTGCCGGAAGAAGGTGGGTTTACGCCTGTTATGATTTTCAGCAAGGTTGATTTACCCGCTCCATTTCTTCCCACCAAGCCCACTCGCTCGCGAAGACCAATGAATAGGTCGAGGTTTTCGAACAGCGTGCGTTGGCCGAAGTGGACCGCAATGTTGGAGATGCTTAGCATGAGGTCGGCAAAGTTCGCTTATTAGCAGAGCAAAAAAAAGCCGGTCTCGAAAGACCGGCTTCTTGTTTATTATTAAATCAATAGTGCCAGAGGTCGTGCTCCAATAGGAATAGTTCTTCCTTGATGCGCTCCGATTCGGCTAATGCATCGAGCTCACGAGCATATGAAGAAATCGGGCGGTCATACACGTTGGATTCCTTGACGATGAAGCTGCTGAAGAATCGCTTCTGAAACAAATCCTCATACGTTCGGCGCTGTGCATCGTTGAGTGGATTGTAGGCCTCTGAATTTGCAAATACGTAGCGACATTCTGGGTAATACAACCAAAACAAATCTTTGAATCCTTTGGACAAACCTTCGGCATCAAACTCCTCCAGTCGAGGAGCGATTCCAATGATTCGCACGTATCGCTCACTTCGTTGGCGATCCCAAATCCAGTCCTCCTTGACCAGGTAACGTGTAATGGCACCTGTTTCGATGGCTACTTGTTCCGGACGATCGCCAATCTTCTCGCCCGTTTCCAAATCAAATTCGGGTATGAGCACCGTTGGATTCAAAATCGAATCGACTTGGTTCGGCGTGAGCGGATATCGGAATTCGTCGTCGTCTCCTGCTGGACCCGTCCCGTAAGCGACGAGAGAACCTTCAACGAGCAACGCATTTCGAATGACGTCAAACAAGCTTTTGCGGTCAGCAATGGGCTTGACGGGGTAGTAGTAGGGATGGTTCATCTTCTCCCGAAGGTCAATTTCTTGCCAAATTCGTTGCGTGTACATCACATCTGCTTCTCGCAGATGAGGATAAGGCACTACGCGCTTCGTAATGTTGGCTTCCTTGACATATGCTCCATCCAAGACATTGGAAACTTGCGCATCGAGATGTGCTGTGTGACCGATCGCTAGAATGCAGAGAAGGGTGGGGATGATGAACCTATTCATGGTGTTCAGATTGTTCAGGATACTTTGAGTTTCATGGTCGCCAATTGCCGTTCTGTTCCATCAGGCATTTTGACGACAATGTCTTCGATATAGATGACATTGCCTCGGGTTACGCGGCTAAGAAGCTCCTTCATATCGTCTGTTAAACGGTTGCTGTTGGATTTTCGTTCCACCAGGGTGCCGTCTCGGCTAACGGATATGCTGAAGCTCTTGACAATGACTTTTACATCGAAATCGAAATTGACCATTTTCGCTGCTACTCCGGGAGCACCGAGCAATGTGTTTTTGCTAATGGTGCGGTCAGACGGTGCTTTTCCGGCGAATGAAGGCACGGGGTCAGGAATTCGTTTCACACGAAAATCCCGAGGTGGCAATGACTTTTTTGTGCCATCTGGCATGGTAGCGGAAACGCTGATTTTGGCATCCTTCGCTTTACCAGGATCTACAACGTACGAGCCATCGGGTTGTTTCTTGATTTTGTTGTCACCTGAGATGCGCACATCGAGGCGGTCTCCCGGCACGCCTGGGACCGAAACTTCCACGGGATTGGGCAATCCTCGGTAGAATACATTCATTTTGGTTGGAGACACGACCAATGCCGGCTCTGCGACCGTGAAACTCGGAGTGTAGAATGGATAAGGCTCAATATTTCCGTCAGGGCCCTGGAACCGAATCAAGCCTTTGTAATTGACATCACCAAGGGACATCCCGCGAGTTGATATTCTCAGCTTTCCAAGACCGTCAGCACCGATGGGTAGGCTCTCAATGTCGTCGTATTCAAGCATGCTCGAATCGCGTCCATTCCATTTTTTATTTTCGACAAAAATGTCGGGTGGGTTGGTGCCGTCAAATGCAGCCAATAACACATCCGCACGAAAACTATCGCCCCGAAGAATATAATTCGATTCGGGAACCACCAATGGCAGCAAATTTGTGAATTTGTAGGATTTGGCGTCAACGCTTCCAAGCAACCAAGAGAGGATGTCTTCCTGAATATCCTGCACGTCCAGCGTCATTTTCGTCATCAGCGGCATGACAGCTGCAAGCGGCACATGGTAGAAGTTCGCTTGTTCCCAGCTGACCTCGCGGTCTTCCACTATTTCGGTGGGAAAGGCGAATGTTTCGTCGATCTGTGCTTTAATGGTTTCCGGCAATTCTCTTCGTAGGCCTAAATTGTCCGTGACAGAGATATTGCGAAGGTACTCAGCGTATGAGCTCATTTTCGTTCTCAGGTCAACCGCCGTCCACTCCCCTTCAAGCGGTGTCGCGGGTTCAGCCAACCCCACGTAGGTGGTGAGATTTTGGTATTCGTCCTTGATTGGGACGTGCTTCAGATTCAAAACGGTATCCATGCCGTTTTCGTCCTTACCAATGAAGGCAGAATAGTTCAATTCACCTGCCTCGTCGTAGTCGCCTGCAGACGCTGCCATGATTCGAGCTTTCAACTCGTTGACATAGCTGATCAACGCGTCAGAACGCTGATTGACGACTTCAGCTCGGTCGAAGAATGGCTGAACTTTTTCTTTATTTTGCAAATACTTGGCCTGCAGTGCAGAAGAGGCTTCATTCACTTTGGAGTCGAGCGTTCCTTGCGTGTTGCGCAAGCTGTTTTCGACTTTTACGAATCCGTTTAGGACTTCTTTTGATATGTTCAAGGCGAGAAGCGCGGTGAGTACCAAGTACATCATTCCGATCATCTTCTGTCTGGGTGTTTCTTTTCCTCCAGCCATGGTTGATTTTTAAGGGTATTAAATCATCAAAAGCCCAGTGGCTTATCGACCCATTGCATTTAGCATGTTCCCGTATACCGTATTCAACGAGGCGAGCTTTTGGGAAAGTTCTGCGATGTTCTCTTTGTACAGCTTGGTGTCTTCCACAGAGTCGTTGAGGTTTTGGACCAAAGCGCCCATTCCCGCATACAATTCAGAATTGACCTTGAGTTGCTCCAATTGAGTTCCATACATTTCATTCAATGAAGTCAAATTTTGAGTCATTGTATTCATTGCATTTCCTACTGTTTCACTCATGTCTCCAGCAGCTTGCAATCCTGTCAGGGATTCCGAAACCTTCGTGTAGTCATCGGCCAATTGCGTTACATTAGAGGTGGCCGAATTCAAGGCATTTCCATAGTCTTGTGCAGCAGCAGAAACGTCAGCCGCTTCACCCATTTTGGCGGCTTGGTCACCCAAGTGCCTCATCCCATCTCCGAGGCGCTCGATCAACTCGGATTCGATGTTGGCTTGTCCCAGCATGTCGTCCAATTGACCGGTCACATTCTTTTTGGGAGGGGATCCATCTGCAGGAGTTGCCAATTCTGGGTAAACCAGAGACCAATCGGGCTCTTCATGTGGTTTTTCAAACGCTGAAAAGAAGAAGATAATCGCCTCTGTACCCAATCCAACAATCAGCATCTCCGAAGCGAACGGGTAGTGATTGATTTTAAATAGTGCTCCAACGATTACGACGGCTGCGCCAATCCCGTACATCTTCGCCATCAAGTTTTTCCAGCCTTTGCTTCCTGGTTTCATTTCAAAAAAGTCTTTAAATGTGGTTTCAATTATTTTCTAATGGGGGCGGGTTGCTGCGCTGAGTCGCAGTTTCGACCTCCCTATTGGACTAGTTCCAATCTTCCGAAGGTCCGCTCTTGCCTCGCCCCATGTAAGTCATAGCGCTGCGAAAACCAACGTATGCTTTGCTTGTGTCGCGGTATTCAAATGAACGTGTTCCCGTTTGGCAGTAGTATCCGATGTCTTTCCAAGATCCTCCGCGTATAACCTTACGATGCAGGGTTGGTGGGTCATCAACTTTAGCGTGATAACTGTATTCGGGACTCAGATCATGTGAGAAATCGTACACCGTTTCGTCATAGGCTGTGCTCGTCCATTCCGCTACGTTTCCAGCCATGTTAAACAAACCGTAGTCATTTGGGCTGTAGCTGTCGGTTGATACGGTTCGAATTGCCCCATCTTCAACGTAGTCTCCGCGCATCGGCTTGAAATTAGCCAAGGGGCATCCTTGGGCGTTTCGCATGTACGGGCCTCCCCATGGAAACGGACTCAGTTGCAGACCGCCACGAGCGGCATATTCCCACTCTGCTTCTGTTGGTAAGCGGAATCGTTGTACCTCTGATTGTCCATTGCTTGCACGGAAATTGTTCATGAGCGTCGTTCTCCACGCGTTGAACGCTTTCGCTTGGCTCCAAGTCACACCCACCACAGGGTAATTATCATATGCGGGGTGGTGGAAATAATGCATCATGTCCTCAGAGTAGGAGTACGTCGCATCGCGCACCCACACCATCGTATCAGGGTAAACATTGATCGTTTCTTCAATGATGAACTGAGAACGATCGCTGTGTCCGCGAACGCTGTGCAATTGATTCAAGCTATTCACCTCACCAAATTCTTCGTCCAACCCTCCTTTGCTTGCGGCAGCGTCGAAATTCATCCACCAGTATCGGAAGTTTAGTTTCCGGGTGTCGTAACTCGCTACATTGTAAAATTGATCAGAGCCTTGAAGGAAATATTCATCATAAAGCAGATCAAAAATATCCTCGTCTTGCCAATCAATCGGGGTTTCCCAATTCAGAATGTACCCCTTATCGATAAAGCGATCCAGTTCCCGTCCCAAGGCGTCTTCTGCAAAGAAGAAGTCCTCGTTATCGTCTTCGGCAAGGGTGTTGCGGAAAAGTGAATCCTTCACCCAATTGGTGAATTGGCGGTATTCGTTGTTGGAGATCTCATGCACGTCCATGTAGAACGCTGGGATGCTTACGGTTTTCGAACGCGTGTTCAATGCGAACGGTACATCTTGGTCACTAGGCCCCATTGTGTATGAACCGAGGTGAATGTAGTTCATTCCGTATGGGTTCACTTGAATCCAATTTTCACGCGGATAAACTCCAATAAGTTCCCCTTGGGGTCCAGCATAGCATCCAAACAATGTGGCCGCTGTGATGAGAATTATGAGTGTCTTTTTCATGTTGCTTGCAGGCTGTGAATCCAGGTAGGATTACGAATAATAACTCGAAAATGTTGCCATTTCGTATGTTGCGCTCAGAGGAATCGTGGGTTTGCGTATCGATTCTTCGCGGGAATGCTTTCAAATTTGAAACAGTAACTCAGGAATACTTCATGAGAACCTGAGGAGTAGTTGCGAAGTTCAGAAGTGGTCGCATCATACGAGTAACCAAGTCTGAAAATCTGCTTCGAATAGGAGTTTCTCTGCTTGTCTTCCATGGCGTACTCCACACCAAACGTCGGCGCAATCGCATCCGTAGGTCTCCAACTTACTCCTGCCCAAAGCATATTGTCCCAAAGGACGTTGACATTGATGTCTGCTATGGTTGCAGCGAGATCTGTTTTCGCAAGCACGTTCGTTCGAAGCACCAGGTAGTCGCCGTCCAAAGGGTGATTGTAACCTCCCATCGCGTAGACGTGGCGGCGAGGCTGCATGCTCAAGTCGGCAAGCTCCGTTTCCATCAGGTGGGTTGTACTTAAACCTGCATAGAAGGATCCGGGTTTCCGGATGAAAATTCCCAAATCCAGATCAATTGCACTCGAGCTCGTTTTGTTGTTTGGAATTGCTTGGTCTTGCGTGTAGTCGTCAATAGCAATCCATTCGTTTCCAAGTGTTTTTGAAAACATTGAAGCCGCCATGCCCAAGCTCACGATGGCACCATTCGACAGTGGCTCGAGGTGGTACGCATACCCCAACTTCATCAAAGTGTTCGTCTCCTGTCCCAGAGCATCGGAGTATGCGCTTAGCATTACACCGCCTTTTAGGGCATCCACAAACGTATGGGCTGTGAGCATGCTTGTGTTGGGATCACGATCCAAACCTTCCCACTGGTTTCGGTATGTTCCCGATACGCATGTGAGCTCACTGTTGCCCGCTACCGCTGGATTGAATGCGGCAGGCTCCATGTACCACTGTGTGAATTGCGGGTCCTGTTGGGCAATCGTTGTGGAGACGATGGCCACAAAAAAGCTCGCGAGTAGGAGGATTCGAGTCATGTTAACTAGTTGGTTATCAGCAGGTTTTTCTTAAAGCATAATCTGCTCAAGAACGCTAATATAGAGAAATTCTAAAACTTGTGAATATCAATAGGATAATTCTCAACCGAAAAGTGACTTTTAGGCCAACTTTTTAAAGGTTTCCCACCATCGTTCTGGGAGCTTTCCTTGGGTCGCTTCGATGTAGTCTTCATGTCCGCAGCTCACCAAATGGGATTTTCGTTTGTGGTTGCCTTTCTGCGGTGGATAAGGGACTTCCATCCACCAGCGGTCGCTTCGTGGACTCTTGTGAAATATAACGTCTTGATTCACTTCATCGAGATCAATGACGTATTTCGTGTATTCGTCCAAGCTGCACTTTGGAATGTCTGCTTTCTGCGCATAAATTCCATCCAGGGCATGCCAAATCAATTGGGCCATCAATTGTGCTCCGAGATTCCGCTGATCCAAATCGGGGTTGTGTTCGAAAAAACCAATGCTCTTTACGCGATCGCTCATTCCTGCATACCGAGCAAGTTGGCATGCTGTTACAGCGTCAAGTCCATTGGGCCCTGCTTCACTGTGAGCTGCATGATCACTGGCACGGATAGAGCTGGCATCAAAGGAAACCAAATCCGCATCTCGGAGGATAGGTTCCATGCGATGAGCTCCTGACATGACGTTTCCCAAACGTTCGGATTTGAACTGCATTTTTTCCAGCAGTTCAAGGGTGTCCGGATCAGTGAGATAGCCTTGGTGACCGATGTTCGTGTAGTCAAATAAATAATTGGGCTCATGAAGAATGATGTCGTTCATGAAATTCCTGGAATTCGAATCGTCGGGATCTGCCCCAAAGTCCAATCGGGCATCAATGGTGACCATCTCAACGGACTGCCCAAACGGCTCAAGTGCCCGGTAGAGGGCCGACGTCCAATTTTGACCGCCGCCAATAACAACGGGTATGATGCCCATTTGCATGAGTTCCGCCGATACCGACTGAACGGCCGCAGCGGTGTCTGCTTCGGTAATTCCAGGGCGCAAGTCACCTAAGTCAACAGTGGCCCCCCAGTGATGGTGGGGAGTAAGGCGGTAAAGGCACTCTCTTATGCTTTGCGGAGCCCCCGCACACCCTTCGTTGTCGCCGCTTTTCCTGCCGTCCATGACCCCAAACAACACCACTTTGACGCCCTCCAGCTCCGGCTGATGATCAAAGCGATGCACCTCCATTCGATCCGCGATCCGCTGCGACCCATCCGCATTGGAGTAATGCGGGGTGTTGACCGATTCGAAAAGGTCATAAATTCCTTCCAACATAGCCGCAATATCGCGGCAAAGGCAATGGGTTTTTTCTCCGTCGTTTGAAGGTTGCTGACACTCAAACGGGGATTATTCGCTCAGCTTTCAGCCCTTTTTTCGCTTGCGCGGTGGGCGCTTCGCTGCTTCTTCAATCAATTCCTGGGCACGCGCCCAATCAATGGACATGGGCTCTTCCGTTTTCGGGATTTTGACGTTCTTTTTGCCCGCCTTGATGTAAGGACCGTAACGTCCTTCCAAAATCCGAACCGTCTCGTCTTCCGCAAAGACTTTAAGCAATGCTTTCGCATCAGCGGCGCGTTTGGCCATGATCAATTCGATGGCGCGCTCCAGCGTGATGGTATGCGGATCATCGCCGTCGTCTGCCTTAATCGAAACAAAGCTTCCATCGTGTCGTACGTAGGGCCCAAATCGTCCAATTGCCGCTGTGACGACCTTCTCTTCAAGCGCTCCCAATTTTCGCGGGAGCTTGAATAATTCGAGCGCTTCCTCCAACGTGATGCTCTCTAGGCTCTGGTTTTTTAGCAGGGAAGCGAATTCCTTTTCCTCATCCTCGGGATCGCCAATCTGCGCCATTGGGCCGTAGCGTCCAATGCGCACGAGAATGGTCTTACCGCTTTCGGGGTGTTTGCCCAAAATGCGCTCTCCAGAGGCTCGCTCTGCGTTTTCTCGTGTCTCGTCTACGTCTTTTTTGAATCCTTTGTAGAAGGAGCCCAGCATGGTTCTCCAATCCATTTGACCTTGAGCAATTACGTCGAATTGGCCCTCCACATCCGCCGTGAAGTTGAAGTCCATGATCTGGTCAAAGTGTTGGATCAAAAAATCATTAACCACAATCCCAATATCGGTTGGGAACAGCTTGGAACGCTCCACGCCGGTGTTCTCTGTTTCCGTAGATATTGACACCGTTTCCTTTTCCAAGGTGATGAGCTGAAAGTTGCGTGGCGTTCCATCGCGATCGCCTTTTTCGACGTAACCTCTTTTTTGGACCGTGCTGATGGTAGGGGCATACGTTGAGGGTCTACCAATTCCCAATTCTTCCAACCGCTTGACGAGGCTTGCCTCCGTGAAGCGTGGGGCATGCTTGGAAAACCGCTCTGTCGCAACAATGGTCTTTCGAGGAAGGTCTTGCCCGGTGGTCATGGCCGGCAGTCGGTTGTCTTTGTCCTTGTCTTTGTCCTCCTCGTCATCATTCCCTTCGAGGTAAACTTTCAAAAAGCCATCGAATGTGATGACTTGCCCTTTTGCCATGAACGTCTCCGGACGGGTGGAAACGGAAATAGTAGCAGTGGTGTTCTCCAACTTTGCATTTGCCATTTGAGAGGAGATCGCACGTTTCCAAATTAAATCATAGAGCCTCACTTGGTCGCGTTCCCCGGTAGTTGCATTTTGGGTCAAATCCGAAGGGCGAATCGCTTCGTGTGCTTCTTGCGCTCCTTTTGCCTTTTTACCTCGGTACTGCTGGGGATTGGAATAATGGTCCCCGAATGCAGACGTGATGAAATTCTTGGCTTGTTCGATCGCATCATCACTCAAATTGGTGCTATCGGTACGCATATAAGTAATCAACCCTGACTCATACAATGATTGTGCAACACGCATGGTTCGACTCACGGAGAAGCCAAGTTTTCGAGACGCTTCCTGCTGCAGCGTCGAAGTGGTGAACGGCGCAGTAGGCTTTCGGGACGTCGGTTTGGTCTCAATGGAATCCACCGTGTGCACCGCTCCAATGCAGTCATTCACAAATGCAGTTGCTTCCTCCTCGGTGCCGAATCGCTTATTGAGCGGCGCTTTAACCCCCATTTTATCTGCAACGAATTCACCGACCACTCGGAAATCCGCCTTGGGCTTGAACAAGGTGATTTCCCGTTCCCGCTCAACAATGATGCGCACAGCCACAGATTGAACACGTCCGGCACTCAGACCTGGCTTGATTTTTCGCCACAGTACTGGGCTGAGGTCAAAGCCAACCAGGCGATCAAGGATACGCCGCGCCTGTTGGGCATTTACGAGATTTACATCAACCTCTCGTGGCCGTTCAATGGCCTTCAGAATCGCCTTTTTCGTTATTTCGGAGAATACGATGCGTTTGGTTGCTTCAGGCTTTAATTTCAATGTTTCCGCTAGGTGCCACGATATGGCTTCCCCCTCGCGGTCCTCGTCCGTCGCGAGCCAGACAATTTCCGCTTTTTTCGCCGCTTGTTTCAGCTCCTTGACGAGTTGCTTTTTGTCATCGGACACCACATAGTTCGGTTCAAAACCATCTTCTACGTTCACGCTTTCATTGCCCTTGGAGAGGTCTCGGATGTGACCGTAACTCGATTTGACTACAAAATCTTTCCCCAAATAACCTTCAATGGTCTTGGCTTTTGCAGGCGACTCGACGATGACTAGATTTTTAGACATGAAATGCGTTTAAATAGGATTGCAAAGAAAGGGATGGAATTCGGATGTTTGCAAAGGAGTTTCTGAATTTGGTCCTTTGATTCAAAATTGACTGGCGCGTATACCGGCAGCGAATGCACTTGTGAAAATCAATCGTGAAATGGAATTTGGTCGGCTGCGTTGCATGCTCCAGAAAGGTTGTTTTGCGCTGCTTTTGTTAGTGTTTGGCGGCGTTTGTTCTTGGCCCACTGTAGCGATGCAAACGCCATACGGTAAGCATCAATGGCGCCAATGTGACGCCTATTCTGTGGCGCTGAATTATTATGAAGAGGAGGCAGGGTTTTTTGAGCCTAGAATGCACTTTCAGCATGGAAATGGCCGAGGTTCAGGACGTTCAGTAGGAGAGTTTCCGGTCACTTATTGGTTCAACGCCAAGCTTTGGAACGGCATTGGCTTGAAACCGCATACCATGCGGTGGACGCATATGCTGCTGTGGATTTTGGGTTGTTTGGCTATTTTTAGACTGGGCCGAGAATGGTTTGGCCCCGGAAAATCTGCTTTTGCCACAACATTCGTAATGGCTTCACCGCTCATTGCTTTTTACTCTGCGAGTTATTTGGTCAATGTGGCGGGCTTGGCAATGGTGTTCATCGGCTGGCGGCTGGCATGGCAAATCTTTGGGCAAGATCGTTTTCGATGGGGCACGGAGCTGATGCTTTTCATGGTGCTCAGTTGCTCGGTTTTATTCCGACCGACCATGGTGCTTGGCTGGATTCCCATTGCGATTTGGGCTTTGCATCAGGGCCAATGGAAGCCATGGGTTTTGAGGCTGTCAGCTCCGCTTGGCATGGGCCTGCTCTGGGTGTTGTGGGCCAAGTCTGTCAATGCTGCTGCCGGAAGTGTGTACTACCTCACTTCCATTCGACCCCTGTGGGCGGCGCAGAATTCGGGTGAGCTATGGCGCGCTTTTAGGGAAGACGTTTTGCCTGAATGGTACCATAAGTATGTTCTGTTCATTCTGGTCGTTGTTGTGCTTGTGCTGGCATTCAAGCATTTTTCGTCTGTGGACTCGGTGGAGGAGACAACCAAAAGGAAAACGAAAGACTTGTACCTGCCAGCGATGATTGCACTGATGGCACTCGGGCTGGTGCTGTATTTTTTCCTTTGGTTCCAGAATTTGGACGTACACGATTATTACCTCATCGAATTCCAATTGATTGTGCCCTTGGTTCTTTGGTGGTGCATCCATCGGTTGGAGCAGCTTCGGGTCCGGAATGGGCGTTTGAATCGTATCGTTTGGTCATTATTAATTGTGGCTCTGTCATTTCAATTGTTAGAAGCTCATTTGCGGACTCGAATGAAGTATGTGCCTCCCAAGGGATGGTTGTCGGAGGTTATTCTGACGCAACGGGATCGGGACCTTTGGAGTTGGTTTCACTGGGACCAAGAAATGCGATTGGCAAACTTCGAACAACTCAAATTAGCGATGCGTGAACATGGAATCGAACGAGATGACCGTGTCATTTCAGTTCCGGACCCAAGTCCCAATATCACATTGTCTTTATTGGATCAAAAAGGGTTTACGGATCTTTATGACGAAAATATGACAGGCGATGAGCGGATTGCTTTTTATGTGGACAAAGGCGCGTTATTCCTCATCTGCAGCAGTGCTGAGTGGTTGGAGGAGAGGGCCAAAAGTCCCTGGTTGCAACAGCCAATTATTGATTTGGAGGACTGGGTGGTTTTTGACTTATTAAATTCTGAACCACCTTTGCCGGATCATGCAAGACAATGAGCATCAAAAGCCAAAGATGAGCTGGTTAAAACGCCTCGGGTTGGCGGGCTTTTTATTCTTCTTGATCAAAGGGCTCTTGTGGCTCGCTGTGATTTATTTTGGCTTCGAGTTGTTTGGTTGACACATTCGGATGTCAAGCCTGCTAGGCTGACATTCTGTCAGTCACTTTTTTCGACGTAAATTTGCCCAACAAAGGCACACTAGAAGCAGTCGAACATGGAAGCAGACGATAAAAAAGAATTGTTGGGGGAGTCGTTCCAAGGAACTCCAACCGTGGTGCCCAGTCAGCCCACGCACACCCGGAAACTGTACCTTGAAAGCTATGGGTGTCAAATGAATTTCAGTGATTCTGAAATTGTCGCGAGCATCCTTAGCGATGCCGGTTTTTCAACCACCCGGGAAGAGGATGAGGCGGACTTAGTTTTGCTCAATACATGTGCGATTCGAGAGAATGCGGAGCAACGTGTTCGCGCCAGACTAAGACAATTCAAGCAAGCGAAAGGTGCTCGGCCTCACCTTGTGGTAGGGGTGTTGGGATGCATGGCTGAACGATTGAAAGAGTCGTTATTGGAGCAAGAGAAATTGGTGGACTTAGTGGTGGGACCGGACGCGTATCGCGATATCCCTAACCTTGTCGAGCAGGTGCACGGTGGGCAAAAAGCGGTGAATGTTTTGCTGAGCCGAGAAGAAACATATGCGGAAATCAGTCCGGTACGCCTCGATGCTAATGGTGTGACAGCGTTCATAAGCATCATGCGCGGTTGTGATAATATGTGCAGCTTCTGTGTTGTGCCATTTACACGAGGAAGAGAGCGCAGCCGCGATCCGGAAAGCATCGTTCGTGAGGCACATGAGCTGTTTGAAGCGGGTTACCGTGAAGTGACATTGTTGGGCCAAAACGTAGATAGCTACAAATGGAACATTGACAACAAAGGCGTTATCAAAGATGAGGCGCAGCCGGTGGTCCGTTTTGCAGAATTGATCGACCGAGTTGCTCATGTCAATCCGGACCTTCGTGTTCGCTTTTCCACGAGCCACCCAAAGGATATGACAGACGACGTACTGGAAGTGATGGCCCAACACGAAAATGTCTGCAAGTACATTCACTTGCCGGTTCAGTCGGGAAATAGCGACGTGCTGAAGCGGATGAATCGCGGCTACACAAGAGAATGGTATTTGGAGCGAATGGAATCCATTCATCGCATCATGCCCGATTGTGCCACTTCTACGGATATCATTTCTGGGTTTTGTGGCGAAACAGAAGCGGAACATCAAGACACCCTTTCCCTCATGGAAATGATGAGCTACGATATGGCGTATATGTTTTCTTACAGCGAGCGGCCAAGGACATTGGCGCAGCGCAAGTATGAAAACGATGTGCCAGGGGAAGTCAAGAAGAGACGCTTGCAGGAGATCATGGCGGTTCAGAAAGTGCATGCAGCGAACCGAACCAAATCCTACGTTGGCCGCACTTACCGTGTATTGGTCGAAGGCACCTCCAAGAAAAAAGAGGATCAATTTTTTGGCCGAACCACCTACAATACCGTAGTTGTTTTCCCCAAAGAAGATGCCCAGCCCGGGACCTATGTCAATGTCCATGTGCATGATTGTACGCCTGTAACCCTCATCGGTACAATCACACAGGATTCAAAAGATGCATGAATACTTAGGCAATGGATGCAATAGCAATCAAACGAAGATTTGGAGTCATTGGCGTCAGTCCGGCGCTGGATCGAGCGGTGACCGTAGCGTCCCAAGTAGCGCCTACGGACCTTTCCGTTTTGGTGTTGGGTGAGAGCGGAGTAGGCAAGGAAATCATGCCGCGTGTGGTGCATCAGTTTTCAAAACGAAAGCACGGTGCCTTCATTGCTGTGAACTGCGGTGCGATCCCGGAAGGCACGATTGATTCGGAACTTTTTGGGCATGAAAAAGGGGCATTTACGGGTGCTACGGAATCGAGAAAAGGATATTTTGAAGAGGCAAATGGCGGAACCATTTTCCTCGACGAGGTGGCCGAATTGCCCATGACCACTCAAGTGCGATTGTTGCGCGTGCTCGAGACTGGGGAGTTTATCCGGGTGGGGTCCTCCCGGGTTCAAAAAACCGATGTACGTGTTGTAGCCGCCACCAATGTGGATTTTGATGCGGCAATTAGCAAAGGACGCTTCCGAGAAGACCTCTATTATCGACTGAGCCAAGTGCCGATTGAGGTGCCGAGTCTTCGCGATCGTGCCCAGGACATACATCTTTTGTTTCGAAAATTCACCACCGATTTTTCGGAGAAATATCAAATGCCCCCTTTGTCCTTGAGCCCTGATGCCATAGAAGTGTTGGAGAATTATCCTTGGCCAGGAAACATTCGGCAGCTCAAGAACACGACGGAACAAATGTCTATTTTGGAGCAAAGCCGCTCCATCAACGCCGATACATTATTGGGGTATTTGCCCGAATCTCACCGGAGTAGATTGCCTGTTCACCGTCGTTCGGAAGACGATGAATCAACACTCAATGAACGGGAAATCCTGTACAAAGTGTTGTTCGATATGCGCCAGGAAATGCAGGATTTGAAGAAGCTCGTCTTTGAGATGATGAAAGATGACCAGATGTCGGAAACGCAGGCCGCACTGGCCAATCGAATCTTCAGTGCACCAGAAACGGCTCAAAAAAGACTCGCCGCAGGTTCGGAGCGGATGGAGGATACGAGCGCTGTTTCACAATCAACGGATTGGTCCGCCCCGACTTGGGACAGTGAATTGAATGCTAATTCACGGGAGGCTGTGCCATTGGGCGCAAGTGATGCGCAAGAAGTGGAGGAGGTGGAGGAAGTGCTTTCACTGCAGGACTCAGAGAAGGAGTTGATCCGAAGAGCCCTTTCAAAACACCGCAACCGCAGGAAGTATGCGGCGCTAGAATTGGGCATATCGGAAAGGACGTTGTACCGAAAAATCAAAGAATACGGACTGAAATGAAAGCGATTCAAACTTCGCTGATTCCAGCGCTTGCCTTCGTTGCAGTTGCTTTTGGTTGCGGAATCTATTCCCCTTACGGTGCGCAAACATCGGGCGCCAAGACGTATTCCGTGTCGGCGTTTGAGTTGGTAACGCCATTGGCTACTGCTGCGAGTGCTTTGGCCTTGACGGAAGAGCTGCGGGATCGGATTCAAAGGCAATCCACTTTGCGCTTGGTCAACGGTGAAGGCGAACTGCAATTCGCCGCGGATATTACGGTTTGGGACGTGAAACCAGTCAATGTGCAAGGGGATGAGACCGCTGCTTCGAATCGACTTACCATTGGGTTGCGGCTCAGTTACGTGAATACCTTGGTTCCGGACCTGAGTTTTGAGCGCACGTTCACGCGGTTTGCAGACTACACCAGCGATCAAGATTTGCTTCAAGTTGAGGATGATTTGGTCGGAGAAATAGGAGCGCAATTGTCCCAAGATATTTTCAATGCTACCTTGGGCAACTGGTGAACTCACCTATCCCTAATCGTCATGCAAATTCATCGAATTCAACAGTTGATTGCGCACCCTGAACAGGTGGTTCCTGCCGATCGTCAGGGATTGGAAGAGTGGTGCAATCGCTATCCATATGCGGGTGTTTTTGCCATGTTGCTCGCCCGGTGCAGTGCAGTTGAAGGGCACATGGATGAGGAGAAGGATTTGTTGCGAGCCGCATCCGCAGCTTCGTTTCGTCAACCCCTGTTCGATTTGATTGTTCAGGCGAAGTTGGTGGAGGAGGCACGGGCGGTGCATGAATTGTTGTCGAATGGCTCGGGCGATGAGGCAAAAGGAGACGAAAAAGAACGGGCAGAATCGAGTGCGGCCGAGGGAAAGAATTCGGGGCTGAATCCCGATGAGCCTGTCGAAAGAGAGGCGTTGATTTCAGCGATCGAGCGCACCATCGAACATGATGTGACCCATTGGGATTCGAATGCGGCGGTTCAAGAGCAAGCTGTCAGTGCTGCTCGCCCGGAAGATATTCAATTGATTCAATCTTCGGTTTCTTCTCCCTTTTCGAATTGGCTCTTGCAGCGCGCTTCCGAAGTAGGGTTTGGCGAGGTTTCTGAAACACCAAGCACAGCTCCTGAAGCAGGGTTCGCGTCAACGCCGGAGGGATCCAATGAGAAGAAAAGTCAAATGGATCTGATCAATCGGTTCATCGCTGAAAAACCTCGCCTTGGACCCATTCGGGAATCGCTAGAGTCCAAGCCATGGGAGTCGGATAGCATACTAGAAGACCCATCACTGGTGACGGAGACGATGGCGAGGGTGTATGCGAAACAAGGCCTTTTTGAGAAGGCTCGAAAAGCTTACCACCTTTTATCATTGAAATATCCAGCAAAAAGCACTTATTTTGCACTCCAATTGAAAAAACTGGAGGACCCAGCATCTGGATTGGGAACATCGAACGAATAAAACGGAATCATGGGATACTTTTTAATGGCGGTCATTTTGTTGGTATGCGTCCTTCTCGGAGGAGTCATTTTGATCCAAAATCCGAAAGGAGGTGGATTGGCAACAGGTTTTCAAGGTGCGAGCCAGCTGGGTGGTGTGCAAAAAACCACTGACTTTTTGGTGAAAGCAACTTGGGTCTTGACTGGTGCGCTATTCGTTTTGTGCATTGTAGCCGGTATTTTCTTCGGCAATATGAATGAGGATGTAGGTATTGACGAGAGCATTTTGCCGACCACTACGCTTCCGATGGAAGCGCCGGCAGCAGAATAAGGTATCCATTTACACGGAACTTGAAAACGTGCCGGCCTGACAAGGTTGGCACGTTTTTTTTTGGAACGATTTGAAATGCTGACAACATTGCGCGTCTGAGGGGGAAAACCTGACACGGAGGCAGTGAATCACGGACCAAAGTGGATTGGCACGAAAATCGATTCGGAGTAATCAAATCTTAAAAACCAAGACGCATGTCAATGAACATTAAACCGCTCGCCGATCGGGTTCTCGTGGAACCTGCCGCGGCAGAAGAAAAGACCGCCAGTGGAATCATCATCCCAGATACCGCAAAAGAAAAGCCGCAACGAGGAACGGTTGTAGCTGTGGGGCCTGGCAAACCTGAAGAGCCGACCACGGTGAAAGTTGGAGACACGGTTTTGTATGGCAAGTACTCCGGAACAGAGCTTCAAGTAGAAGGGTCCGATTACATGATCATGCGTGAGAGCGATATCCTCGCCATCGTTTGAGACAAGGGTGAACCAAGCATTGAAAGAAAACAGAAAAAACATTTGAAATGGCTAAAGACATTCAATTCAATACAGCCGCTCGAAACGGCTTGAAAGCAGGCGTTGATAAGCTTGCTGACGCAGTGAAAGTAACCTTGGGTCCCAAGGGCCGAAACGTAGTGATTGAGAAAAAATTTGGCGCACCGGCAGTCACGAAAGACGGCGTTTCGGTGGCGCGTGAAATTGAACTCAAGGACGCTTTGGAGAACATGGGGGCGCAGATGGTAAAAGAGGTAGCATCGAAGACCGCAGACGTTGCCGGTGATGGTACGACTACTGCCACTGTTTTGGCACAAGCCTTGATTGGTGAGGGGCTGCGCAACGTCGCTGCGGGTGCCAACCCGATGGATTTGAAGCGTGGTATGGACAAAGCGACCAAGGCAATTGTCACGGAGTTGCAGAAGGTTTCACGTGAAGTGGGGAGTGATATTTCCAAAATCGAACAAGTCGCAACCATCTCTGCCAACAATGACGAGGCGGTTGGTAGCTTGATTGCTGAAGCGATGAAAGTCGTTGGCAATGAAGGGGTAATCACAGTGGAAGAAGCGAAAGGAACAGACACGGAAGTCAAAACCGTGGAAGGAATGCAATTTGATCGTGGCTACTTGTCCCCTTATTTTGTGACAAATAGCGAGAAGATGGAGGCCGAACTGGACAACCCCTTCATCCTCATCTACGACAAGAAAATCTCAACCATGAAAGACTTGCTCCCTAGCTTGGAGCAAACGGCCCAAAGCGGTCGACCATTGTTGATCATTGCCGAGGATTTGGACGGAGAGGCGCTCGCAACACTGGTGGTGAACAAAATCCGAGGATCGCTGAAAGTGGCTGCCGTTAAAGCACCTGGTTTTGGCGACCGACGGAAGGCCATGTTGCAAGACATCGCGATTTTGACCGGTGGACAAGTGATTTCAGAGGAGACAGGTCTCAAGTTGGAAAACGTCACGCTGGCGGATTTGGGCAGCGCTGAGAAAATCACGATTGACAAGGACACCACCACCGTCGTCAACGGTGCGGGCGAGAAAGATGCAATTGAGTCACGCATTGGCCAGATCAAAGCCCAGGTGGAAACCACCACTTCAGACTACGACAAAGAAAAATTGCAAGAGCGACTGGCTAAGCTAGCAGGTGGCGTAGCTGTCCTGTATGTGGGCGCGGCGACTGAGGTAGAAATGAAAGAAAAGAAGGACCGTGTAGACGATGCGTTGCATGCAACC
>JADHRK010000124.1 GCA_016777435.1 Flavobacteriales bacterium
CGTATGCTGGACGGATGCCAAGATCATCGAATGCAGGCGTCAGCCTTCATTACGACCGGGCAGACGGCATGCGTTGGTCCGCCGGTATCGAATACTCGACAACGGCCTGGAGCGAAGTGGCGGATGAAATGGCAGAAGAGCTCCTTTCTGACGGCGTCAACTGGGACAATGCGGAAGCGTTGCGGTTGGGATTCCAATTCAACCTTGGCCGCTCTGAGCAACGTCATCCCACTTGGGGCAAGACAAGTTACCGTTTTGGCCTTGCGACCGGCAATCAGCCCTTCACAATTGATGGCGCACCCATTACGTATCAAATCGCCTCGGCAGGCGCAACCATTCCACTCGTGGGAAGTCGTTCATTGAGCCGAATCCATTTCGGCATGGAATTTGGAACACGCTCAGCAGAGAACAGCAATTATGAAGAACGCATCTACCGCTTCAATCTGGGCGTGTCCTTGATGCCATTCTTCAAGAACAATTGGCTCGTTCCTCGATTATATGACTGAGATAGACAAGAAATACTATGAGACTCGTTACCATTATCCTCGCAGCACTGATGCTGCCATTGGCCTTATTTGGTCAAGACCGTTACGGCGAAACGGACGAACAACAATTGCTGTGCAAAGAGGCCATTAGCGTTTACCGCAGTTACAAAAAGCAGAAGAATTATGACGAAGCTTACATCCAATGGAAAAAAGCTTGCGACGTATGCCCGCTAACGGCTACCGAAAACATTCTGCGCGATGGAGTAACATTCCTCGATAATCAGTTGAAGAAGACGGAAGATGAGGCCCGAAGAGCTTCCATCACAGACAGCATTTTCTTGTTGTATGATCAGCGGATGGAGCTTTTCCCTGCGACTAAAAAGTACCCAAAAAACGATTGCATGGTGCTGGCTCAAAAGGGAATGGACCAGTACAACATCTTCAAAAAACCCGGGTCGGCGGAAGCTACAGCGCTCTTAAAAGAAAGCATTGAATGCCTGGGTTCTGATTCCGCTATCACCGCGGGAATCCCTGCCGCGCTCTGGTCGAAAGCATTGAGCACCTACTACGTCACCTCATTCTATGCCATGAAGGCCATGGAAGATGACCTCGCGGCACGGGAAAGATTGGGCGAGATGCTCACGGAATACCTCATGCTCATCGGTCACATCGAAACCGGGGTGGCTACTGCAAAAGCGAAGGAAAATGCCGAGGATGCAGAGAAATACGAAAAGGCAAAGTCCAACATTGACAAGGTTTTTATCGCCATTGCACAATGCGAAGACATGGTGCCTGTTTTGAGTGAAAAAATCGCTGTGGATACGGCCAATTTTGAACTCAAGAAGAAGGTCCTGCGTTTGCTGAATCAGAAAGACTGCACTGACAATGACCTGTATCTGCCTGTGGCGGAAGCCGTGCATGCTCAAGAGCCCAGTCACCCCTCCGCATTTGCCATTGGTGGTGAGCAAGCAAATGTTGAAAATTTCGAAGAGGCGTTGCGCTATATGGAGCAGGCAGTAGAGCTCTGCGGGGATTGCGCCGAAAAGGAAATGTATCTCTTAAAAACAGGGAAGATTGCCTCCTTTTTGGGCAAAACGTCCACCGCACGAAATTACGCGCAACGAGTGCTCGCTATCAATAGCGAAAGTGCTGATGCCCTAATGTTGATCGGCGATGCCATCGCAGGTGCTGCTTCCAATTGCAACGACGGAGCATTGGGAAGCCGTCTGGCGTACCTACGTGCGTGTGACTACTACCAGCGAGCGGTGAACAAAGGCAATGAAGAAACGGCTGCGAAAGCACGGAAAAAGCTCAACAGCAATAGCAAGCAATTTCCCAGTGTAGAAGAGATCTTCACCGTTGGAAAAAGTGTTGGCGATGAAATCACCATCCCTTCCATTCCAGGGTGTCCTTGCAGCGGTGAAAAGACATCAATCCGTGTGCGCTAAACCAACAAGAAAATCTTGATGGTTCGGAACTGGATCACTCCTATTTCGCTCGCCTTTTTGGCCGTAGCGGGATGTTCCAACTCGGACCAAGAGGTATCCGAAATCCAAGCTGCCGAGCATCCTCCGATGCAGCGCGTCATCAATGGCACATTCACCTATTCGGAACGTGGCAACACGCTTCATGTGCTGAAGGCCGGTGAAATGACACGAATTGAAGGGGGGTCTGCGGAATCGCCCGAAGACCTGGTGGAAGTTCGGAACGGAATGGAACTTTTTATTGATGGAAACGAATCCAATCACGAGGCCCATTTGCAAGCGCAGTGGGCCTCACTTGATGAAAAAAACTTGCGCTTAGTCGCGGAACATGAGGTCATCTTAAGCAACCGAAAAGGTGACATTTTAGAAACCGAATACTTGGTTTGGGCTGAAGATTCGAACCGCGTTTGGACCAATCGTCCCGTCACCATCACCAGCGAGCAGGGAGTCCTGCACGGCGAGGGATTGGAGTCCGATGGTCGTTTTGAAAACTACCAAATCATCCGGCCAAAAGGAGAAATCATTTTGGAAGGAACCGAAAATTTCAACTGAATAGCACCCATGGCCATGGACCAAGAAACACTCCTGAAAATCAACAAAACGGCAGAAAAGTTCTGGTTGTTGGTCATCGCTGCATGCACGATTGCGACAACGTGGTTCATCCTTAAAGACGGCTGGGAAGAAAGGAAACAACTTGTCGTTTTGCCCCTGATCGCAGCGGCCTGGTATGCATTCCGACGGTATTTCCGAAAAAAAATGGAGCGGCATTGAGTTGACGCATTATCATTAGGTTTGCATTAGACACTACCCATGGACCCCGACCCCTCCAGTACGCTCCTCATTATTGCCCTCTCGCTCCTGGCATCTGCATTTTTCTCTGGAATGGAAATTGCGTATGTCTCAGCCAATCGATTGCAACTGGAGCTTGACTCCAAGAGTACCTGGCAAGGCAAAATTCTAGCGCATTTAGCCGCTCGCCCACAGTTGTTCATCGCAACGATGTTGGTGGGCAACAACCTCGCCTTGGTCTTCTGTGGCCTTGAGTCGGGAGCGTTGATCAGCAATGCCATTTTTCAAGTGGACGACTGGACCGTCGCAACCAATCCATTTGCCGTGTTAGCGACACAAACCGCCCTGACAACGGCCGTGATTCTGGTCTTGGCCGAATTCATCCCCAAAGCTCTGTTTCATGCAAACGCGAATTTCTGGTTGAAGTTTTTCGCTGCACCCCTCCTGTTCATTCACTATGCACTCATGGTGCCCGGATACATCGTTGTCGCTTTGAGTAAACTCTCAATCCAGTTGCTTGGAAGGTCCGCAAAATCCGATGAAGCACGCAACCAGCAAATGGGCGCCACCGATTTGGATCATTTCATCCGAGAAATGAGCGGTCGCATGGAGCCCGAGCAAGAGTTAGAGCACGAACTGCAAATCATGCAAAATGCACTTGAGTTCAATAAAGTACTGGCCCGCGACTGTCTGGTGCCGCGAAATGAAGTCGTTGCCGTGGATATAGAAACCCCGTTGGAAGAAGTAAAGTCTCTCTTCATCAGCACGGGCCTCTCCAAGATTGTCATTTACCGCGATGACATTGACCAAACCATTGGGTATGTCCACTCCAAAGATTTATTCAAGGACCCCGAATCGGTCAAAAGCATTATTCATCCCACCTTCGTGGTCCCTGAACCCATGCCTGCAGATGACGTGCTCAAACGGTTCATTCAACGCAAGCGACACTTGGCCATCGTTGTGGATGAATTCGGAGGAACATCCGGCATCTTGACCATGGAGGACATCATGGAGCAATTGATCGGAGACATTGAAGATGAGCACGATACCGAAGAACTGATCGAAGATGAACTCGAAGCAGGGCGCTGGCGGTTTTCCGCACGGCTCGACGTGGAGGAGCTCAACGAAAAATATGGACTTTCCATGCCTGAATTGGACGATTATGAAACCGTGGGCGGACTCGTTTTGCACCATGCAGAAGACATTCCAGACGCGGGATTTACCCTGCGATTCGAGCACTGCACCATCACCGTCGAACAAGTGGGTAGCAGCAAAATTAAAACGGTGATTGTGACACAAACTGACTCCCCAAACGGGTGAAACCCTCGAAATGGATTCAACGTACAACCGAGCAACGGTGAACTGCGTGTGTCTTTGCACGATTTCCCTTATCTTCGCGAACCTTTAAAAAAGAGAATGATACCATGTCAATGATTCAGCAAATCCGAAACCGCCAAGGCCTATTGATCGTGATGATCGGCATTGGAATGTTAGGCTTTTTGGTCCCCTATGATGCTGTGATGGCACTCATGGGCCAGGGAACCAACCGAGACGTGGGAGAAGTCGATGGAATCGCTATCACTGCGCTGGAATACCAATCAGAGCTGCAGGAGCGGCGCCGACTCGGATTCAGTGGCGACCAATTGGGAGACGAAGTTTGGAATGACCTGACCTCAAACATTGTGCTTGGGGACGACTTTGATGCCTTGGGCCTTCAAGTTTGCGATGAAGAATTCCAAGAAATGCTCTTTGGTTCAGGATACTCACCCTACATGAATCGTGCATTCTACTCCAATGCTGAAAACAAGCAGTTTTGGCAGCAGAATTTTGGTGCGATGCTGGCAACGCCTCAGGGCAAGGCAGATTTCATGTCTTACAAGCGATTGATTGTTTCGAAGCGCTTGCGGGAAAAGTTTGACAACTTGGTTTCCTCTGGAGTCTACACCAATGCGTTGGAAGGAAAGTACGACTTTGTGACCGCCAACAACAAAGTCAATTTCAATTACGCATTCAAATCATTCAACGACATTGACGACAGCGAAGTGTCGGTTTCGGATGCCGATGTGAAGTCTTATTACCGAGCGCACAAAGGCGACGATGCATACGAGCAGAAGACCGGACGCACCATTACGTTTGCCCGCATCCCGCTCGCTGCCTCTGCAGAAGATGCGGAAGCCATTGAGTCGGACTTGAGTGAATTAAAAGGCCTTTGGAGTTCTTCTGCGTTAAGCGATAGCGAATTCGTAGCTACTGCGAATGAAAAGGCATTCACAGCAACCGTATTGAAGTCTGCAGATGTTGAGACGGACCTGAACGAGTCGACCCTTTTCAATGCAAAACCGGGTGATTTTGTGGGGCCATACTTGAAAAAGCAATCGTACAAACTGGCGCGGGTCATGGAATTCTTTTCTGAGCCCGACAGCGCTTCTTGTCGCCACATCCTGCTCAAAGCGG
>JADHRK010000016.1 GCA_016777435.1 Flavobacteriales bacterium
TGTTTCAGACTGCACGGAGAATGTGCCTTGAGAGACGGGGTTTGGATAAACCAAGAGGCTTTCCGCTGCTTCAACTGTCAATTCAGATGGCTCATCAACACCCAAGAACAGGTCCGAGCGGAAAATTCCTCGGCCATGTGTCGCTGCATAAATGGCACCTTGATTGGACGGGTTGATCCATGCGGATGCGCCGCGCCATTGTTGCTTCACATCAAAGACCGGAGCGGTGATTTGATCTGAAGTTGACGCCATATTTTGGTTTGCCATGACCCAATCATCGCCACCGTTTTCTGTAGCGAAGATGCCATATTCCGTTCCGACCACGATGCTTTGTCCCGTGGGGTCCATCGCATCGATAACGACATCATAACAGGGCATTTTGCTCAATCCACTCACATTCCAGATGCTGGACCATGCAGGTTGCTCGTCCAAAGCATTGAACGTTTCTTGCACCTTGCCTGTGGCAAGGGCACCGTAGCCACCCACGGAGATAACGACGTGATTGGGATCGTTCGGATCCACGGAGACGCCCGTGATGGTAGCACCCAATGAACGGATTTGCTTGCCCATGTTCGCAGGAACATCGTCCTGTGTGTGAATGTCCTCCATGCCGTCAAAGCGGTAAAGCTTTCCATCCCATCCACTGACAAACATGTGGTTGCCTGCTTCAGGCTCAACGTTGACCGTAAATTCCACCGCTTTGGTTCCCGTGCCCGCTGGAGCATTGTCCAAACGCACCCATTCTGGTGTGGTATTGAAATTCAAACCATCGCGCGTCATCCAGATGCCATTCCCTCCGTTGAATCCCGCAATGGTCATCGTCGTGTACGGATCATTGACGAGCAATCGGCCAGGAACATCATACATGGTATCCGATGCGTGGAAATACATCGTATCACAAACAGCATTTACGTCATAGACATCCACCTCTGCAAACGTTGTATCGAATCCTACTGTATTGTACACCCACTCATCCCATTCAGCGATGTAAATCGAATCCACCACTGGCGTGATGTCAGTGATGACCATTTCCTGTCCCACCAAAACGCTGTCGTCGTAGCAGTCAAGCTGCTCGATTGCTTCTTGCGGATCCATCCAGAAGTAGTCTGGATCTTCCGTTAATGGCTCGCTCAACAACCGCTCCGGGCGCACAAGCTCATCATAATATGCGAGCTCTACTCCTTCCGGCAAGGTGTATTCAAAGTCCAAGTTCTGATTGGAAGTGGACAAGGTGAATGTGCTGTCCGTGACTGGTTCGCCATATGGATTGACCAATATCACCGAGCGCTGTGAGTCTTGGTCTTCGGTATTCTCATACAAGCGAACCACTGAATAAAACTGTCCAATTTCTCCTTCATCATTGGCAAGCTCCGCAATATTCGCATCGAAGAAACTGCCATAATTCGCGATGTCTCCCGGCCCTACTGTGCCTCGGCTTAATCCACCGTTTTGGGAAGTAGCATAAAAAGCATATTCGTAGCCCTCAGCTTCTGTCACCTGGGAGATCGAGCAATCAAAACCATCGCCCCCTTGCACTTCCACCGCTTCTTGATCGCTCAGGAAGTAGCCGCTGGAAGGAATGAAGAGGGATCCATTGTCTTGCGTTCCACCCATGACTGCGCTTCGCGCACTGTGGTCCATTCCGTAAAATTGGGTGACCGAGAAGTCTCGGTTGATGTCATTGTATGATTCACCGCCATCCGTGCTTTTGTAAATGCCACCATCCGTAGCAACGTACATGTTGCCGGAAGGTGTGAACATCACCTCATGCACATCGGCATGGACGTCGATGTCTGTGCCTGCAAAATCGAAGGCGTATGCGGCCAATTCTGCTTGCTGGCTTGGTCCTGATCTCCATAGCTCAATGCCGCCTACGTACGCCAAATCTGGCTGGCCTTGCTTGATGCCTAGTGCCAAGTCATAAATGCCTTGAGGACGAGGGAGCGGAGTCGCTTCGTCGATTTCATTGGGCCAAACATTGCTCCAGCTCTCGCCTCCATTGCCTGTATGGTAGAGTCCGCCAAACAAACCACCGCTTGTTGCGAAAACAGCAAAGGCATGGTTCGCATCATCCATGGAGATGGCTACACGGACGCGTCCGTTTCCACTTTGGGGAAGGACCGTTTCGTCGTTGTTTGACCCTGACATGCTTTCGAACGAGGTGAAATCCGTCCCGTTGGAACGGTAGACTCGGCAATTGTTCATGCCGATCAGCATGTACGATCCGTCAGCAGCGATTGAAATGTCGCCAACCGCTCCATTGATGTCATCGCTAGGGCTCATGGTCATTACGCCATCCTCAATGAAGCCATATCCTGCGTTGCTTCCAAACCACACCCGGTTATCGTCCAATGGATCCGCTACCATTGCGTCAACCGCTGAAAAGTTTCCAGAGTTGAACTCGCCCGGATCGGTACCTTCTACCATCTCAAAATTCTCACCATCTTCGGACCACCAAATTCCGCGTCCTCGAAAGCCGCTGCCGCCATCGCCGTTGCCGCCATCGTAAATAGAACCTGAGCCTACATAGACAGCGCCATTTCCAAGGACAGCAACTGAACCGATGACCATTTGCTCCAAACCAAAGATTTGGTTCCAATCATTGCCACCGTTGTCGCTTTTCCACAAACCGCCCGAAATCGCTCCGGCATATAGCACAGTTTCTTCGCTTCCGTCTTCCGGAATCACCGCAGCAATCGCGCGGGTGCGGCCACCGATGTTGTCCGGCCCCATTTCATTCCAGTAATGATCCGTTGCACGTCCATCCAAATTTTGTTGGGCAGCGTATCGGACCACCTCGCCGCGAAGTTCGCGGAGGCCTTCTTCATTGATTTCGCCAGTCTCTATATCACCCAGAAGTTTCTTCTGAATTTCCCAAGCACCATCAGGCGTTTGTGCTTCGGTGGACGTGGTTCGTGGTGCATAGCCCAGGGCCTCGTCTGAATTTTGAGTGTTATTGATCTGCCAACCTGTGAGGGCAAGCGCTACAGCCGCGGAGGCCGTGAAAATCGTCTTCAGTTGCATGGTTACAGTTTTATCCAATCAGGAGTTCGAAAGTTACAACAAACCAAGTCCGTGTCAAGCATTTGTGTTCACGACTTCCGCACCAAAACCAATGCCAAGGGAATGAACTGCTCAAATCGCGACACCACAGGTGCGATAAGTCTGATTAAAAAATGAAAAGAAGTCGCACTTCTCGAGCGCTTCGAACTCAGAAAAGGTGTTTTTCCGCGTGGTAGCTGGAGCGTACCAGCGGCCCACTCTCAACGAATCGAAACCCTTTTTTAAGCCCAATGGCCTTGAGCTCGGTAAACACATCGGGGTGAATGAATTCGGCCACCGGAAGATGCTTTGGGGAAGGCTGCAAATATTGACCCAATGTCAAAACCTGACAATCCACGCTGCGCAAGTCATCCATGGCCTCAATCACTTCGTCAACGGTTTCTCCCAACCCCATCATAATTCCTGATTTCGTCTTGATCCCTGCTTTTCGGAGCCTGCGCAAAACTTCAAGACTACGGTCGTATTTGGCTTGAATGCGCACCGCTTTCGTCATGCGCCGAACCGTCTCCAAATTGTGCGAGACAATTTCGGGCGCAACTTGAATGATTGGCATCAAGTTTTCCCATTTACCCGCAAAATCCGGAATCAAGGTTTCCAATGTAGTTCCTGGGCTTTGTTGCCGAATCGCACGAACCGTCTGCGCCCAAATTTCACTTCCGCCATCGGCCAAGTCATCCCGGTCAACTGACGTAATCACGGCATGCTTGATCCCCATCAATTTTACCGATTTGGCTACGCGACCCGGCTCAAAAACATCCACCTCCAGGGGTTTCCCGGTCGCGACATTGCAAAATCCACAGCTGCGCGTGCAAATATTGCCGAGAATCATAAACGTCGCTGTGCCTGCCCCCCAACATTCCCCCATGTTTGGGCAGTGTCCGCTTTCGCAGATGGTGTGTAGCTTGTGTTCTGAAACGATCTCACGGACTTCCTTGTATTCCTTGCCTGTTGGCAATTTCACACGCAACCACTTGGGCTTGGGCGTGCGCATTCCCGTTGATTTGGGATCGTTCGGTGGTGTCGTTGGCGTGGTCATTTCGTCTTTGGCTTAGCGCGTCCAGTTTCTTCCAAGTTCAAAGGTCGCAAACAATGTGACAAAAAGCCGTTGATTCTGTTCAAATCCTGCCGCGAAAATTTCCGGTGGGGTCAAAAAGGCATCGCAGGCGATTCCAGCCCCGAGGGTTCGCTGCTGGAAGCGCTCGTTCCCATATTCAAAATCGAAGGCGTAACTCATGTGCAATCCGGGCACTATCCCCAATTGATCCAAGCCATTGCTCCAGCTTGCTTGTCCATAAATATTATCCGAAAAATGAGCATTCGCATCGTACACTTCTGTCGCGATGTAATCGAAGGGAATGTCCGGATAGCCAATTTCTAGGTACACCGGCTTGAGGATTCCGAGGGTGAATCCATAACGCCAATGGGTACTCAATCGCACCGCATCTTTTCGCAACTTTTCAGATCGGAGCCGTTGATGCCCTCTCCAAAGACGCAACATTTGGAATGCGTTCTGCTTCCCGTAGACGTATGGCCGGCCGTTTTCATAAATCGGATTGGAAATCTTGATTTCTTTCGGATGTTTCAAGATCACCAAGTCTGCGCCCAACCATGCAATTCGAAAAGCTCCCTTGTAATTTCCTTTGCGCAGGGTTACTCCACCTCCTTGGGTGTGCATGTGCAACCCAAATTGAAATTCATCGGTCAAGGGAATCTTGGCTGCGCCATCCGCATAAACGGCCTGATCCCCAGAAAATACTTGCGCACGTGCCTCTCCGGACCAACCGAAGCCGATCAACATCCCTCCTAGCAATACCCCCGGAAGTACTGAACACAAGTAAGTTGGAATTGAGCGGTAGAACATCTAGGCAAATTTAACACGTAACTTGTCAGGTCCTTCGCACCTTTGCAACTGTTGGTAATTTCGCCAATCAAACACCCGATACCTCATGGAAGCCCCTGCTCAATATAGCCTCAATTACGAGGGTGATTTGCGCACGTCAATGACGCACAATCGCTCTGGACAAACTGTAATCACTGATGCACCGCTGGACAACAACGGGAAAGGGGAGTCCTTTTCTCCCACGGATCTTGTCAGTGCAGCACTGGCGAGTTGTGTGATGACCATCTTGGGCATCAAAGCGCGCGACATGGGCTATGAAAAGGTTCAAATGGAAGCCCAAGTTTGGAAATCCATGGCTTCTAATCCACGAAGGATTGGAAAAATTACAGTAGCCTTGCGCGTTCAGATTGAAGGTGCAACCGACCAACAAAAAGTCATTTTGGAGCGAACGACGCGCGCATGTCCCGTTGCTCGGTCCCTTAGTTCAGGCACCGAAAAAGAAGTGACATTTTTGTGGGCTTGATCACTCGCAAGCCTCAACCTCAGCGTAAGCTGCACAGGCCGAATAACTTGTAGCACATGAAGCCAACACCGTCGTTGCAAGCAACAAACCCAAAGTCCATTGAAAGATACGTGTCATGGGAGTAAATGTTTTATCGATTCGCATACGTAAGTTCAGATTGTAAGGTTACGTTTCCATGTATCTTTCCCGCATGCCGAGATTAGCATTTATCACCATTTCAATCTTAATAGCGATGGCCGTCTGCCTCTTGGGCTGCCAATCAGCATTCAATGCATCAAGAACTCCCTCAACGCAAAGGCCTTATGACTTTGAAGCCAACCTCCTGCATGCGGAATGTTCTGTGCTGCCGGCGGGCCGCGATTCGCTCGATGTGTACCTGGAATGGAGCCGCGAAGAATGCCTGTATTTGAGGGAGGATCCGGCATCGCCTTTTTTCGCTCGTATGTCCGTTCAATTGGGCGAAAGCAAAGAGTCTTGGCTGGATACGTTGGATTCCGGCACTCCGGAAAAAGCAAGAAGACAGTGGCGGGTTCATCGCACGGCCCTGGCGGCGCCTTGGAGTGAAGGAGCCACAACGGTGCCAGGAGAATTCCGCGATGAGCACCGCAACAACAGTTTTCAGTGGCAGTCACTTGTTCCGGATTGGGAGACTGTTGCTCATCCTTATGCGCCGGACGGTTGGCCCCTTTTTGGACGCCACGCAAAAACCGGGGATACCATTTATTTTTCGGCGCCAACCGGATCCCGCTGGCAGCATGCCAGTGTTGATGTCCCCCATCGCCTGCCATCGCCTCCTTTCACCAACAGCAAGGACAAAACAGACACGTTGCAACCCATGATTCGCTCCGATTGGGAAATGGACCCATCGGGCTGGAGCGGATACGTCGTGCAGCCTGGCATCAATGTCCTTGGCTCACCCAATGGTTCTGAAAAGCTGGATATTGCACACATCTTGTATGGAGTTGATTTTGAATTCCCTTACGTCCGAGACCTGCGGCTGATGATTGCCTCCAGCCGATACATTACCTCGCGCAGCGAATTTCAAAGAATGCAAGCATCGTCCGATCCGAAAGCGGCTTTGGATGCTTTCTGGTTGAGCTGTGGCAACGATAAGGCATCAGCAGCAGAATTGATCAAAACCTATTACAGCCGGGTGGAAGAGGCGAACCGTTATTTTTCCGGTGTGGTCCCCGGCTGGAAGACCGACCGTGGCATGGTACATATTGTTTTCGGCGTCCCTGATAAAATCCGCCGCACACGCGAAAGCGAATGGTGGCTCTATGGAGAGGAAGGCACGGCCAATGCTCTTAACATGCGGTTCGTGCGAAAAGACCATCCATGGGATCCCTCATTTTTCGTTCTTGGAAGAAGTATCCAGTACCGCGTTGGTTGGGACCGAATGGTGACCAATTGGCGAAACGGACGGGTTCAGCCTGATTAATTCCAAGGTACCTTTGCCCCAATCAACCTCGCATTCCATGCCTTTCGATTTGCCTTCATCTCCCTCGTCACCGCGCTCTAACTCCGATAAAAACAAGCGGTCTTTCGAGCCCGGTCGTTCAGCCCGGAGCCAAGGACAGCATAGAAAACGGCCACCCAGCGACACTTTTGTCATGGGCTGGCACCCCGTGCTCGAGGCATTGGAGGCTGGGAAAGAATTCCAGCGCGTGCTGATTCAGCGGGATGAAAAAGGAGAACGCACGGCCGCGCTGATGCGCAAGCTTCAAGATCTCAATATTCCCGTGCAGCGTGTGCCCAAAGAAAAACTGCTGCGCATCACAGCGAAGAATCACCAAGGCATCATCGCATTCTTGTCACCGATCACCTACCAGCCATTGGAAGAACTCATCGCACGAACATTCGAATCCGGTGAAACTCCTTTGCTCGTGGCCGTGGACGGGGTAACCGATGTCCGCAACATCGGGGCAATTGCACGCAGTGCTGAATGTTTCGGTGCCACCACCCTCGTCATTCCCATGTCCGGTGTGGCCCCTATTCAAGAAGACGCCATCAAATCCTCCTCAGGGGCGCTCATGCGACTGCCTGTTGCGCGCGTGCCTGACATGGCCGATGCCCTCAAAATGATTGCACAGCATGGCATCCAACCTGTTGCGCTCAGTGAAAAAGCCGAAAACTCCATTCACGAAAGCAAAATATCCGGTTCAATCTGCCTCGTGGTGGGTGATGAAGAGCGTGGCATCTCAAATGCCGTTTTCCGCAATTGCAGTGAGGGCGTGCGGTTGCCCATGGTTGGGAACACCGGGTCGTTGAATGTTTCGGTTGCCGCAGGAATTGCATTATCCCATATTGCAATGTGGAAAGACGGCGAAGACATGGTGTAATACCCCTGTTTTTTTCGAATAACATTGTCATAGGCCCGTTCGAATGGATTGGGCTCTCTGACGACCTCCTTCGAAAAGAAAGACCATGAATCGATTTACCGCTATTGCTCAATGCCGCGCCTTGTGCGCATTGGCCTTGATTGCCTTGTTTTCATTCAGCTCATGCAACTCACGGCATTTCTGGAAAGGCCTGCGAGCCTATGAGAAGAAGCAATATTCTGAAGCCATAGCAAACTTCGAACAAGCGTGGTTTCAATGGCCCAATGACACCATGGCATTGCGCTTGATGGGGCAAAGCCAACTCATTGTAGGTGATTACACCCATGCGGCTCGAAGCTTTGAAGAATTGGACTTGCGTTCCGGTCTGAATGCCGAAGACCGACAGTCATGGGCCACTGCCCTGATGAATGAATCCAAATACTTGGAAGCAAGCGATGTCCTCCAACCCCTCATGACACCGCAAAATACCAACAGCTATACAAATCGACTTTGGGACAACTGCGTGCGTCAACTCGAAGTAATCGAAGACGAGCGATACTGGGAAGCACAAATCCTGCACTTTCCACAACAGGAAACGGCGTCATCACCGCGCATCAGCGGGAGCAAGCTCTATTTTTCAAGTGAACCCTGGCGCTGGGGAGAAACAGACCACAGCGCCCGATTGGATCGAAATGAAACATGGTCCATGGACTTGACGGCATCTACGCGCAAAGTCATGAAAGCTGCGGATGTGGAAATTTGGGATTTGCCCGAGCACGATGGAATGGTCAATGTTTCCCCCAACGGTCGGTCCATTGCCTATTCGAAAAAGAACGCCGATGGCCTCGGTTGGTTTGGAGACCCCCTGGTTGGTGGATTTCAGTTGCTCATAGCGAGCCGCACTGCTTCGGGAGAATGGAGTGAATCCCGCCCCTTTCCATTCGTCGAAAGAGGCTATGTCTTCGCCCATCCGACCTGGTCACCCGATGGCACCAAAATGTATTTTTCTTCCGACATTCCATCGCCGGAGTCGCAGGGAGGAATGGACATTTGGGTCTCTGAGCGCAACGGAACCTTTTGGGAAGAACCGCTAAACTTGGGGCCTGAAGTGAATTCGGCCGGTGATGACGTATTCCCAGCGATGGATGAAGATGGCCGATTGTACTTTTCGTCGGATGGCCATCCGACCTTAGGAGGCCTCGATGTCTTCTGGACGGAAGTCGATCCCACCGTAGAATTGGCTCAGCGCCATTGGCGCGCTGGCGAAGCTTGGAAAAAGCCCATTCGCATGGGTTTCCCTGTGAACACATTGGCCGATGACTTCTCATACGCTCCGTACAGCGATGGATCTGCCTTCGTTTGTTCCAATCGATCCGGTTGGGATCAGATTTACCGACTGGAAACCATCGAAGCACCGGTAACCGTCCAAATCAAGGCCACCAACCGAAGCACGGGAGAAGGAATCGCACGTGTTCCCTTAAGGTGGATTGACACACGTGACGGATCGGCATGGGACATTCGCACAGACCTCGACGGAACAGCTTCATTGCAATTGCCTCCCAACCGCGCCTACCGCGTTCAGGCCCGTGCATCCGGTTACATCGTAGAACAAATGATGGTCACCACATCCGGTGAGAACGAAGGCTTGGACATCGAATTGGCCCGCGTGCGGATGTTGAATGATGCCAATTTCGCCTCCAAGTACATGGGCGGAAAGCCGTTTGAATTGTCTGACATCAACTGGCTCGATGGAACAATAGACCTCTCCCGAAAAGGCCAAGTAGAGTTGAAAGAGCTGGCCGATTTCTTGAAACTGAATCCAGACATTTTCATGGAAATCCGCACCCACGAACATGCAGCAGATTGGAATGAATCCGACGAACCCACCAATCGTCTCTCCAAAAACCGCGGCATTCAATTGGAAACAGCCCTCATGCGACTCGGCGTCTCCTCCAAGCAGTTATTGAGCCTTGGCAAAGGAATCACGGAACTCGTCAATGACTGTGCCCCGGGCGACCCATGCGCCGATTACTGCCACGAAGAAAACGAACGAACAGAGTTTCGGATTTATGGCTTGCTTCAGCAAGTTCCCGGCCAAATCGATGCAGCCGACTTCAGCAAGGACTAACGCTTCCCCATCGGTTCAACCTCGGAAGGCCAATCCGCGGTAAACCGCTGCTTCGCCCAACTCTTCTTCAATGCGGAGCAATTGATTGTACTTGGCGACACGGTCTGAACGGCTCGCTGATCCGGTCTTGATTTGACCCGTATTGAGCGCAACCGCCAAATCTGAGATTGTCGTATCCTCAGTTTCACCGCTTCGGTGGCTCATGACGCTGGTGTAACCGCTGCGATGCGCCAAGCTCACGGCATCAATGGTTTCGCTCAGCGTGCCAATTTGATTCACCTTGACCAAGATGGAATTGGCAATGTTGTTCTCAATCCCACGCGCCAAACGGTGGGTATTGGTGACGAACAAATCATCTCCTACCAACTGTACCTTATCGCCTACGGCGTCGGTCAACTGCTTCCAAGCATCCCAATCGTCCTCTGCCAATCCGTCTTCGATGCTTACAATCGGATACTGCTCGGACCAACCCTTCCAAAAGTCCACCAGCTCAGAACCCGTCATTTGGTCGCCTGTTGATTCAAAAATGTACCGGTTGCTCTCTCCATTGTAAAACTCGGAGGCTGCAGCATCCAACGCAATCAACAAATCATCCCCAGGACGGTAGCCCGCCTTCTCGACCGCTTCAATCACGACTTCAATGGCTTCCTGGTTGGATCCCAAATTGGGAGCAAATCCACCTTCGTCCCCTACATTGGTCGAATGTCTTCGTTTCTGCAGCACCTTTTTCAGGGAGTGAAACACCTCTGTGCCCATGCGCAATCCATCAGAAAACGTTTCCGCACCGACCGGCATCACCATGAATTCTTGGATGTCAATTTTATTGTCGGCATGTGAACCTCCATTGAGGATGTTCATCATGGGTACAGGCAAGGTATGCGCATTGACTCCGCCTAGGTATCGGTACAACGGCTGGCCCGCGCAATCCGCCGCTGCGTGCGCTACGGCTAAGGAAACTCCTAAGATGGCATTCGCCCCAATTTTCCCTTTGTTTGCCGTTCCGTCCAAATCAATCATGATTTGGTCAATGGCTCGCTGATCAAACACATCGAAACCGTTGAGTTCATCACTCAAAAGCTCGTTGACATGCTTTACCGCTTGTGTCACCCCTTTCCCCATCCATTCTTCTCCACCATCGCGCAATTCAACCGCTTCGTGAATACCCGTTGACGCTCCTGAAGGAACCGCCGCTCTGCCCATTGAACCGTCACCCGTAATGACATCAACTTCAATGGTAGGATTGCCTCGTGAATCAAGGATTTGACGGGCTTGAACGTGATCAATGTAGCTCATTGTAATCTGTAAATAGTTGGTGTTGTGCGAATGGCGCGGCCTGGGACATTTCCAGACGGGGGGTGTAACGCGACGCGAAGGTACACAATCAAGCGAGGACCTCCACACGCGTCATGCTCTCAACGAATTGATCGAAGAGGTAACGGCTGTCGTGAGGGCCTGCTGATGCTTCTGGGTGGTATTGCACAGAGAATATGGGCAGCCCTCTTAAGGAAATACCCGCAACGGTCTCATCATTCAAGTGAATGTGGGTTACTTCGACCCCTGCATTTGCGTCAACCGACGCCCGATCGACCACGAAGCCATGATTTTGAGAAGTGATTTCTGCTTTTCCCGTGATCAAATTTTTGATGGGATGATTCACTCCGCGGTGGCCATTGAACATCTTTACAGTCTTCAATCCTTGGCTCAGCGCCAAAACTTGATGCCCCAAACAAATGCCGAAAGTTGGCTTACCCGATGCGACCAATGCCTTCACCGTTTCGATCGTTTGCTCCATCGCCCCCGGATCGCCAGGACCGTTGGAAAGCATAATTCCGTCAGGTGACCAAGCCAGCATCTCATCGGCCGAAGTGGACATAGGGAACACCCGAACGTCACAATTTCGCTCCGTCAGGCATCGCACGATATTCGTCTTCACCCCTAAGTCGAGCAAGGCCACTTTGCACTTGGCCACACCAAGCGCTGGGGCGTCATGCACTTCAGCACAAGTGACTTCACTGCTGAGTTCCATGCCTTCCATAGACGGCACATCGGCGAGCATCTCTTTCAATTCTCCCTCGTCGGTTCCGTCACTGCATATGATGGCATTCATCGCACCTGACTGTCGAATGTGACGCACCAAAGCACGGGTGTCCAAATCGCAAATCCCAACCACACTGTCCCGGACCATATAGTCCTGTAGAGTGCCAGCACCGCCCACACGACTCGCGATTGAAGAGAAGTTTTTTGTCACCAACCCTGCAATCTGAACTCGTTCAGATTCCACTTCCGCATCGTGCACGCCATAATTCCCAATGTGGGAGGTGGCCATCACCAAAATCTGACGGTGATAACTAGGATCTGTGAAAATTTCCTGATAACCATACATTCCTGTATTGAAGGCTATTTCTCCCGTTGTGATCCCTATCGCTCCAGCCGCATGTCCTTCGAATCGGGTTCCATCAGCTAGTAAAAGTATAGCGGGTTTTTTGGTGTCGCGGGATTTTGCCATAGCGCAAAGATAATGTGCTCAAATAGCTTGACCGGCAGGTGCAAGTCCCAATTTCATCCCAGTTTTCAAAAATCATTCAACATAAAAAAAACGGGAGGCTTGCGCCTCCCGTTTCAATATCGTTGAATCAACGTTTAGTCTTTCTTTTCTTCCGCGTCTGCTTCCGGCGCTTCCTCAGCAGCCGGAGCTTCTTCAGCAGCAGCCTCGGCAGCCGGAGCTTCTTCAGCAGCAGCCTCAGCAGCCGGAGCTTCTTCAGCAGCAGCCTCGGCAGCCGGAGCTTCTTCAGCAACAGCCTCGACAGCCGGAGCTTCTTCGGCAACAGCCTCAACAGCCGGAGCTTCTTCAGCAACAGCCTCGACAGCCGGAGCTTCTTCGGCAACAGCCTCAACAGCCGGAGCTTCTTCAGCAGCAGCCTCAGCAGCTGGAGAAGCTACAGGAGCCGCTTTCGCTGCACCTCCACGTCGCGAGCGTCGTGAACGCTTCTTCTTCTCCTCTGTGCCATAGACATCATTGAAATCCACAAGTTCAATCAAACACATTTCCGCGTTGTCACCGAGTCGGTTTCCAGTGCGAATGATTCGCGTGTATCCGCCATCCCGAGTAGCGACCTTAGGGCCGACTTCACGGAACAATTCGGTAACGGCATACTTGTTGCCCAAAACACGGAAGGCTACACGACGGCTGTGCGTCGTATCATCCTTTGATCGCGTGACCAAGGGTTCGAAGAACTGCCGCAAAGCTTTCGCCTTAGCAACGGTTGTATTGATTCGCTTATGCTCTATCAGAGAGCACGCCATGTTTGAAAGCATGGCCTTGCGGTGTGCGGTCTTGCGACCGAGGTGGTTAAAATTCTTATTGTGCCGCATAACTTCACTCTTTGTCGAGTTTGTACTTGCTCACATCCATTCCGAATGTGAGGTTCTTTCCCTCAACCAAGTCTTCCAATTCCGTCAATGACTTCTTACCGAAGTTGCGGAATTTCAACAGGTCGTTCTTATTGTAGCTGACCAATTCGCCGAGGGTCTCAATGTCTGCTGCCTTCAAGCAATTCAAGGCACGAACACTGAGGTCCATATCGCTCAATTTCGTCTTGAGCAGCTGGCGCATGTGCAAGCTGGTTTCATCAAACTCTTCAACTTCAACGCGCTCCTCCAATTCGAGAGAAATGCGTTCATCGCTAAAGAGCATGAAGTGTTGAATCAAAATCTTCGCTGCTTCTTGAAGCGCGTCTTTGGGTGTGATGCTGCCATCACAATCAATTTGAAGATTGAGTTTTTCGTAGTCCGTACGCTGCTCTACCCGGTAGTTCTCCACATCGTACTGGACGTTGCGGATAGGGGTGAAGATGGCGTCCATGGCAATTGTTCCAATGGCGGCTCCTTCGCGCTTGTTGTCTTCTGCTTGAACGTAGCCTCGCCCTTTGCTGATGACAATTTCCATGGTCAAGTTCACCTTGTTATCCATATTGCAAATCACCTGCTCGGGATTCATCACTTGGAATGCGCTGGTGAACTGTCCGATGTCGCCTGCAGTAAATAATTTACCACCTGCAACCTTCAAGGTTACTGTTTCTCCTTCTGACCCTTCAATTTGACGCTTGAATCGAACCTGCTTGAGGTTCAGAATCATTTCGGTTACGTCTTCTTGAACGCCTTTGATTGTGGAATACTCGTGCTCAACACCATCAATCTTCACACTCGTGATGGCATAGCCTTCAAGAGAGGAGAGCATGATGCGTCGCAACGCGTTGCCTACAGTAATTCCAAATCCGGGTTCGAGGGGGCGGAATTCAAATCGGCCATTGAACTCTGAAGAGTCCAACATGATGACCTTGTCTGGTTTCTGAAAATCGAGAATAGCCATTTGCTGTAAGGATTTGGTTTACTTCGAGTACAATTCGACGATGAGTGATTCCTTGATGTTCTCAGGAATCTGGTCACGCAATGGGACACTAATGAATGTTCCAGACATGTTCTGAACATTCCAATCCAACCACTCCAATCGTTTTGGAGCAGCGCTCAATGCGCTAGTGACGGATGCCAATGATTTGCTCTTCTCCCGGACCGCTACCACGTCTCCTGGACGCAATCGGTAAGATGGGATATTCACCAAATGACCATTGACCATAATGTGACGGTGAGATACCAACTGACGCGCCCCTCGACGCGAGTTCGCCAATCCAAGACGGAAAACCACATTGTCCAATCGGCTCTCGCAGAATTGGAGCAAAATCTCTCCCGTAATGCCCTGGCGAGCATTGGCTTGTTTGAACATGTTGGAGAACTGCTTCTCCAAGATGCCGTATGTGTACTTTGCTTTTTGCTTTTCAGCCAATTGCACAGAGTACTCTGATTCTTTCTTCCGACGGCGGGTGTTGCCGTGCTGTCCTGGTCCATAAGGACGGCGTTCCAACGCCTTGTCAGGTCCGAAGATCGCCTCTTTAAATCGGCGACTAATTTTTGATTTGGGTCCGCGAAAACGTGCCATATCGTTTGATTCTATTCTGGTTCGACGATGAGATTATACGCGACGACGCTTTGGTGGGCGGCATCCATTGTGCGGGAACGGAGTCACATCGATGATCTCGATGACCTCAATTCCCATGTTGTGCAACGCACGCATTGCGCTTTCGCGGCCCGCACCGGGACCTTTTACAAAAGCGCGAATCTTGCGAAGACCTAGATCGTGTGCCTCGCGGCCACAATCCTCAGCAGCTACTTGCGCAGCGTAAGGCGTGTTCTTTTTGGAGCCCCGGAAACCCATCTTTCCAGCGCTTGACCATGAGATCACTTGCCCGTTGTTGTTGGTCAACGAAATGATGATGTTGTTGAAGGATGAGTGGATATGCACTTGGCCTGTAGCCTCGACTACCACTTTCTTCTTTTTCTTGACGTTTTTCGCCATCGTCTTAATATTTAGGTGATCAGCTCCTGACAGAGCTCAATGATTAAATGCGGTGATTACTTCTTCTTGTTTGCTACCGTCTTACGCTTGCCCTTACGAGTGCGTGAGTTATTCTTGGTTCGTTGTCCACGGAGTGGCAAACCATTTCTGTGGCGGATGCCACGGTAACTTCCAATGTCCATCAAACGCTTGATGTGCGACTGCACCTCAGAACGCAACTCACCTTCAACCTTGAAACCGGTTGAAATGGCGTTACGAACCGCACCGACTTCATCGTCGGTCCAGTCCTGGACTTTTTTGTCTTCGGACACTCCGCACTCTACGAGCAATTGTGACGCACGGCTGCGTCCGATTCCGTAGATGTATGTGAGTGCAATGACTCCGCGCTTATTGCGGGGAATATCTATACCTGCTATACGTGCCATGGGCGATGGGTTTGACAACGTCAGGATTAACCCTGACGTTGCTTCATTTTAGGATTCTTCTTGTTGATGACATACAAGCGGCCTTTGCGACGTACAATTTTGCAGTCGGTGGTACGCTTTTTGAGGGAAGCACGAACTTTCATAGTGCAATTATTTCTTGTATCGGAACGAAATTCGTCCTTTGGTTAAATCATACGGTGACATATCGACACGCACGCGATCACCCGGTAAGATTTTGATGTAGTACATCCGCATCTTTCCTGAGATGTGGGCAGTGATAATGTGCCCGTTTTCCAATTCCACTCGGAACATTGCGTTAGACAATGCTTCTAGAATGGTTCCGTCTTGCGTTATGGACGCTTGTTTCGCCATATGATTAAATCGTTTAGACCTTTCGTTTTTGTTGTTGTAATACTTTTTCTATTTCGTCAAAACTTGAGAGAACGTCCGCTCGGTCTTTGCGCACGACGACGTCGTGTTCGAAATGCGCTGAAACTTTGCGGTCTGCCGTCACAATCGTCCAGCCGTCTTCCTCGTGAAAGACTTCTTTTCGACCCAAGTTGATCATCGGTTCAATGGCCAAAACCATTCCATCCATCAAGCGAGGGCCATTGCCCCGCCTTCCGTAATTCGGAACCTCCGGTGCTTCATGCAACGAACGCCCCAAACCGTGACCCACCAATTCCCGAACGACTCCGTAGCCATTTTGCTCAGCATGTTGCTGGCAGGCAAAACCGATATCTCCGATTCGCTTACCAACCACTGCTTGCTCAATGGCTTTTTGAAGGCATTCTTTGGTGACTTCCAATAGCTGCTGAATTTCTGGAGTGATTTCGCCCACCGCAAAGGTGTACGCACTGTCTCCATAAAACTCGTTTTTCAGCACTCCACAATCAACCGATACGATGTCACCATCGACCAGTGGTTTGTCATTTGGAATGCCGTGCACAACCGCCTCATTGACTGAAGTGCACAAGGAATTCGGAAATCCTCCGTATCCCTTGAAACCGGGCTCAGCACCATGGTCGCGGATAAACTCCTCGGCCACAGCATCAAGCTCAAGCGTTGTGACTCCCGGTCTGATCCGGTCTGCCACAGCAGCTAACGTTTTCCCAACAAGCAAAGAACTCTCTCGAAGGAGCTCAACCTCTTCGTCCGTTTTTATGTGCACGCGTCGGCCGAAACTCATTTCGGTTTATCCTGTAATGCCACCCACAGGAGACTGTGGCCGGCCACGCAATTTCCCAGACTTCATCAAACCGTCATAATGACGAGAAAGCAAGTAGCTTTCGATTTGTTGGAGTGTATCGAGAATGACCCCAACCATGATCAACAGCGACGTACCGCCGAAGAAGATGGAGAAGCCTTGCGCTTTCGTTAATCCAAGGCTAAAAACAATCGCTGGAAGGATCGCTATCAAAGCCAAAAACAATGAGCCCGGCAGGGTGATACTCGAGAGAATCCGCTCCAAGAAATCCGCTGTGGGCTTTCCTGGTTTGACGCCGGGAACAAAACTATTTTGACGTTTCAAATCATCCGCCATTTGATTGGGGTTGACTGTGATCGCCGTGTAGAAATACGTGAAGACAACAATCATCACGAAGAAGATTGCATTGTACCAGAATCCGTTGAAATCGGACAAGCTCTGCAATGCCTCATTTTCTTGGAATGTCTCACTCTGTGTCAAGTAAAGTGGCACAAACATGATGGCTTGCGCAAAAATGATGGGCATCACTCCTGCCGAATTCACCTTCAATGGGATATAGCTTCGAGCACCTTCGCCCTGTGGCAAATGCGTTCCGCCCGCTTGCATCTTGGCCATCTGAACGGGCACCTTTCGCAAGGCTTGCACCAGGGCGACGCTTGCGCCAATGACAATCAACAAGAATGCGACCTCCACCAAAAAGAAAAACAACGTGGTATCCGGGTGAGCAAATTCTTGGATCAATGCCTGAGGGAACGTCGCAATGATTCCAATCATGATGAGCAATGAAATTCCATTGCCCACTCCCTTGTCTGTGATCCGCTCACCGAGCCACATGATGACCAAAGTGGAACACACCAAAATCAAAACGGCACTGAACCACCAGAATGTGGTTGGGTTCGCTACCGCTCCCGGCACTCCTACAACAGACGTAGCGAGGTAACCTGGTGCCTGCACCAATGTAATCGCAATGGTAAGAAATCGTGTGTACTGATTGATTTTCTTTCTTCCGCTTTCTCCTTCTGCCTGCATTTTCTGAACGGCTGGCACCGCAATGCCAAGCAACTGAACAATGATAGAAGCCGAGATGTAAGGCATGATGCCCAAGGCGAAAATCGATGCACGCGTGAAGGCGCCACCAGTAAAGAGCGACAACAAATCTCCCAATCCTCCTGAACCGGAGGCCGCCAATTGCTCGGCCAACACATCGCTATTCACGCCCGGAATCACAATAAATGAACCCACTCGGTACACCAGGATCAAGCCCAAGGTGATGCCCAGTTTCTGGCGCAATTCTTCGTGATTCCAGATGTTCGCGATTTGAGTAAAGAAATTCTTCATCTGAAAAGGGATTATGCTTCTGCGGCTTCGCCTCCAGCTGCTTCGATGGCAGCTTTCGCTGAAGCCGAGAATTTGTGCGCTTGGATGGAAACTCCAGATTTCAACTCACCACGTCCGAGGATCTTGACGAGGTCTCGCTTTCCGGCGAGTCCATTTTCCATCAAGTCTGCAACGGTCACGGCTTTGAGTTTTTTACGATCGATGAGCTCCTGAAGGGTGTCCAAGTTGATGCCTTTGTACTCAACGCGGTTCGGATTGGTGAAACCAAACTTAGGAACACGACGCTGCAATGGTTGTTGGCCACCTTCGAAACCAATTTTTCGGCTGTAACCGGAACGCGACTTCGCGCCCTTGTGTCCACGTGTTGAAGTACCTCCGTGACCGGATCCTTCACCCCGTCCAACTCGCTTGCGCTGCTTCCGAGAACCATCTGCTGGCTTTAGATTGCTAAGATTCATGGTATGTGCTGGTTATTAAATTAAACTTCTTCTACTTGAACCAAGTGAGAAACCTTCCGCACCATCCCCAGAATTTGGGGGGTTGCTTCGTGCTCCACTGGATTGTGCAATTTCTTGATGCCAAGGGCTTGAATGGTCGCCTTTTGACGCTTTGGGCGGTTGATAGCACTCCGCACCTGGGTGATTTTGATTTTTCCCATGATGACTGCGATTAACCGTTGAATACTTTTGAAACTGAAATGCCACGCAAATCAGCAATTTCTTTCGCGCTGCGCAAGGCTTGCAATGCATTGAACGTTGCTTTCACGACGTTGTGCGGGTTGCTTGAACCCAATGACTTCGCGAGAACGTCTTTGATGCCTGCGCTTTCGAGCACTGCACGCATCGCTCCACCTGCAATTACACCTGTACCCGGAGAGGCCGGGCGGATCATTACGTGGGCGCCTGCGAACTTCATCTCCTGGGCGTGAGGAATGGTTCCTTTCACCAAAGGCACCTCAACCATATTCTTCTTCGCATCTTCGATGCCCTTCTGAATGGAGGTAGCTACTTCACGGCTTTTGCCCAATCCATGTCCCACACGTCCTTTTTCATCCCCAACTACCATGATGGAGCTGAAGCTGAAGGTACGTCCACCTTTGGTGGTTTTGGCGACACGGTTAATACCGACCAAGCGCTCCTTCAAATCGGGATCACCTGTGCGTGACTGCTGTTGCTGGTCGCGTCCTTTTCGTTGTTGACGTTGTTCCATCTTTCCTTAGAATTTGAGCCCGCCTTCACGCGCAGCTTCCGCCAGGGTCTTCACCCGGCCATGATACAAGTAACCGTTTCGATCGAACACTACCTGTTCGATTCCCGCAGCTTTTGCCTTCTCGGCGATCATCTTTCCGACAGCAGCAGCTTGCTCGACTTTAGCTCCATTGGCAGCATCCGCTCCCAATGAACCTGCTGCAGCGAGTGTGCGGCCTTCCCGGTCATCAATGATTTGGGCGTAAATCTGCTTGTTGCTTCGAAATACTGACAATCGAGGACGCGCAGATGTGCCTTGGATTTTTCCACGAACACGGCGCTTGACGCGATTGCGAGCGAATGTTTTCTTCGTTCCCATTTGAATCGATTATTTAGCTGCGGTCTTACCGGCTTTACGACGAATTTGTTCTCCCGCATAACGCACACCTTTGCCTTTGTATGGCTCCGGCTTACGAAGTGAGCGGATTTTTGCTGCTACTGTTCCGATGAGCTGTTTGTCGTGAGACGACAACAGCACATACGGGTTCGCACCTTTCTTGGTATCAGCGTCTAATTTGATCTCGGCGGGGATGCGCATCACAATCTGATGGCTGTAGCCAAGGGCCAAAGTCAAATCTTGTCCTTGCGATGAAGCACGGAAACCAACTCCGACCAACTCCAGCTTGATGCTATACCCTTCGGTCACACCAACAATCATGTTGTTGACCAAGGCACGATACAATCCGTGCTTCGCGCGATGATCCTTGTGATCAGATGGACGGGTAAACGTCAAAACGTTCTCCTCCAGGCTCATTCCGATTTCAGCGTCAATGGCCTGTTCCAATTCCCCTTTCGGGCCCTTCACTTTGACCAATTGTCCTTCAAGCGTCAGTGAGACGCCGTCGGGTACATTTATGGGTGCTTTTCCTATACGTGACATAATGATGTTCCGTTTTCTAAATCAATAAACCGTGCAAATCACTTCACCACCGATGTTCATTCGGCGTGCTTCCTTATCCGTCATAAGACCTTTTGATGTGGAAACGATGCAAATGCCGAGGCCGTTCAAAACGCGTGGCAAATCACCAGAACTCGCATAACGGCGCATGCCGGGCGTCGAGACTCGCTTCAACTCAGAGATGGCCGGTCGCTTGGACTTGCTATCATAACGCAAAGCAATTTTAATTTTGCCTTGGTACCCTTCTTCATCGAACTTGAAGTTCAAAATGTACCCCTTATCGAAAAGGATGCGGGTCATTTCTCTCTTCATGTTCGAGGCCGGTACCTCTACTACCTTGTGCCCTGCCATTTGCGCGTTGCGAATGCGGGTCAAGTAATCTGCTATTGGATCAGTATTCATGATGCTTCAATATCGTGGGTTACCAGCTGGCTTTCTTTACTCCAGGAATTTTTCCTGAGAGTGCCATCTTTCGGAATAAAACACGTGAGATCCCAAACTGCCGCATGTACCCACGGGGACGCCCTGTGATTTGGCAACGGTTGTGCATTCGCACAGCCGCACTGTTTGGTGGGAGCTTTTGCAACCCTTCCCAATCACCAGCAGCTTTCAATGCTGCTCGCTTTTCTGCGTATCGAGCTACCATTCGAGCTCGCTTGCGCTCACGCGCTTTCATTGATTCCTTAGCCATCTTAGTTCTTTTTGAAAGGGAATCCGAAACTTTCCAAGAGTGCTTTCGCCTCTTCGTCTGTATTCGCCGATGTAACAATTGTAATGTCCATGCCGTTGAAGTGCTTCACTTCATCCAGGTTGATCTCTGGGAAAATCACTTGCTCCTTGATTCCGAAAGTGAAATTGCCTCGGCCATCAAAGCCTTTGGTACTCACTCCCTGGAAATCACGCGTTCGGGGCAAGGATACCGCGATCAAACGATCGAGGAAATCAAACATTCGGTCGCGACGCAATGTGACTCGGGCTCCGATTGGCATTCCCTTACGCAACTTAAAGTTCGATACGTCTTTGGTTGAGATCGTCTTGACAGCCTTCTGGCCAACAATGCGCGACATTTCATCAGTGGCATATTCCACTACTTTCTTGTCGGCTATCGCCTTACCCAAACCTTGATTCAAACATATTTTAGTGATGCCAGGTACCTGCATCACACTCTTGTACTCGAAACGCTCCTTGAGGTTCGGTACAATTTCCTCAGCGTACTGAGT
>JADHRK010000125.1 GCA_016777435.1 Flavobacteriales bacterium
AGACTTGAATGGCGATGGATATGTTACATCATCTGACCTGCTGAGCTTCTTGGCCAACTTCGCTCAGTCCTGCGACTGAGCATGATTTGGCTTTGGTTAGAGTGGGAAGCGGGGGCCAACGGGCCCCCGCTTTTTTGTTCATCACTATACAGGATTACCTCCCGTTTCTATGGAACACATGCCGTTAGAACTGGCGTATCCACAGAGGGTCAAGAAGCCTGCATCCCTTCCTTTTCTATTGAGTGCTTATGAGGAATTAAGCTGAAAAAGATGCCGGTCATGCCCAGGCCCTTTTGATCAGCTAATCTCATTTTTACCATAATACGTCATATAAAAGTCATGAACTAGTCACAGTAAAGTATAATCAATGCCGAACCTGTTGATGAGATTTGCAGCGCAAACATCAAAAAGCACAATGGCTTTCAAAAAAAAATCGTCCTTGATTTCGGTGCTCACCTTTGGAGCCGTCCTCCTAGCAAGCTGTTCAAAAGACCCACAACTTATCCAATTGGAAAATGAAACAACCGAATTGGACGCTTCACCCAATTACAACAACATCCAACGCATTTCGATTATTTCCATTCCTGATTCAGGAGATGCATTCGTCCTAATTATCAAGGACAACGGAATCAAGTCATTTCAAACTTCAATATTTGGGCATGGGTTTGCCCACAATACTGATCTAGAGATCCCCATTCCAGAAGGTCTCGCCATCGAGTGCGGAAATGTCATTGAATGGAGCGCTTTCGCATATGTCGAGTTGAATCATGGATGGGAAACGACTCCACTAGGAATTTTCAAAAGCCACAACACCTGCGATGGCGAAGGCCAGTCAAATATTTCCATTGGCGATCTCAAGTTTGAAGTCAATTGGGGGACTAAATGACCCCCGGCAATCTCAAACTGGGGTGCGAATTTGGGTGAACTCCATTCGAACCGCCAAGTAATGCCCGACCCATCCGTTTTTTTAAATAAGTTCTGTTCAAAAAATAGATTGGAATGACGTTTAAAACTCTTGCCTCAGAAATAATTTGCACTCATAACTTTTAATCGCATTCACCATGCAACGTTCCCTTTTATTTGCCCTGAGTTTATTGATTTCAATCTGCGGTTTTGCGCAGGAAACAGAAGAGTCATCGACGGGTCCGGACTACATCGCAGCCATTGATCTTTTTTCAGTTGCTGGAGGCATACCTGACATACGTTTTGAGGTAACCCTTAATGATCAATCGTCCCTTAGCTTCCGCACGCTGGCACTGGAAGATGATTCTTTGCAGTTATCGCTCGGAGTTCTTTCGTATCGAATCTATCCCATTCAAGGACTGGGCAAAGCACCGAAGGGGTTTTATTTAGGTCCTCGGCTTTACAAAGGAGCCATCAACGAAGTGCCTGAAGAAGGTGATGGCGCATGGCGTGAAGTTGTTCGAGGCATTGGAATTGGAGTAGAAACAGGTTTTCAGTTCAATTTTGACTTCGGCATGGTCGTGGACTTGGGCATTGGGTTCAACTTCTCTGACCAAGTCATTCAATTTTCAGGAGATGAAACCGAAGACGGATTTACAGTTTGGCCGCATCCGAATGTCGGAATTGGATGGAAATTCTGATCAAGCATCAAATGGATTAAAAGAGGGCTTAGGCCCTCTTTTTTTGTTTACACCTCTCAAACTCCCCTCCGAAGCAGGTGCATCGGAGACCACCAAAGGGGAGAAGACACCCAAGAAGGGACCCGTTCATCCCAATGATGACCAGGAAGCGGAGCACAAAAAAACCGCGCCGAGTTAGAAAATACATTCAAACTACGACGCGGTTCCTCCGTGGCTTCATCGCGAGCGATGCTGGGAATTCGGCGGACCGAATTGGACCTGTTAGGCTCACGGTACGCTTTCATTGATTTGACAATTGCATTCTCAGCAACCCACCCAAGGGGCGGGATACCGTGAGCTTGCACTCGCGGCACGTGACAATTCATTTTCAAGCGCTGGATCGGCGGTTGCCCGCTTTTCCAAAGTTGATGGCTAAGCTTGTAGTCGTTTTGCAACGTCTAAACGCTTCTCAGCGTCAGCTTCGCGTCGTTTACCGACATTTGTGGGTTACACTGGTCTGACGACGACAAATCCCTTGCAGGCTCTGCGCGCACCTCTGACCACATAGGTGCTTTCTTTCGAAATCCAAGGGATACAACAAGTGTACATCCCTGGTGTAAACGGGTCCTGATCCCGCGCAGTCCAAACAAGTCCAGATTGCGCCGCCCTCTCGGGCAACACTGCCATTCTCAGGCAACGATGTTTCAGTTCCTCAACTCAAAATCAGCACCTTTGTGCCGAAGTGTCTCGAAAAACGGTTCGGCCCTAGGACCGTTCCTTCACTCATCAAGCATCGTCCTAAGAGCTAGCAAGAGTCGCGCTTCGTGGATGTTTCCATCCGATGACAGAGCCAAAGTACATTCAACAATGGTTTCTAAGCAAAGGTTAATCCAAAAAGGAATTAACAGTGTATTCACCGCAATTATCAACAATGGTGTATACGGGCTGGGGAATGGTTGAGTGGCGTATGATAGAACTTACAAGTATAAATTGGCTACGTTGGCTAATTCTGAGCGTTCTCCCTTCTCTAAAGTGATGTGCGTATAAAGGTCTTTCCCGCGCAGCCGGTCGATTACGTAGCTCAGTCCATTGGATTGCTCATCGAGATAGGGCGCATCGATTTGGCGCACGTCACCGGTCAAAATGATTTTGCAGTTTTCGCCGGCCCTTGTGATGATTGTCTTCACTTCATGAGGTGTGAGGTTCTGGGCTTCGTCAATGATAAAAATGGCATTGGTCAAAGAGCGGCCTCGGATGTATGCAAGCGGGCAAATGGTTATTTTTTTCTGTGCCTTCAGTTCATCAATGACCCGACTTTTACGCTCGTTCTCTCCGAACTGTGACTTGATAAAATTAAGGTTATCCCAAAGCGGCTGCATGTATGGATTGATTTTTTCCTCAGCATTGCCCGGTAGAAATCCAATATCCCGATTCGACAATGCCACTATGGGCCGAGCAAGTATGATTTGATCATAGCGATTGCGTTGTTCCAATGCACCGGCAAGTGCTAATAACGTCTTGCCCGTTCCGGCAACACCGCAGATCGTGACCAGCGAAATTTTGGGGTTCATGATGGCATGCAATGCAAAGGCCTGCTCTGCATTGCGTGGCTTGATTCCATAAGCATATTCCTTATCAATTCGATCAATGCATCGTGCGGACTCATTGAAATAACCAAGCGCACTAGATGAGCCGTTACGCAAAACGTAGTAGTGGTTGTTTTGACGATGCGGGTCGAGCATGGTCACTTTGCGCGTTGAACCTTGCACATACAGCTTACGGATGTCATCTGCATCGACTCCTTCAATAAGCGTTTTGCCTGTGAAGTCCAATTTAACATCCCGAACTTGACCGTTTTTATAATCTTCAGCTGGCAACATTAGCGCCTTTGCCTTGAGTCGCAAATTGATGTCTTTTGTCACAAGCGTAACAACTGTTGTAGGGTCCTCTTTTTGAAGCTTGAGCGCTACATCAAGGATGCGATGATCATTTGACTTTGATCCGAAGACCTGATTGGCTTCACTGTGTTCGCTTTCCTTAATCAACGCAATTTTGAGCTTCCCCCCTTGCCCATTATCCATGTCAATCCAATCGTGAAGCGTCTGCTCCTTGCTCAAACGATCGATGATCCGAATGCACTCTCGGGCTTCAAAGTTTTTGGTCTCATTGCCAATCTTGAATTGATCTAATTCTTCAAGGACGGTAATGGGAATGGCTACGCGATTTTCTTCAAATCGCGAGAGCGCGCTGTGATCGAATAACAAAACGCTTGTATCGAGCACGAATGTCTTGGTGGTGACTTTCAAGTGGGTTTTAAGTTGGGCATTCCCAGAAGTTGGCGCAGTGGATGTCATTGGTACAGATTAGGTTATTCCAAACTTACCTGCCCATATGTTTCGCACATGTGAAACTTCATTCACTTGTCAACAGCCCTTCATGGAGATTTTCGACTGCTCACCTGATGATGAGCCGCTCATTCGAATCAACAGACCCCTTCAGGTTGAAAATAGAAAAAGAAAAAGCCATGCAAATCATTGACTTGCATGGCTTTCGAAAGTTTACTGGCGGTCTCTGGACGAGACGAATTTCGGCTCACTCGCCGCAAGTGAAGCGAATGTTCTCAGCTTGAATCAGCTGAGCACCCGCTGTCACATTTCCCTCCATGTCCAATTCGGCCTTGGTACGCCCATGGATGTTAATTACGCCAGTGATGACACCCGCAGTGGTAAATTGGCCCAGCAAAATTCGTTTGTCTTCAGGCGCAAGTGCTTGACGCTTGTCAGGAGTCACGAACCAAGCTCCATTATTGGTGGTCAACGTTTCTCCCGCTTCGAAATCAGTAAGGTCGATTAAAAAACCAGTCAGCGAATTCATGTAATTGTCTTCCAAGCCAATGGTAACCCATGAATCGTAGGCCAATGCCGCGTCATTTTGAATGTCAAAACGCTGCACTTCAGAGGCCAGCCCACTGCCCTTTGGGTGCTGATAAAATGGAGCCGTGGACTCGATGGTCAGCGGTTTTCCCTCTTCACCGAACACGGCATCAATCACGTCACCTTCGCTCTGCATGACTGCATAAATACGATACGTTTGAGCGCTTACGGCACCTCCGTTGTCAATCTCTTCGACATCAATCCGATCAAACTGAGTCCACGCCAAAACGGGTACAATCAGCGTCGCTACAAACAAACTCACTTGCTTCATCTCGTTAATTCTTTTCGGCAATCAGCCTATTTCACAATTCGATTACGCCCTAAAATACGACTGGAATTCATAGAATTTGCACTGAAACCTGATGATCTTGGTACAAAGTACGTTAATGTAATCTCGTGCGTGTGCGGGCTAAAGTAGCTCGCTGAGGTGCTCGTGATGTCATACGTATACGACAAGCCCACTGGACCATATTGGCCGCCAGCCCCCACAATTGCCGCGTCATTGGTACGGAATCCGAGCGCCAACCACGCCATGTCAGCGAACCAACCGCGCATGTATACATCCAGTTGCGCTGGGGTGCGCTCGGTGAGACGAACCATGGCGGATGGCTCCAGCCTAAAGTCATTATTGATTTGGTAGCTGTAGTGTCCCATGAATCGAAAATGACGGTAATTTTCGTTTGCATTT
>JADHRK010000126.1 GCA_016777435.1 Flavobacteriales bacterium
AGTAGTCCACGACGGCCGGGTAAAAGTCATCGATTCCGTTGTACCCGTAGGATTGCGCGGTGGAGTCCCAAGAAGCGGGGAAATCCACTGGGGGCAAGGATATCGCGACCACGATATTCGGATTGTTCTGCAGCGCATAATTGATCCAAGCTTTGTGGCCTGCAATGGGATCGGTTGGATCGCCTCCGGTCGTCATGGCGAACAACTCAACGCCGCCTGCGTCAAGAGCCGCCCTGATGGTCAGGCTCTCTTGGGTTGTTGAGTCGTTCCAAAAACTGCTGGCCCAACCGTTCTCGCCACCCCGATTGACAATTGTGCTGCTGTGTTCTGTGTAGCCCGCATCGGCGGCAACGACGTCTAGATTTTCCGCGTATGGCCTGAAGAAGCTATTTCCGATGAGGAGCATCTGCTTTCCGTTCTCTTCCTCCTGTGGGATGGTTTCTTCATCACAGACGCTCTCTTTATTGCACGATGTTCCCAGAAGAACAGCAAGGCCGAGTGCTCCAATTTTTCCCAATGATAATGCGCGGTTCATTTTCGGACGATTGAGTTTGTTGTGCGAACAAAGATAGGAGGCCGATCTGACGTGGGATTTGATTTGCTTCCGGCGTTTCATGATCTAAATCTAAGACGAATTTTTTGGCCGAAAGGTTTAATCCCAAACCCCAATACGATGATTCGCCTTGCAGATTTATGCGGACAAATGTCATGCGGATAGGCTCTTCTTTTTGCCATTGTAGAAAAACATTTTGAGCACGGACGTATATTTGTGCTGATGAGACAAGTTCTCCCACGAATCTTTGCGGCGCTTCTTTTTCTGTGGAGTTTCGTGTTGGAGGGATCCGCACAGAAGAGCCCTGAATCGAGAGGAATGCTGAGAAGCTACTTCGATAATGTACTCGGTGCGAGCGCAGATTCATCCGCGGCAAAATGGATCAACTATCCTACGCTTGCTTATTCTCCTGAGACCAGTTGGGAAATTGGTGTGTCGAGTTTGTACGTGTATTCCGCAAAGCGCGATTTGCACAATCGACTGAGTGAGATCAAGTCTTTTGCGTTTGTTACGCTTGAAAATCAATACGGCTTTTGGTTGGACCACGCATTGTACACCGATCAAAACAAGTGGTTCTTATATGGTCGAGCGCGTTACCAGAGTTTTCCGCTTTTTTATTACGGCATTGGCAGGGATAGCCCGGCAGAGGTGCAGAGCGTGATCGACGGTGATTACCTTCTCATTCGGGAGCGCGTCCTGCGTGAGACGTTGCCGTCCTTGTACGTTGGCTTGGAGTTCGATTACCAACAGTTGAGTCGGATTCAATTTGTGAGCGCGGCCCCAGACTTTATTCCACCCTCCCTTGGGAGTGAAGGTTCCCGCAATCTCGGTGTGGGTTTGGGTGTGCTCTATGACAACATCCACAATGCGCTGAATCCGCGAGAAGGACTTTATAGCGAGTGGGCTTTCCTGCGCTACACCACGGGCTTCGCAAGCGATTTCGACTTCACCACCTTCATTGTCGACAACCGCATTTACCGGTCATTGAGCGAAAACACCGTTCTAGCCACTCAGGTATATGGCCAGTTCACCACGGGTGAGGCGCCATTTAATATGCTCTCCCTCATGGGAGGAGAAAGTCTCATGCGGGGCTATTATCTCGGCCGCTACCGCGATCGGAACGTTCTCGGTGCCCAAATCGAATACCGCATCCTGCCATTTTCATTTTCAGAACGGTTGGGAGCCAGTGTATTCATGGCCACGGGCCAGGTTTTTGGAGACGACCGTTCCCTTTCGTGGCAACATTTTCTGCCGACGGGTGGCGCGGGGCTGCGGTTCTTGATATTCCCGGACAAGGACATCTACACACGTTTGGATTTCGCCTTCACCCAAGAAGGCAATGGCGTCTACTTCTTCATTGGTGAGGCTTTTTGATCTGGCTCTGATGGATGCCTTAAAGAGGAGACGCACGCTCAACGGGCCAAGAGTCGGCCCAACCACGCTTCCATTCTTCAGGCAATTGCGCAACAGGAATTTGACAAGCTGCTAGGTCCTTTCGAATCTGTGCTTCATCTAGATTTTGTCCGATGAATACAAGCTCGACTTTTCGGTCTCCGAACGTGCTGTCCCAATTGGCCTCAATTTCTTGCTGATTTTCAAGGAAAGAAGGATGTTGGCTACGTCGGCTAAGCGGCATGCTGCTCCACCAAACGCCAGCGCTATCGGTGCGGATGGACCCTCCAGCTTGCCCCCAAATGAGCGCTTGGTCTGGCCGGGATGCAATCCAAAAAAGTCCCTTGCTTCGAATAATATTTCCGGGATATCGATGGTTAAAGTAGTCCCAGAAACGTTCTTCGTCAAATGGAAGACTCGAGCGGAAAACAAAGGATCCAATGCCATATTCCTCGGTTTCTGGCGTGTGTTCTTCCTTGTTGAGTTCTGCGATCCACCCCGCATTTTGTTCTGCCTCTTCAAAATTAAAAAGCCCGGTATGCAGGATGGATGAAGAATCTATTTTACTGAAATTGCTTTCGATGATGCGCGCGGATGGATTGAGTTTTTTCAGCGTGGAACGAAGGATGCCCAAATGTTCGTCTGTGACCAGGTCAATTTTGTTGAGCAGAATGATGTTCGCAAATTCGACTTGGTCAGTCAATAGATTGACAATAGTCCGGTCATCGTCGATGCTGTCATTTAGCTGCCGATCCACCAAGGTCTCCGGACTACCAAAGTCGTTGAAAAAATTGGCTGCGTCTACTACCGTGACCATCGTATCAATGTAGCTGAATTGGGAGAGGTCAATGCCGTTCTCGTCATTAACAAAAGAAAAGGTTTGTGCCACTGGAATTGGCTCGCTGATGCCAGTGCTTTCAATGAGCAAATAGTCAAAGCGATCTTCCTTGGCCATGCGTTCCACCTCTACCATGAGATCTTCGCGAAGGGTGCAGCAAATGCAACCATTGCTCATTTCCACGAGCTTCTCCTCTGTTCGTGATAAGCTGTTTTCGTTTTGGACGAGTTGAGCGTCCACATTGATCTCGCTCATGTCATTTACAATGACGGCGACCTTGAGGTTCTCCTTGTTGTGCAATACGTGGTTGAGCAACGTTGTTTTTCCAGCTCCGAGGAAACCAGACAATACGGTTACAGGTAATTTGGTTTCAATCATGGTGTACGAGGCAGTTATCGGTATCGCATTTGCCGTATTTTATGTTGTAAAAATGAGCGAAGATCAACCCCGAGGCAGACGAATATTTGATCCACTCTGAAAACAAGGCAGGGTGAAATGTTTCTAAGAGGATGGAACAGCTCAATGCGCCCCATGCTCCCCAAAGACTGATTTTGACGATGCGAGATGTGCTGGTTCGAACACTTTGAATGACCGCTAACCCAGATATGGCCAAAAATGCAAAATCTATTGCGCGCCACCAGTTTGGAGCTTCACTGCAGCAAGAGTGAGAGCAGGCTTGAGCGATGAAGATGAATGGAGTCGCCACGCAATGGATCATGCAAAGGAAACTTGCAGCTGCGCCGATGGTGTCTGATTTGATAGGAAGGGATTGCACGTGTCAGTATTTTTGCGGTAAAATTAGAGTGTAAATTGATTAACGCAACTAAGTTGCATTAAATTCGGCAAATGGGAGTCCAACGCAAAACCAAAACGGGAGAGCAGATCCTTGCTGCCTTTGGAGACTCAAAAGAGGCCCTTTCAGCCAAGATGTTGCTCAGTCGAATCGAGCAGAGGGTGAATAAGACGACTGTTTATCGGATGTTGGATAAGCTGGAAGATGATGGCGTGGTGCACTCTTTTTCAGGCGACGGCAATGTCAAGTATTATGCACGATGTCATGCATGTTCGGACACAATGCATCTGCATAGTCATCCGCATTTTCAATGTGTTTCGTGTGACAAAGTTCGTTGCCTTGATTTTGAAGTGCCGCTAACAACACCTCTTAATCTCCAAGTTACGGAATCTCAGATTCTGCTCAAAGGCCATTGTGAGCACTGCTCGAGTTGATTGCATACTATTTTGGGGCAATGGATTCACTATCACAAATTGTGCTGGGAGCAGCTGTTGGAGAAGCTGTCTTGGGTCGCCGCATCGGCAACAGGGCGATGATTTGGGGGGCTGTGGCGGGTACCATTCCGGACATGGATGTGCTTGGAAAATACTTCTTGAGCGAGTTGGATAACCTCGCGTTTCACCGCGGAATCAGCCATTCCATTCTTTTTTGCATCTTGGGTGCACTGGGGTTTGGTTGGGTAGTCCATCGATTGTACCAATGCCAGCACCACGTTTGGTTGGCGTTATCTTCCAAGGCCCTCGCAGCGTTAGTTATTGGGTTTGTGGTGAATTTTCTTGCTCAGATTTTCGCGCCAGGTTCCAAGTGGCCCGTGGCCATCTACATCTCGCTCGTGGCCTATTGGCTTTGGAGGCATGGAAACCGGCGTTATTTCTCAGGAACGTGGAAGGCTCCAGAAGTCGATTTGAAAGGTTGGGTGCTGTTGTTTTTTTGGGGTTTCTTGACACACGTCTTGCTCGATTGTTTCACGACCTATGGAACCCAGGTTTTTGCGCCGTTTTCCAATCAGCGTGTCGCATGGGGAACCGTTTCTGTGGTGGATCCGCTCTATACGCTGCCTTTTCTCGTTTTCTTGCTTGTTGCAGCGCGATTCGCGCGGAACGATTCTCGTCGGCGGCTGATGAATTTTCTAGGATTGAGTTGGAGTTGCCTTTATTTGGCCATGACGGTGGTGAATTTCACACGGGTTCAGCGCACCGTAGCTGACGCACTTCACGATCAAGGGCATAGCCATCAGCGATTTTTAATCACTCCGACCATATTCAATAATGTGCTTTGGAATGTTGTCGTGGATACGGGGGATTCGTTTTTGTTGGCCCAGCATTCGATCTTCGATGAAATCCCACTTCATTTTCAGGCGGTCAGCAAAGGCCATGAACTGCTCCATAAAATGGATTCAGATGAGACCATTGGTGTTCTTCAATGGTTCAGTGCTGGATACCTCAATGCGGTGCGCAGAAGCGATGGTGCATTGCAATTGAATGATCTTCGCTTCGGTACATTCTCGGGACGAGCTGAAAATGCAGACGATTACATATTTCGCTTTGATTTGCTCGAGTACGGCCCCACCGAGCCTTATGGTTTCAAACGCGCAGAAGGCGGACCACCAGATAAGAAGGCCGAAGAG
>JADHRK010000127.1 GCA_016777435.1 Flavobacteriales bacterium
CCAAAGGATCAACATTCACCTCAAATTCAACTCCGAAACGCCAAGGCGCCTCTTTATACTGATCCGTCACGGCGTCTTGCGCATCCAATAATTCACGATCAATTTCGGGAAGTCGTAGCGCAGGAATGGTCGATATGTCAATCTGCCACTCCGGTTGTCCCCCATGATGCACTTGTCCGAAAACGTTCGGTATCGATGCCAAACCAGCCATGAAAGCGACGATAGGGAAGAAAACAGATGGAAATGAATGAAGAAAATCTGAGGAACGAATGAACATGATTGAGAATGGATTTGGGTTCAATTGGTTGTCAATGAAAACAACCTTAATGGGTTTCTGAAAGTTGCTTGCGATGTAAAATTCACTCATAATCACCTTGTATTTGACAGCGCTGTGACTGGGCTAAGCAATTGAATTCAACATGATTGCAGAGCATGTTGTCCCAAATAAAACATAGCGGTTCCCTCACTGCGGCCTCCCCTGCCAAGAATCTGAGGGCAAAGTGAAACAAATTGATTTGTTTCGCGTAAATTTGCGCGGTCTTTGGAGGTTTGGCAGAGTTGGTCGATCGCACCGGTCTTGAAAACCGGCGTACCGCAAGGTACCGGGGGTTCGAATCCCTCAGCCTCCGCACAGAATACAAAAGCGCTCGCACAATGCGGGCGCTTTCTTTTTCAACTGTTTTTTCCATTGCAGTGATTACTCTATTCCCATTCGTTTTTCGACCGATCCGTCCGAATAGACATAGAGTCGCAATTCACCCTTTACTGGCTTTGACTTTCTTCCCAAAAGGTCCATTACCGCAATGATGGTGCGCTCTTCAGGGTTCAACTCATTCCCTAGACCCTCGGGCACATTACTACATAACTGCTCGAAAAACAACCAAGCTTCGAGGCTGGCGTCGATGTCCATATTTCCATAAGCGCCGGGCCAATCATGTCCACCACCTTGAACCGTGTACAACCGAACTTCACCACAACCGCCATTGGGGTCACCATAGCGAATTGCATCCACTACACTTCCATCACCGGGCTCAATATCCTCGAAAGAATAAACTTCTTCTTCCACCAAGTCAAAAAGATTGACGAAAAAATCCATCGTTTCTGGAATGCTAGGATAGGCACCCCATCCGTCATTGTTGTTGGGATCACCGTCGTAGTAGGTAACATTATCATTGGTGCCATGGATTTCCAAAATCGGAACTTCGTTGGACGGTGCACAATTGTCCATGATTTCTTGCATGATCATTCCCGAAATTGGCGCAACCGCCTTGAAATGTTCGGAAGCCTCGCAAGCGAGCAGGTAGCAGAAATCGCCTCCATTTGACATTCCCGTGCAAAATACCTCATCCGATAAAACACCATTTGTCGCTTCAAAGTAATCCGTTAAGGCCAGTAAAAAAGCCACATCATCCACCGTTTCATTGTTCTGAAAATCATACCCAACATTCCAAAATGAATTTCCGTATGAATCATCGATTCCTTGTGGATAGCAAACGGCGAATCCAAAGATATCAGCCAATGCATTGAAGCCAGAGTAGTCCATTATGCCTTGCGCACTTCCCGTGTATCCGTGGCAAACAAATACCAGAGGACAATAGGGCAACGCTGAAGCGGGTTTGTAAAAGATGTATTCACGCTGCAATCCCCCATCTAAGAGGGTTCCATATTCCAAAACGGAAAGGGCCAAGGTTAGCGTATTGTTGTCGGCATTGTCATCGGGCAACCCATTGACTTCAGCAATCGAAACCGTCAGCGACAGCGACCCCATATCATCAATCGCCAACTCATCCGGATGCGTAAATTCATAAACCTGTCCTGGCGCCAATGCGAGGTCGGTGAACGTTGCGGTAAAATCATCCCCTCCAACGGTCCAAACCACCGACAGGCTTGATATATTGTCTAATCCCGTATTGGCAATGGTTCCCTCTATGGCGATCACATCCCCTAGCTCCAAATTGGAACTCACATCGATAGAATTCAGGGCGGCGTCCAATCCACTGGGTTCAAATACCACCACGTCATCAATGGCACAACCAAAGACCCATCCTCCAGCATCATTGTATCGGAAGGCTACAAGCACCTCAGAAATCCCTATTAGTGGTGTAAGACTTACCGTATGCCCATTCCATACCCCATCCTCGGTGCCCTCAATGGTTTCAAGAACCTGCCAGGTGCTGCCTCCATCCAAAGAATATTCAATCGTCGCCACTTCGGTATCACCCTCAAAGGTTCCTCCATCGTAAAATGCATCAAACGTCAGCATTGCCACTTCACTTTCTGAGAAATCAAGAATAGGCAAAATCAAGTAATCTGCACTCTTGTCACAATCACAACCATCGTCATTTGTGGCAATGAAATTTCCATGAGGCGCAATGCTCCACCAATCACTTTGCAACTGCCCACTCGTCCCCAATAGCCACCCACCATCCGTCGACAAAGTTTGCTGGGACCATCCTTCAGGCAACAACTCACCTTCAAAATCTTCATTGAGGAGAATGGTTTGACTGAACGCAGGAAACTGAGCGAACAGGAAGAAGACAATTGAAATTTGATAGCGCATGAGCAGGAGTTTGGTGAGTAATATACATATCGATGGTGAGTTCAATGAATTCGAAACGTCATTTATAGGTCACGTTGCAGGTTCAAGTAGATTGATTTATTTTAGACCATGCGAATTTTCTCCTTGTTACTTTTGTTCGCCTTTGCTGCGGTTTCATTCTCTCAGACCGACTGTGGCTGGCAGCCCGATAGTGATGAGAACGATTTCATCAGTGTCACTGATATCCTCGCCATTCTCGCGGTTTTCGGACAAGCAGATGCAGATCAGGACGGCATTTGGGATGGATCAGACGTTTGCATCGACACTGAAGCGTGCAACTACGACGCGAACCCAACCGTTCCGTGCGAATACCTCGATGCGGCAGGAATATGCGGTGGGAGCAACGATGTTCCAGCCTTGCTTATTGGCTCTTGGGCTTTGAGCACTGCTGCTGGTGCAGTGGAGGTTGGCCCCTCTCCAGGATCGAGCGAATGGTATTCCAGCGGACCAAATGGCCTGCAAAGTGCTCAATACGACGACGTCTATACCTTTCAGTCGAACGGTTCATTGATTGCAGATTATAACGGTTCCATCATCGACGCCTTTTCAGATTACAGCGAACAAGGATACAGCTGCACACCCATCGATTTTAATTTCGAGACATCGGACCTTTCAGGTGGCGCATCAACCATTGCATTATCAGCAGAGTCAACATCCTGCAGCTGCCCTTTCATTGGGACCAATGACGCGGGTCTCAATTATACAATTACCATACTAACCTCGAACACACTCCAACTTCAGGCGCAAGGGGATGACATTAACTGCAATGGTGCTGATATCTACTTTACGTTCACATTTGTGCGCTTAAACAATGAATCCGGCGATGAGACAGGTTATCCAGCGCCTGAATCGTATCCTGGGATGACACTCGTTTGGTCCGATGAATTCGATGGAAACGCCGTGAATACAGAAAACTGGACCTACGATCTCGGAGCCAGTGGTTGGGGCAACAACGAATGGCAGAACTACACCAATTCTGTCTCCAACAGCGATGTGTCGAACGGGTTCCTGACCATAACGGCCCGTCAAGAAGGATCTTCCTACACCTCCGCCAGGCTCAAAACGCATGGATTGCATGATTTTCAATACGGACGGATCGACATTCGTGCAAAGCTTCCCGAGGGCCAAGGCATTTGGCCAGCACTTTGGATGTTAGGCGTTTCAATTGCCGACGGCGGTTGGCCGCAATGCGGAGAGATTGATATCATGGAAATGGTCGGACACGAACCCGGAACCGTTCATGGAACCGCGCACTGGGGCAGCAGCTGGAATGTTCATCAGTACAGCGGCTCAAGCATTGGCCTGACAAATGGTGAGCACTTTAGCGAGGCCTTTCATTTGTTTTCAGTCGATTGGCAAGAAGATCAGATTACGTGGTACATGGATGACCAAGAATATTACAGCATTACATCCAGTCAGATGAATGGCCAGCCCTACCCTTTCAACGATTCTTTCTTTTTCATCATGAACATTGCTGTCGGTGGCAATTGGCCGGGGTATCCTGATGCCTCTACTTCTTTTCCGCAAGAAATGATCGTCGATTGCGTTCGAGTCTTTCAATGACTCACAATCTGAATGCATTTGAATGACCCAACACCTCATGATGGTTCCTGGTTCATGGATCGGGAATGGTGTCGCTTGACGACCGGAAACGAACCATGGGAAGGCCCCAATGGCATCCTGCTCTCAGCTTCAAGCATCAAAGGAATTCCAGCGCTCATAACTGCTCCATGGGCGCTGCACACTGAATGGAGAGGAGAAGCACTTGATGCTGTTAAGGAAGCCTTAGAACAGCAAGAGCGTGCATTGGTCGTTATGGATCTTCCCCTCGACACCCACTGCAACTGGCCGGACCCATGGGTTGTCCAAGAGAACCACACCCGCATACTCAACTGGCATAGCAACGAATCGGGATTGAAGCATTGGCCGAAACATCGGCTGAAACAAGTCAAAAAGGCAATTGCTCGAGGAATCGTAGTTGAACCTTCCCACAATGTGAAAGAGATGGTGGAACTGCACCAAATGGCTCGGCACCGAAAATCCATTGCGTCCGATAAAGAAGGTTTGAAGAAACTTCTCAAACACGTGTTCGAAAGCCCACACCAATCGAGTCTAATCGCACGTGATGGAGATGGCAACGCCATTGCCAATGCCGTCATTTTGCACAATCAAGGCCGATCCATTTATGCTTTTGGCGGACAAATTCGATCCTCGGATTCTGCATTGGCAACGGTATGCCTGCTGCATCGTGCCATGGAAATAGCTGCGGAAATCGGGCAAACTTCATTCGATTTCGGAGGATCTCGCGATTCCGGCGTTGACCGTTTCTACTCCGAATTCGGAGCGCAAAAGGTGGGCAAGAAACGGGCCATCCTTTGCAGAGCCCCTCAGCGTTGGTGGTTGCGTTTGCTCCGTCCCGATTTAATGGCCTGAGCCTGAATCAAATGATCGTACTAGCGAACGATACTTAATTCCCCCACATATTGAAACGGCGCCTCATCGCATACATGCCGTGCTGAAAGTGTGACATAGTACGTTCCTTCCAACACATCTTCGGAAGGACGCCACGCCCTACCTCCTTGAGAAGATTCAAAAACGGCGTT
>JADHRK010000128.1 GCA_016777435.1 Flavobacteriales bacterium
TGATGAACTTTCGGTAGCCAATGGCTCCGTTTTGGCCCATTGCTGTCTCCGAATCGTCGATGACTTCCAAGGCATTTTCGTGGCGGTCCGACACCTGAAGGTTGTCGATGCGTTCCAGCCAAATCTCTTCATTTCGAATGTCGAGGATCAGGCCTTGGGTATAAACTTTTTCAGCGCGTTCGTGCTCTCCTTTCTTTTTCAACGATCCGGCCAACAGCAAGTGGTAGTCGGCGTGTTCCGGCTCAATGGAAAGGGCTTGTTCAAAATGGGAACAGGCCTCGCCCAATCGTCCCTGCAGATCAGCCAAGACCCCAAGCCCAATAAAGGCATCGGCAAAGGCAGGATCGAGTTTGAGGCTGGCGCGGTAATATTCAGACGCTTGCTCCAAATTGCCTAGCCGTTCCAAACATTCCCCCATGTAGCATTTTGTCCGCGGCGAAACCTCTTCGAAGCTCAGGGTTTCTTCATAGGTGTGCAGCGCGTCAGTGTATCGCTCCATGGCCACAAGGGCCTCTGCTTTCTGATGGTACGCTGGGCCGAAAGAACTTTCAATGGCGATGGCAAAATCGTATGCATCAATGGCTTGGGGAAATTTCCCGCATTGCTGCAACGCATTGCCCATGCTGTACCAAGCGGCAAAGGAGTACGGCTGTTCGTCTAAGAATTTTTCGTAGAAAGCCGCTGCGCGTTTGAATTGTCCTGTGCGTTCAAAACAGAAGGCCAATTCGTAGACAGCGGTTTCATTGCCGGGATCTTCATCGAGTGCTTCTTCCAAGTTTCGAATGGCCTCTTTCCATGCCCCGAGGTTCTCGAACTCCAAGGCAATGTCAATGCGAATCTCCCGTCGGGCGTCACTATCGGCAAAAATCAGGGCGCGTTTGAAGCAATCGATGGCTTGTTTGTGCTCTGTGATTTGGCTGTAAATCGACCCCAGTGTCATCAGGATTTCTTCGTTGTGGGGCTCAATGTTCAGGAGGTCTTTGAGCAATGGAACAGCTTTGACGGGTTTCCCACTATTGGCCCAAATCTGCGCCTGCCGCAATTTCAGCCCGAGATGACCCGGATAAAGCTGACGTGCGTGGCGCAATGCCATTTCGGCTTTCCGGGTTTCTTTGACTTGGAGGTAATGCTCAATGAGCCCTTCTAATTCGTTCATGTCAAAGAAGGCCTGGTCTCCAGCGCGGACCATGGCTTCAAACTTGCGAACCAAGTCCTTGAGCGCCGGCTCGTCCTGGTATGCTTGTTCCTCTCCATTCATAGCATCAAAGCTAAGCCGAGGAGATGAGAGCGTTGCCATTTCACACAGTCCTTTTTTCACATCCTACATGGATTAGTCCACGAAAGCGGCAGAACGGAGGTAAATTTGTTCCATGTTAATCACATCAATTTCAGGGATTCGCGGTACGATCGGTGGAGAAGAAGGAGCGGGGCTTACTCCCCAAGATATTGTCCGGTTCGGGACGGGGTACGCTGCTTGGGTCAAGGCTGCTTCCGGCGAAGCGAATCCGACGGTTGTGATCGGACGGGATGCCCGTTTGAGCGGTGAAATGGTTCGGGACTGCTTGGTTGGTACCCTTAACGCGATGGGAGTCAATGTGCTCGATTTGGGATTGAGCACGACACCGACGGTTGAACTCGCGGTGCCTGCAGAAGGAGCGGCCGGTGGAATTATCCTTACGGCCAGCCACAACCCCAAACAATGGAACGCGCTCAAATTGCTGGGGGCAAATGGGGAGTTTTTGAACGCAGAGGAAGGCGAACGGGTATTGGCATTGTCGGCAGAACGGGCTTCTTACTCAGAGATCAATGAAATTGGCATGACCGAGCACATGGCGGGTTGGATGGAAACCCATGTGGATCACGCCCTGGAACTGGAGTGGGTGGACGCTGAAGCCATTCGGTCCCAGGGACTCAAGATCGCCGTCGATGCAGTGAATTCAACGGGAGGCATCATCATGCCCATGTTGTTGGAAGCACTGGGATGTGAGGTCGTCGAAGTCAACTGCGAACCCACAGGGCACTTTGCCCACAATCCGGAACCACTTCCAGCAAATCTTGAAGAATTGAGTCGTGTGGTGGTGGAAAAACAGTGCGACTTGGGGATCAGTGTGGATCCCGATGTCGATCGGCTGGCGTTTGTGTGTGAAGACGGAAGTTGGTTCGGTGAAGAATATACCTTAGTCGCTGTGGCGGATTTCATCTTGTCCAAAACGCCCGGAAATACGGTGAGCAACATGAGTTCCACTCGAGCGCTGCGCATCATCACCGAAAAGCACGGGGGCACCCACACTGCGAGCGCGGTGGGAGAGGTGAACGTGGTGGAAGCCATTCGTGCGAACAATGCAATCATCGGGGGAGAAGGAAACGGTGGTGTGATCTATCCAAGTTCGCATTGCGGTCGTGACGCCGTGGTAGGCACAGCGCTATTTCTGACCCATCTTGTGGCTTCGGGTTTGCAGGTTTCCGCATTGCGAGCGAGTTACCCGGATTGGTTCATGTCCAAGGACAAATTGCAGCTGCCCGAATCGGATGTGGATGCCGCATTGTCCCAATTGGTTGAGGCGCATCCTGAGGCCGAAGTGAATACACTGGACGGAGTCAAGTTTGACCTCGCCGAAGGTTGGGTTCATTTGAGGAAATCGAACACGGAGCCCATCATTCGCGTTTATGCCGAGGCAGAATCGATGAAGGCTGCTAAGGCTCTTGGAGACCGATTCAAATCGGAATTGCGGGCATTGTTGGAGGCTTAACCGGTCCTCTCCAGAGAAGATTCTTGCATCGCACATTGTTGGTTCATCTGAATTGGTGCATTTTTGTGTCCATTACTTTTCCAGATGGACGTTTACCTCGATAATGCAGCGACCACATCCGTGGCTCCCGAAGTGGCAGAAGCTATGATTCCTGTTTTGCAGGAGGCTTACGGCAATCCGTCTTCGAGCCATGCCATTGGGCGAAAGACACGCGTTATCATTGAGCAAAGCAGACGGTCCATTGCCAAACATTTGAATTGCCATCCCAGTAGCATTTACTTCACTTCTGGCGGCACTGAAGCCGACAACCTAGCATTGCGTGGGGCGATACGTGATCTTCAGTGCGAGCGGATTATCACGTCAGATGCAGAACACAGTGCTGTCATCAAAACCGCTCAATCCTTGGAGCGGTCCCACGGCATTCAACTGGATTTGGTCCATCACCACGAAGATGGCTCGGTGGATTTGAAGCATTTGGAGCAATTGTTGGCCAGCGGTCCAAAGACAATTGTGAGCCTCATGCATGCCAACAATGAAGTAGCCGTTGTGCAGGATCTCCAAGCCATTGGATCCCTTTGCCGATCGAACGGAGCGTTGTTTCACTCGGATACTGTTCAAACGATGTGCCATTATGCCTTCGATTTGGAGGCCTTGCCTGTGGATTTCATTACGTGTTCTGCGCACAAATTTCACGGGCCGAAAGGCGTTGGTTTCTTGTACATCAAGCAAGGCATTCAGTTGGGAGGGCAAATTGAGGGGGGAAGTCAAGAACGCGCAGTGCGCGGGGGCACAGAATCAACCCACAATATCGTTGGTCTTGCTGCGGCATTTGATCTTGCGCACTCAGACATGGAGGAGCATGAACAGCACATTCGGCATTTGAAAGCCACCATGGTGGCTGGATTGCAGGCGCTGTTTTCAGACGTGCGGTTCAACGGAAACTCAGATGAAGCGAGCCGGCTCTATACCGTGTTGAATGTTTCGTTTCCACCACACCCCAAGTCGGGCATGGCGTTGTTTTTGTTGGATTTGGAGGGAGTCGCTTGTTCGGGAGGAAGCGCATGTTCCAGCGGAGCGACATTGGGCTCCCACGTGCTGCGATCGCTAAAATTCCACGATCCGAACCGCGCTAGTTTGCGGTTTTCTTTTGGCCGTTACAACACGCTGGCAGATGTGGAGCTCGCCCTAAAAGCCATCAAGCGGGTCTTCTCCTAACGCTTTTCTGTGGAACGGCGAACGCCACTGCACCGATGTTTCTGGGCGCAATTTTTTCATAGCTGGTCGTATCGAACTAACTTAGGCTTGTCTCCTCACCATGGCATTCAATTCCGCATTCAGCTGGTTCATCCGCAAACGCATGTACACCATTGACTTGGTGCGCAACCAACCGGTTGATGTTCAACGCGCGCTCTTTGCCAGCCTGTTGCACGAGGGAAAGCACACTAGTTTCGGCCGGGAAGCGGGATTCAAATCCATTCGACATTGGCGTGACTTTAAGCGAATCGTGCCCATCAGGACGTATGATGAATTCAAGCCTTGGATTGATCGGGCGAAGGCTGGAGAGTCCGATGTGTTATGGCCTGGAGTCACACAATGGTTTGCAAAAAGTTCCGGTACAAGTTCTGACCGCAGCAAGTTTTTGCCTGTGACGAAAGCGTCGCTGGAATCGTGTCATTACAAAGGCGGTAAAGATTTGCTTGCGTTGTTTTGCGACCAACGTCCTGACGCAAAATTATACGATGGCAAACACCTCATTCTTGGCGGTTCATCTTCTTTGGATCCGCTGAATACAGGCTCGTACTCGGGCGACTTGAGTGCCATCATTGTGCGGAACTTACCATTTTGGGTGGAAGCAAGGAGAACCCCTGATAGGCGCATTGCACTTATGGATAATTGGGAAGAGAAAGTCGATGCGATGGCGCACGCGACGCTGAAAGAGGATGTGCGAATTTTGGCGGGAATTCCAAGTTGGATGTTGGTGGTTGCGAAACGTGTGCTGGAACTTTCAGGGGCAGATTCACTCGGAGAAGTATGGCCCAACTTACAATTGTTCATGCATGGAGGGGTGAGTTTTGCGCCCTATGAAGCTGAATTCGAATCGCTCATTGGCAACACCCGTTACCCCTTCGATTACATCGAAACCTACAATGCGTCGGAAGGCTTTTTTGGTTTGCAAGACCGCTTGTCGGCGAATGATATGCTTTTGATGCTGGACTACGGTATCTTTTTTGAATTCGTTCCCATGTCCGAATGGGAGAGCGAAAATCCAGTGGTCTTGGAGCTTCGTGAATTGGAAGTCGGTGTAGACTATGCGCTGGTGATATCGACGAATGCGGGACTTTGGCGCTATGCGCTGGGTGATATCATTCGC
>JADHRK010000129.1 GCA_016777435.1 Flavobacteriales bacterium
AATCCCCAGCCAGTCCATTCTGCCTGTATACGAAAGGAACCTCCCATCCTTGGAGTGACCGACCAATCGGTTCTCCAATCCACACGGGATAAGATCGACGCATAGTCCTGAAATCTTGCCGTCAAGTACGGATTCGATTGATCCTCGAGCCATGTCCGAAACCCCTCCTCGGTGTTGATTTTCAAACGTCGCAGCTCCATCAAATCCATGCGAAATTCACTGCGACGTGCCGGGTTCTCGACAAAGTGAAAACCCCACTTGAAAATCAGTGAGTTTTGGGTATACTCAGGCCTATTCTCACGGCCCCAATTGAAAGCGAAATCCGATCGCGCTCGGTTAGAAGGACGCAATTTTAGCAAGGGGATTGGCGGAATTCCCAACGTTGAATAATGCGCCTGCACCGTCCAAGCCCCGCTGTTGGGCACCAAGTAATCGTTTGAATATGAAAACGGCCGTGTAGAAGTAATTCCGCCTGACAATTGGATATCCCACTCATCTCCCCGACCTGAAGCGAGCCGATCCATCAACGACCAGCTCAGAACAGGTCCATATCGCGCGTCCGTTCGCGTCATATCCAGAGCCGTTGTCATTCCAAATCGCTTGGCGGGATGAACCAAAACATTCACGTCATAAATCAATTTTTCATTCACAAGTCCATTAAAGGAACCCGGAATGTCCACACGCGAGACACATGGCAACTCGACAACACGCCGCTGGGTCTCGTACAAGACTCGGTCATTGTATCGCATCCCCTCTTCAATGGACATCAAAAAATCAACCACATTCGAGCGGATGAGCGAATCGTTTTCTGCCCCTTCCACTGACCAGGTAACACGACCAAACCTCGCCTCTTTATGCGGTTTGGGAGTTTCTTCATTCAACCAGCCTTCGGGCGCCAACTCAATTTTCAACTTTACTTCATGAAGATGACGAGACTGGCTAGTGTCCGCTATAAAATTTACGTGCGATGCTTGCACAGAAGCGAATCCGCGGTTACGCAAGTCCTGTGCCACCTTATTTCGTGTGGCCTCAAGAGCATCCACGGCGAAGTCATCGCCCGGCGTCATGTCAATCTCGATTTGGGAAACAGCACCATCCATTCCCACTTGAGTGTCGGACCAATCAATCGAACCAACCTTCCACAAGGCGCCTGGCTCCAAAAGATACCTAACCTCAACCGTTCGCACGTTGATCGTATCGATGACCGCAGTACAATGCGCATCTAAAAAACCCAGTTGCTTGCTGATAAACTTGATGTTCAAAGCGGTCCGTTGAACGAGCGCAACATCAAATTTTGCAGGAGACTCCCCCACCTTTTCCGATAGCCACCAGCGAAGACCTCCAATGGGTTTTCCCGAGTCTTGGCGGCGTTGAATGGAACGTTCAAGGGCAGCCGAACGAACCAATCCGTGCAATCGCATTGGAATTCGAACCCCTAAGAATTTTGCGTTGGAAGCGATACGCATACCGGAATCAAAGGATTCCGATTTCAAAGCAACCTGCTTGGCATTGGGCCATTCAATCGTTTGATTCTGCAAGTAGATGGCATCCTCATCCATCATTCGTAACGGGGAACAACCCGATCCAACAAACGCGCAAACCGCCGCAAGATATCCATACCTTCGCCGCAAGCTTTTACCACGAATGACCCGCGAAGAAATCTTACAAGTCAGATCCTTGAACAAGCGAAGCGGACGCAAAGCGCGTGGACAATTCATCGTTGAAGGGGTTAAAAACATGGCGGAATTGGCGTCAAGTCCGTTTGGAATTGAGCGAATTTACTATACGCAGGGCATGGACGAACACATTCCTGAACAACTTCTGCCCAGATCCCAAGCCGTGAGCTCAAAAGCAATGGACCGGATTTCTCATTTAAAAACGCCTCCAGGATTGCTTGCTGTTGCGGAAATTCCTTCTCAAAACACCAACATTCTTGATGAGCTTTCCAATCAAAAGCTCCCGTTCGCGTTGGTCGCAGACGGCATTCAAGATCCGGGAAACCTCGGAACCCTGATCCGATCGGCCGATTGGTTTGGGATGCACGCCTTATTTGTGACCGAGAAAACGACGGACCCCTGGTCTACGAAGTGTGTCCAAGCTTCCATGGGTTCCATTTTCAAAGTCCCTGTATTGGAATGGAAAGATGAGTTTCAAGAGAAAACCGCTTTGTTGCAGCATTACGCATTGGACCTCGACGGCGCGACATATCATGAAGTGGAGTGGAGTGCCGGACTCATTTGGATCGGTTCAGAAAGCCACGGACTGAAGGTGGCTGAAGCACTACCTCACCAGAAAATCACCATCCCCCGTCTCGGTAGAGCTGAATCATTAAATGCGGGAGTCGCCGGCTCCATTGCTTGCGCAGAAATTGCTCGAAGCTTCCGTTAAAATCTGAAGAGATAAAAAGTGGCTAAACCAGCTCTTTTTCGATCGCATGAATGCGATTCATGAGCGGCATGGATGTGATTTCACACCATTTACGAGTGATCTGTTCCTTTGAAAAGTTCAAGTCACTCATTCCATCCACCGTCTTCTCCAATCGCTTAATACAGCGCTGGCTTACCCCCTCACTGACCGTTTTGGGCGCCCAACCTTCAGGCCAGTTACTTACGTGTCCTTCGTTCAAGTCCCAAAGCTTTTTCGCTGCCCAATGCTGTGAAGGCCATTCCTTCATACCGGCATGAATCTTTTGATCCATTTTATTCGCCATGCTCACAGCCGGCCGAATGCCTTCCGTTGGAGCTTCCCAAAGCAACGGCTCCGAAAAAGCGACATGAACGGCGCCCTTGAAACCGAAAAGACCTTGCTTCATACTCCGCTCATCTTCTCCCGCTTGCTTCTCATAATCGCCACCGTTTAATTCGCGCAACAACAGCTCCCTAACCTTCATCCCATCGCATGGATCCCACTCGTAACTCAAGGTGACCGGGTGCACGCGCATGGCATTCCAATCCTCCCCATCCTTGTGATTCACCAGCATTCGAATCAATGCAGGCGACGTCCGATCATCTCCATCTTTGGCTCTTCCTTCTCGATGTGCCAGCCACAAACTTGAGCATTCTTCGAGGATGACATGTCGGACATAATCAGCAACTTCTGCACTGCTTGTAAGCTGCTCCCGAGGCGTTCCCCCTCGACTAACGACGAAGCTTTTGTTCAATCGCACCAATGCCTCGACCCAGGTAGTTTCCAATAAATTGCTTCCAATGCCAATTTGCGTGGTTGGATGACCAAGAGATAACAACCCCATATTAATCAATGAAGGGTCTAAAACGATGTCTTTGTGATTGGAAATGAACAAGGCACCATGCGAATCAAAGCCATCGGGAAAGGAAAAAGTGACTTCATCCGCGGTGTTATCAAGGACCATTTGCACAAACGGTTTTGACACTTCTGCCTGAAACTGCTGTACGCTTTGAATGTTCGAAACACCCTGTAGCAACTGCGATGCAGCCTCTTCGCCCATGAAAGGAATCAGTTGATCCGACCAGTCCATCGACTGCAACAAAGTCTGAACGGCACCAGGCACTTCACTCTCTAAAAAGGGCCTCATATGAGCAAATGTGTCTTGCATCTTTCAAGCGCAATTTAGGCAACCTAAATTTGACACATGACATTTTCTGAGCTCAAGCTGACCCGACAATTCCTCAATGCGATCGAAGACGCGGGTTATGCAGAGCCTTCCCCCATCCAAATCAAGGCCATACCGCCTTTGCGCTCCGGTCAAGATGTCATCGGGATTGCACAAACAGGAACAGGCAAAACAGCTGCCTTTCTTTTGCCCGTGCTACAGAACCTTAAATACGCGCAACATGACGAGCCACGCGCACTTGTGCTGGCACCTACCAAAGAACTCGCATTGCAGATTCATCATGAAGCTTTGAAATTTGCGGCGTACACGGATCTTAGAATTTTAGCTTTGTACGGTGGAATTGGACCCAAAAGCCAAATTGAAGCGCTCCAGGATGGTTGCGACTTGGTCATTTGCACCCCTGGACGGTTCATTGAGCTTTATAGCCATGGCCATGTGAAAACAAAGAGAATCAAGCAACTGGTGCTGGACGAAGCAGACCGCATGATGGACATGGGATTTATGCCGCAATTGCGCCAAATCCAAGAGATTATCCCAAACAAGCGTCAGAACATGCTCTTCTCGGCCACTTTTCCATCTCGTGTAGAACGCCTTGCCGACGAGTTTCTATTGTGGCCCACACGGATTGAAGTAACCCCGGAATCAACACCTGTTGAAACCGTTCGACAATTGAAATTGGAGTTGCCCAATCATCGCACCAAGATTGCTTTCATCGAATGGTGGATCACGAATTACCTCGGTGAAAAACGCTTGTTAATTTTCGCGCGCAAGAAAGAAGAAGCGGAAAATTTGGCCCGTTACCTTCAACGGTGCTTTGATTTTGGAATTCGCACCATTCATAGCAATAAAGCGCAAAATTCTCGCATCAACGCTATGGAGGATTTCAGGTCTGGTGCCGTGCGAATACTGGTTTCTACGGATGTCGCAAGCCGCGGCATTGACGTGCCAGAAACGGAAATGGTCATCAACGCCTCCGTGCCTCGCGATCCGCATGAATATGTACATCGCATTGGCCGAACAGGACGCGCTTTCCGGGATGGAACCGCATTGACCATTAACGATCCCGCAGAACGGTATGCGTTGGAGCGAATTGAAGCATTGGTCGGTGAACCACTTGAGGAAATAGAAGCACCGGAATCCCTAGAGTCATTTGATACGCCCCGGCATGAGCGTCAGATGCAAGCGCGGGAAATTGACCGTGAAATGCGCAAAAGAGATCCCAACTATCGCGGAGCCTTCCACGAAAAGAAAAAGAAAGGAAGCAAGGCGAAGTCTTCACGATCCAATCGGAAGCCGAGAAAGTAACTTGTCAGGCAAATCCGACCAGGGAGTCAAGCCTTCCCCATGTAAAATATAGCCTTCTTCGTAGCACATGATCGCAAGGCGTCCATCATCCAATGGTTGCACATGGGTATGAAAATTGAAGTCAAAGCCTTTGCGGCGCAGCCAAATCATGCGGCTTTCCTCTGTCATTTCATCTTTAACCGACTCCTTT
>JADHRK010000017.1 GCA_016777435.1 Flavobacteriales bacterium
CTGTTGCAGAGATGGAAGAGGCATGGTCAACATCGATGTTGGCCAAGATTTCACATCCATTGTCTCCAGCACAAAAAGACTCAACAGCTTCATCATCGAAATCTCCGTCGTTGGAAACGATGAGTCCGCCTTCTTCATTCCAAACTTGGAAATAACCTTGACCATAACCGCAGCACATTCCATCCCCGTAAGAATCGAATACATACAACGTAAGGCACGTAGTGGAACTCACGCAAATTTCTTCCGTGTACTCGTCCGTGCCACCACCCAAGTCTCCTTCTGATACAATTTGCCCTGATCCTACATCGATCATTTTCCACGAAGTTTCACCGGGGTAGTTGTCAGCGAGGAAATACAATGTCAGGGTCTCAAAATCCACTTCCAAGTCGGCGCTCGCCGTTGCTGTATTGTTACCAGCATCTCCGTCAATGGTTCCATTTACGCTCGTAATGGCCAGTTGAATGTTGTTGCTCGTGGATAAGAACTCATCTTCGATGAGAAAAGATAGACTGCCCTGTTCTTGAGAAGCAATGTCCACATCTTCTTCTAGAACTTCTATCACTTCATCATTGACCAAAACCAAGATTTCCACGGATTCAATGGGATCCTCGCCATTGTTGGTCAGTACAACATTGACACCCATTTGACCATCGCATGTCGAGTTGACTTGGCCTATGGCGAGGGAAGCGTCCAACGCATGGATATGACTCAGAACGAAATCGAGGGTGTCGTTGTTGCCATAGCCATCGTCGGGATCCGATACAATCCCGGTGATGAGGTAGTCGCCCGTTGTGGAGAAATCTTGTGGGACGCTGAACTGAAATTCGGCGTCGCCAAAAGGCTCAATCACATCGGTGATGTTCATGGTTTCCATCAACTGTCCGTCCACAAGCAAGGAGAGATCGAAATCACTCATGTCATTCAATCCCGTGTTGGCCACCCGGATGGTGACCAGCTCCTCTGACCCCAATGATGAGGATGCAACGGGGTCGATGAGTTCTTCCACAGCCAAATCGTCATCGGCTTTGATGCCTGCCCAAAATGACACCCATGGACGTGCTTGCTTGATGGCCAATTGATCTTGTGCGGTGACTTTGTACTCAATGTCCATTCCAAACCCTTCAATGCCTTCGACACCATAGAGAATGGCAAACTCATCGTGGATTGTGCCCAAGTATTCCCGCATGAGGTCGAGGTATTCGACATCCATGACCAAGTCTCCGTCTTCTACCAAGTTGGACAAACGCAAGACCAGGTATCCCGCGCCTTCATCAGGATCTTCATAGAGCAAAATCTCCTCAGGCACGGCGTTGGGATCTGGATTGGTAATCAAGGATTCGCCCACTTGGGTGTTCAAGTAGAACGTTCCTTCGGTATTGTAGATGGGGTCGATGCTGATGCCAACGCCATTGGATTGTTCTTCTTGAAAATTGGGATGGCACAGCAACCCCATGGCGGCCATGTAATGATCCACCCGGTAAAAATCACGCTCCTCGTATGCGCGAAAGTTCCACATGCTCGCATACACCTGCTTGATGGATTTTGAGATGTGGCCCTCCTCGGGGTACTGGGTTTTGGAGGTGTAAAGTCCTGCTCCGCTGAATCCAGGCAAGTCTTCGTTGTTCGTGCTCGATCGGCATCGCACTGCGGTGCCGACAGGGAAGGAGTCGTGCATGGCTTGTAGTGCATCCATCATCCATGGAGGCATCGGAGCGTCTTTGATGTCGTCTCTGAAGTCCCGCAAACGATCTTCCCGGAAGTCGATGTCATAGACGAAGGACGGGTTGTTGATCATGACCTCAGCTTCTTCATAAAAGTCATTGTACTGCATGAATTCGTCATAGAAGTAAAACGGAATTCCAAATCCATCCGGTATAGTGCCTTCCGGAAAACCAAACGAACGCATGGTTGCGACATTGGAGCATTTTGCACCAAAAGCGGAGGACATCTCAAAGCCGATGTCATCCAAAGGCAGGATTTCGGTGATGCTCAAATCGCGCACAGGAATTTGAGGTTCCGTCGGGCGGAGTGCCTCGTACCATTCGTTGACCTCATCCAAACTCGCTTCTCGGATGTAGTAAGATTCTGCCTCAACCCTGTAATAGATGTAATTGCCCAGAAGGCTTGCGACCGAATCAATTGCGAGTGGATCGGCGATGTAAGCGTTGGGGACGTTGTCCTGAATGGCCCTCAGATTCACGTGAGAAAGGGGAGTCTGGATCACAGAGGTCATGATGCCGCCAACGCGAGGCAGTGAATTCGGCAAGGCGTCGTACAACACAATGTCTCTTGATCCGGGTGTTTCATCCACTTCCATGTGCCGGAAGAAGCCGTAGCCTTCAGCGGCATGAAGAGGGATGTAGTCTACATTTCCAAAAACCACCGACTCGAGCACAACGTCGATTCCCGACCCTTCGTAGTCATCGGCATAGTCATCGAGGTAGTCGTCTTCATCATTTTCCCCGATGAAGTGGTTCATGTTGTTTTGAAGAAAAGGCAAGTTCGCCATGAGCAGGTGATACGTTCGTTGCGTGGCTTCGAAATTGTACGCATCTCCAAAAGAGAAATTGAAAGAGTAACCACCAATGGTTCCGTTGGGATTGATTTGTGTGGGGTTGAAGACGATTTCTCCTGAAGAGTCGTCTCCTGTAACGTTGGCGCCAATAGCATTCCAAAAGCCATAGTGCACGCCGTGCGTGTTGCTATTGATGAAGTAGACTTGTGGCTCAGGTGTATCCCGGTTCAGGATTCCGAATTTCACGTAGAGCTGATCATCCAAGAATGGCGCCCAGCCCACGTTGTTGACAGCCGCGAGCTCCATGAATGTTTCCGCATCTGGAACGGAAGTGGCGCCGTCAATGAAATTGACAGGTTCCGCATAATTCAGAGGTGCATCTGTCGGCATATTCTGAAATTCGGTGATGTCATCAGTACCGTCTCCATCGATGTCTCCGGGATTTGAAACATCATACTCCCAGATGGTGTAGTTTTCGATGGGATAGGCTGCGCCTGGTTCGGAAATGACCATGGTTCCGTTCAAACCCATGGTGATTGAAGAAGGCCAGGTAAATGCAGGGCTGTGCTCTGCTTCTAAGATGTAATACTTGCCCGATTCGCCTTCGATGGAGAGCTGGACTTGGCCATAAAAATTTACGGAGTAATTGTCAATGGGCACAATGACTTGTGCAACGAGTGGGGCGGATACAGTAGCAGTGAAGAGGAGCAGGAGCGTAATGATGTGCTTCATTTCAGGTGGTTGGTTAGTGCTTGCAGTTGTAAGGTATTCCTTTTTACCTGAACAAAAGACCGAATGGCCAAGCCGTTGGTTGCTTTCAGACAACAACCACACGATTACACAATCGCGCAATCCCGAAATGAAAAAGCGCAGCACCCCTGAGAAGATGCTGCGCCTTCGGTGAGTTTCTCACCTCTTGCAGGAAGATGTTGTGGAATGGCCCTAACCCAAGACCATTGTCCAATCATTCCTTGACAAATCGAATCGCTTCATAAGATTTTCCCGTTACGCGAATTTGCAAATTGTACAAACCGGTCGGCAGTGTTCCGACATTGATAGCTTCGTTCCCAACGCCGCGCTGACGGTGGACGATTTTACCATTGACGCTGTAAACATGGGCTTCCCACGTTTCATCGTTTGGGAGACCCTTGATCTGCGCTGCTGTTCCAACGGGATTGGGAAATAGGGAGACTGTGTTGGCCTCAAATGCCTCTTCAACAACATTGGAAGCTGTGCTTTCGCAGATTTCGAAGTTGAACGTGCTTGGCGGTGCCATGGTCGTGCTTGTTTCGTCAATGACGACCTCGCCCGCTGGATTCTTCACGGTGTAGCCGCATTGCGTGGGGTAGGACACGGGCGAACTGACGAGGAAGTCGACTTCTCCTTCGTTGACCGTGACCATCACCGTTCGTTCCTCGAACGACTGGTAATCCGCGTATCCGTCTCCGTCAAAATCGGGGTTGAAGAAAATATTGGCCTCCAAACCCGATTCAGAATAGACGGCCATATTTCCTCCGTACCAGCCATCATAAGACTCGTCAGTGAACGTTACTTCGATGAGGCCGCAGGTCGGACTTTCTTCGCATGGATTCAATCCGTAGATGCTGATCGGCGGTGATGCGTAGCTGCTGTAGATCACAGTCCCGAATTGATCCTCAACTTCGAATCCGTGGTTTCCGCTCCAAAAGCCCCCCGCATCGCTGTAAATCACGTCGATTCGAGAACCATTGTTTACGGGTACCGAGAAAGATTCCGTTGTACCTGTTGTCATGGTTTCTGATGCGAGTAAGGTGCCATCCGAATAAACATTGATTGTTGAGCCTTCCCAACCTTCCGACCCATTCCCGAACGTTAACATGTTAATCTTCCATGCTCCGCACGTTCCCTCGGGATCTGGAAAGTCAAAAGGCATTACTTCACCCAATGAATGCACCACACCATTGTAAGCGAGCAAGTTTGGTTGAACAATGGGGGCTGAGTTGGCTGCAATTCCTTCGGAGTCGATGGAGATTCCAATATTGCCGTTGCCATAGGAAGGCAGATTTTGACCATTGAATAAATCATCCGATTCATAAACAGCCTCTACCAGATGCGCATAGAGGATGTCATCCATGAACTGGGAGGCGAGCAAGGCTTCTACGCTCTCGAAGCCACTGGCTTCCGCAAGTGCAAAAAAAGCGGCATCGGTGGGAGCGAATACCGTAAAAGGACCTTCGGCAGGCTCGTTGTCATTTAAAATGGGCTGACCGCGCAGCGCTTCATCCAAACCTTCGGCCAAAAGTGCCTGCTCGAGGATGGTGTGGTCCGGACTTTGGACGATGACGTCCCACGTTGTGGCGCCGGGGTAGCCGGCGGGAGCTAGGATGTGATCAATGACGTGAATGACACCATTGAATGCCGTGATATCAGGGTAGATGATGTTGGCGTCGTCCACCATCGCACCGGCGTCGCCGATGGAAATGGAGACGGACTGGCCCTCCGCCGTGGGCAATTCCATGCCGTCTTCGAGGTCACTCGCCATGTAAATGCCCGGCACGATGTGGTAAGCTAACGCAGGGATCATGTCGTAAAATGCGAGCATGTCGAATTGACTTAGATTCATAAGATCCATCAAGTCGTTAACAGCCACGTCAGTTGGAAGGAATAATGTGTATTCTTCAGTGCCATTTAGGTCGATGCCTCCAATCCAACCTGTGTTGCCAGGTTGCCCATTGATATAGGCCGAACTGTAATATGTTGTCAAAGCCCACGCGGACTGCCAGGCACCGAGATTTTCCAGTTGGCCCCCACCACCGAAATCTGCAATGACATCAGCGAGGGTCTCCGCATCGACAACAATTGTTCCCGTCATCCCCAATTCGGGCTGCACTCCAATGGAGGAAGTGAAGGTATAGGTGCCTGGAATATTAAAAGTCACTGTTCCCATGCAGACACCGTTGATGTCGCCTTCGGTTTCTTCCAAGAAAAAGGAAACCGGGTTGCTCTCATCCGTACCGTCAACATTATGCGTGCCTTCCGCGTTTACGAAGGCGACTGTTTGACCCACAGAGATAGTGAATGAGTTTGGTGTGAAAAAATAATCAGTCAAGTAGACCGTGGTGTCTGCTTCGCATTGGGCATGCGTATTTATGAATGCCATGCCCATGAAAATGGCGAAGGTGATTTGAATTAGTCTATTCATGTTCTAGTTGTTCTTGTTGACTACCACGGCGGAAGTGCTGTTGTGACAGCCGAAGCTTTATTTTCGTGAGTACCTAGTGCAGAGAACAGCGCAATGGGTATAAAGGTTGCGCTTCCTGAGACTGCTGTGAAGCGTTTTGCAACGTGTATCCATGAAAGGGCACAAAAAAAGACCGCTACTGGAGCGGTCTTTCTTGGAAGGTTGATGGATTTATTTCGCCTTCATGAGGCCAAATATGGCGAGCGCTAGGGCGATGATGTCAGGAGCCGCCATTTCTACGCTAAAGTCCATGACTGAGGCATTTGTGAACACAGTAAAGAATAAAGTGAGCAGAACCCCTGTGCCAATGACGTAGGCGATGAGTGCATTTTTAGCAGTCTCCAAGGCACAGGATCGTATCATGATCAGGGTAAGACCTACCATGAGAAGGGCAGGGGAAAGTCCATAGTGAAACATGGTGGCCATTTCGAGCAATTCTGGCGTTTCGGTTGCACGGGTCTCACCGACCATTTGCAAGGCCATGGCGCCAGGAGCAAAAAGCATCATGATTCCCATGAGTGCATTGTACGCCCCGAGGATAGTAAGGGTTAACGAAGTCTTCATATTGTAAGGTTTATGGATTGGTTTCAGCTTGTGTGGTTTGCCTTTTAGGAAGTTCCCTTGGGCGTTCGCGCCTGAGGCCTCTGTGCTGTATTCGTCATCGAATGCATTTTATTGCTTTCGTGATGCAGCAATTCAATTTGGCCCCGGGACAGTCGTAGGACCCCGTTCGATTCCATATCTTTCAAAATCCGTGAGACCACCACGCGCGAAGTGCCAATAGAATTGGCAATCTGCTCGTGCGTCATATGAATGACATTCGATTTTTGTTTATCCGAACGGCAGGTAAGGAAGAATTTGATTCGCGCTTCAAGCGAAGAGGTCCCCGTAATTTTTAACGTGCAAACCAATGCATCAAAAATCTCTCGAAACGACCGAATCACCATTTGGTTCCATTCCAAGCTCTTTTTCGCCCAGTCTGTCATGATGGCCGTTGGGATGTAAAGCAAAGTTGATCCCTTCTTTGCAACTGCGCACATGCTAACTCGGGCGTCATCATTGTAAAAGGTGATGCATGAGAGTTTTGAAGGCTCATCGTGACTTACCTCGTAGAGCATCAATTCTCGGTCTCTTTCAAAGTTTTTGTGAAATAGCTGAACACTTCCTTCCACCAAGATGAGGGCCCATTTCAAATGCTCGCCCTCACGGAACAGGACCGTGTCGCGATCAAAGGACACCAAACGGCCATTGCTTACGACTTCTTTCTCCAAATCCTGACCTATGGCTAATTTGAGATCAACATCAGCAATGTTCAGTGTATTTGCATTTGGAATTGTCATCAGTTAGCAGTTATTCTAGGATCACGTGGATTCTTCCACTGTCATAAAATGATAACGAGTCAAGTGTTGTTTCCTGTGAAGGTACGCGAATGACAGGTTTTAATCAAATGGATGCGTTTCGTCATTCAAATCTCATGGCCATGAAGGTGCAATTATTGGACCTTCAAAAGTGATTGCTGGGTGACGGTGTTCTTTTGAATCACCTGAACCGTGTACATGCCATTTGGGAATGAGCTGAGATCAAAAGCAACGGCGGTAGTGCTTGAGCCATTCCACTCCAGAACCTTCGTTCCATTGATGGCAAAGACATTGAACTGAACAGGACCATTTTGTGCCATTTCCAGCCGGAACACCCCATGAGTAGGATTCGGGTAAATGCGGAATGCCGAGGCAAACACCGGCGCAATCGATGAACTATAATCAATGGTGATTTCTTGTGAGACGCGACAGCCTAATTCATCCGTAACAACGATGAGATACGTCCCATCTTCAAGGTTCGTGGCGTCCACAGCTTCTTCGGTTGCCGCATCCAACCATTCCACATCATAAGGTGGGATACCGCCGGAGATTGTCGTTGTCCCTTGGATGGTTCCATCCTCGTTTTGCGTCGAAGTGACTTCCAATTCCAAGGGCTCGGCATCCGGCTCGGCTATGGTCACCAAGAATGCATCACTACATTCATCTCCATCTTGGACTCCGAAGAAGTAGTCTCCAGAAGAGAGGTCTTCAAAAAGTCCGGTTTCATTGGTGGAAATTTCCGCACCCGATTCATCGAAAAGACTGAAAGTCAAATCGGATGTTTGTGCATACAGCACTGAATCCAAGGCAATTGAGCCATTTGATCCACCGACACAAACGTTGTCTGTGGGGGTGAGGCTCGCCTCGATGCTGTAGCATGAACCATCATCAATGATTGCATCTTCATTGTAATTGCAGGACATTTCGTCCATGCATCCCGTTTCAGGCTGCTCCAGCACTCGGTCGATAACATGTACAACGCCATTGAGGGTTGCGAAATCCGCGGCAACAACGAGGGATTCGTTGATGTAGGCACTGTCGCCATCAAATGAAATGGTGGCGTAGTCCACTGGCCCAGATTCCATGAGGATTTCCATCCCATCTGTCAGTTGTTCCGCATAGGTGATTCCTTCGGTCAAATGATACAACAGCCCTTCCATCAGCCCTTCAGGGTCTGCTAGGATGGTCTCCAATGTGTTTTCAGTCGCCGCCAGGAAGTCGAGAATTGCCGAATCGGTCGGAGCGAAAAGGGTGTATTGAAAGGCATCGAAATTGATCGATGGATTCAGGCCAACCTCAGTGAGCAATGTATCCAGAATGGTCAAGCCCTGTGCTTGAAGAATGTCTGACAGCAAGCTTACAGGTTGAATGATTCCATGGATGGAATGAACCAGACCATTATGGGTCAACACATCCGCTTCGACAATTGGCGCGCCGTTGACTACAGCAGTTTCGGAGGCGTCCACCCAAACGAACAGGTTGTCACCAGATGCCGATATGGCGGGGCCAAATTCGAGCAAATCCGACCCGTACATGAGCGATTCATCAATTAGATGAGTCATCACGATCGAACTGAGATCTGGGCTGAAAAGGATGTCATAAATCGTAATCCCATTGGCGTCAGCGAAATCGAGGAATGCGGCGTCAGTTGGCGCGAAGAAAGTCATGGTTGTGATCGCTTGCATCGCTTCTGCCAGACCCGCATTATCGATTGCAATCTTGACATAGTTATGGTTGGAGCTCGAGTCAATCCAGTCGTACACACTCATGTTCGGTTCAATGACTTCTTCAAGCAGGTGCACAGCACCATTGTTCAACGTTACATCCGCAGTGGTCACGTTCACGTCATTGGCACTGGCGATACCACTTTGATTGGTGCATGTCATGCTCGTTCCGGAAGCAGTGAGCACTTCGGTCTCATCAGCAATGCCCGAATAAAGCAACGTTTGGTCCAGAATGACATGGTATTTGGCCATCTTCTCGGCTTCATCAGAGACGAGAAAGTCTTCGATTTCGAAACCCAGGGAAGCCGCGTAAATTTCCACAGCATCATCCGATGGCACAAATACAGTTACTTCTGCTGCGTCTTGCAATAAATCACTCAAACCGAAATTGGAGGCAATGGCCTCGAGGTGATTCGCGGTTGCTGCGTTTGCGATGAATTCACCGACAGTGGATTGTGCGCTGGCACTATGCCCAGCAAATAACAACAGAAAAAGGAGAGTAAAATGCTTCATGATTGGGTATTGATCATTTTTTGACGATGTCCAGGGTAGTAGTTCGGTAGGATCTGATTCTAATTTCGAGACGAATGTATTCATCCGCTTCAACACTTTATGTGCTTTTTGTTACATACGTTGGGAATTGAAGGCGAAATGTGACATTATCTTAACAATTCCGTTTGTTCTGCCTGCGATTTGTGCGTTCTTTTGAGAAGAGCAATGTTGCATTACGTCTGCTGCTCTGACATTTGCAAAGACGAAAATGTCTAACGGGAAATAAACGGATTAAATGGGATTCAATATTGTACTTGTAGAGCCAGAGATCCCCAACAATACGGGCAATATTGGGCGGCTGAGCTTAGCTTCCGGTTCGACATTGCATTTGATTCAACCGTTTGGATTTGAGCTATCGGATAGCCGCCTCAAACGCGCTGGTTTGGATTATTGGCAGCACCTCGAGGTCCGGATTTATGAAAGCCTCGAGTCTTTCATGTCTGTGCACGAGGACGCTCACTTCGCCTTTCTATCGAGCCACGGGACAAAAGCGCATTATGACATCGATTACAAGGACAACATGTTTTTTGTTTTTGGCAAAGAGTCCGTGGGTTTGCCGAAAGATTTGCTGTCTCATAATACTGATCGGTTGTTTCGAATCCCAATTTCGAGCAATCACATTCGGAGTCTGAACATAGCGAATGCCGTGAGCATAATCGTATACGATGGGCTGCGAAGTTTGAGGAAAGTCTAGGAAGCGTTCAGCAATTTTAGGCGACCTTTTATTGTCGGATCCATCGCAGGGTTCGCTGTTCTTTTCCGTCCACGATTCGGATGAGGTATACCCCCCGACTGGAGGTGTGCGGCGCAATATGAGTTGAGGATCCGGACTGAGCACGATGAATGCTTTGTCCGTTGGGACCGAAAACTTCAATGGTGGAATGTGGCGGTAGGCCGCTGATTTGAAAGGCTTCGGTTCCTGGATTGGGGAACACCTTGGTTTTCAACGCTTCCCGATTCACGCCTGCCACGTCCACGTTGTTGCAACCGTTGACCCATGAGATTCCATCAAGATTCCATGCAGGGTCCAAGTCAATGCACATGTGATCCAATGCTGTGACTGCGACGTCGACAATGCGAGGTGTATTGCTATAATCAAAGATGATGAGCGATTCGGGCTGCTGCCACTCGGCACCCTGCAAAATTCCATCGAGTTGACTACTGGTATTGTTGCTCACCTCAAGACCGGCACCCTCTGTGAGTGTCCAGTGGGCCTGCAATGCCTCCCAATCGGGGTGATTGGCATCCAATGCGCTGCAATGCCAATTGGATATCGACTCTTCCGGCAAGACACCGTGCCAAAAACGAACCTCGGCAATGGCTCCGGTGTAGCTGTAGGCTCCAAGTATATCGGATCCGAAAAACCAGCCACTGCCCACATCAATGGCTCCAACGTTGGAGATGTCCTCTTCATTTGAGAAGACGCCATCCGTGTACAACCGCATCATGCCATCGCGGTCAAAAGAACAGGAAAGCGTATGCCATTGCCCATCAGAAATACCAGCCGCTCCGCTCGCGTCAGCGCGCTCATTGCCATCGCCAATGTTCACTTTCCAGGCGGGTCCGCCGGGGTACTCAAAAGAGAATACGAAGCCCGGGTTGAGGCCTGAATTCCAATCTTTGTTGCCAATGATGGCGACGTCCGGTGTGGCCTCGGTGCGGATGCGCACCTCAAGGGTAAAGTCTTGGTCTGATCCCAGCTGAAGTTCCGTGGCATCGGGGATGTAGACCGCATCGCCACTGCCCTGAAAACCAAGTTCAGCCGCTCCTGGTGCGATGCAATTGACTGCCGGATCCAATACATCTAACGTGTCTTTGACGATCACTTCGTTTTCTACGCTCGCCCCGCTGGCAATGAAAAATATGGTTTCTTCCTCGATGGTGGTTCCGCCGTGGTTCACGCCAATTCCGCCGTGATCGGTGGACAACAAGACCAGCCAGTTTTCTGTCGCATAATTGGGGCGATTGGTCAAAGCCGAGATGACCTGTGCCACGTAATTATCCGTCGTCTCAATGGCTCCGATGTACTGAGCAACTTCAGGGCTGAAGCCGTATCCGTGTCCGTTGATGTCCACATCGTCAAAATGGAGAAATAGGGCGTGAGGATTGCCGCTTTGTAAAATGCTCACTGCAGCATTCGCCACGCCGGCGTCCGTATCCACGTTCAATGCGTCATCGACATCGTCTCCAAGGATGTAGTCGTTGATGGGCGCCCAATGGCAAATCGAATGGGTGTTGAGGTTGGGATTTTCGGATTCAAGTCGTTTCATGAAGGAGGGGAACCCGTCAAAATTGCTCCCAGTGAAATTGTTGCTCGTCACTCCATGTGAATCGGACCAAACACCGCACATCATCGCCGACCAGCCGGGTCCACTGTAGGTAATGTCATTGTTCAAAGCATCGGGGCTAAAGAGTCCATCTGCAATCAAGGCGTCAATGGCGGGAGTGTTTGCTGCTTCGAGGCAATCGGAACGCAATCCATCAATGCCAATGATCAACACGCGAGACTCATTGATTTGGCCAAAAGCAGGATTCCAATTGAGCCCGGCTGAAGCAGCGAGAAGAGCAACGAGTAGGGTGTTTTTCATGATTGATCTTTTTACCGCGCAGAAGGCCAATATAGAACAGGAATTTTTCTCTGGAATTGATGACCCAAACGGAAGTGGTCGGGATAAGTTGGGCGTGCAGCGCATCGAAAAATGAGGCTACAAAAAAGGGCAGCCTCGGCCGCCCTTTGGTGCGAACGTAATTCGTTCTTATTTCGTAACCGTCGTGGTCGTCGGGCAGTAGATACCGAAAGTGAGGCCGTTGATCAAACCGTCGATGAATGTATGCGAGGTAGTGACCGCGTAGCTTTCGCTCCCACCAGCCATGGTGTGGGGGTTCGATGTAGAAATGGGAACCAAACCAGCGATGACAAAGTGGTTTTTCTGTTTGATTTGCACACCTGTTTGTGGGCCATTGCCAACCAAATACGAATGTGTGTAGCACGAAGAAAGCATTAAGGCCATTGCACCCAAAAAGAGAATCTTTTTCATGATGAAATTTATGTTGTTTGCGCAACTTAGGACAATATTTCAAGTTGTTGGTGCACCCTTTGATGAATTTCTTAACATCCTGGCGTAGAGCCTATACTGCGCTGGCTTCGTTCGTTTAAACTACATCTGAGACAGGTTGTCCATCGCTGCGCTGTTTGGTCATCACTGCCAAGGGAATTGCGTGAAGAGGTTGGGTTTGATTAAAAATGCCAGTCTTGCGGTTCTGTCAATTAAGCAACCACTTATAAGCACGTTTCGCTGTAGTACGAGAGCAAAAAGAGAAGGTCTGAAACACTCACGAGTCCATCATCATTGAGGTCCGCTGTGCACTCCGTGGTGCACCCAAATTCTGCGAGCAGAAACAAAACATCAGCCACAGTAACTGCCAAGTCGCCGTTGATGTCTCCGGGGCAAGCACAGGGTTCGCACGTTCCGTTGTCGTAGTTGGCATCGGGATTAAAATTGCACGCAGAAGTGGCGGTGCAGCCCGCTTCGCAATCGCCAAGAATGTTGATGTCCAGCCAATCGAGGCGACCATCAATCCAATCGCGCATGAAATCCAACTCTTCCTCGTAGGTGTCGCCCACGAAAGCGTTGGGCCAAACCCATTGCCCGAGTCGCGGCCAGCGTGCGTGGTCGCGTGCGCTGGCGTCTCCCAGCAATGTGGCTAACGAGTCAATGGTACTGTGGATGCTTTCATTGCTCCAAGCATCCGATCGGTATTCTTCCCAACGGCACCGCGTCAAGTCACGGTAGGTGGGGTCTTCCAACATTCTCTCCCACCAAAAAGGGTTGGTATTGCCACAGTCGGTATTTACTTCAAAACCTTCTGTCATGGCAGCTTCGCAGTAGTTAGCGTTGCCCAGGCTGAGGTTGTAGTCCCACCAGGGGCCCATGACAATTTTGCCTCCGTTTGAATCCTTCTGTTTGTAGAAATACGTGCTCAGCCGGTAACCATCGATGTTCTTGGATAACTCATTGATCAAGTACAGATCGATGAAGGAATAAACATCAATGAAGGGCGCATAGCCAAGTTCAGGATCGGTAAAATTGGGTCCAGCAAGGGCGTCTTCAAAAGCCGTAATATGATCTTCGATGTAGGCAATCTGAGGCGCATTGAGTTCATCGATCTCCGGTTTGTGAAACTGCACGTAAAGATTCTCTCCAGCTACCGTGGAGTAGGGGGATTGCCAGCCACCATTAAAGTCTCCTGTGAATTTATCAATCTTAAGAATGTAGCCACCCGTGAGCTCATTTCCCTCGATGTCCTCCGGCAAAAGGGTGGCGATGTCCACGCGGTTTTCGTCGCGCTTGATGTTTTCCATCAGCATATAAACGCCTCGGTAGTCGCCGTTGATGAAAAGCTCGCAAAAGCGACGTCGCGGGGTGTAACGGTTCAGCTTTTCGCCCAGTTCAAATACCACAGCATTGCGCATCAATGTCTTGTCCGTGTATGGGCCATAAAGGATCCAATCATTTTCTTCAGGCATTCCAAGCAGAGAAACGTTGTTATTCTGACCCTCTGCGTCCTGGGTTTCCAGTGCATACGACTTCTTCGGAAACATTTGCGATGAAGATCCGCGGATTTCGATGGAAATGAGACCGTCGTAGTCGTTCGGGGCATCGCCAATTTGATTGAAGCCAGAAGCATTGTTGATGATGGCCATGTGGGCGACAATGCGTGGGTCATCTACAATGGGGTCATCCGACGTCAGCACTACGATGGGAAGGTTAGATTCTCCGAAAAAGACGCAAGAGCCATCATCTTCAGTGGCTGCGGGGACATAATTCAGCGCATCCAAATTTGTGCAACCGGTCACAGCAGCGCAAGAGCCATCCGTGGTGCATTGACCAAAGCAAGTGCTGACGGTCGCATCCTCCTGGATGTTGTCAAGCATTCGGTCGTTGTAATTTTCGGGGTGAGCGCACTCCAAACCTGCGATGTTTTCTTTGCAGCTCCAATCCAGGCAATTGCCATTTAAAAAGGTGTAATAACCTGTAAACCCATCTGGCACAGGGATGGTTACGGTCCATGTTCCATCGCCGTCTGAGTCGGTCATGGGATGATCTCCAGCCACTCCAAAGAAGCTTCCTCCAGCGACAAAAACACCGGTTGGTGAGACGGTCTCATTCGTCATATTGAGATTGAATGTGACGTCATGAACTTCTCCATTCGTTGGGTTGTGCCATGAAGGAGCGGATTCCAAGCCGAGCCCAGCCTCATTGGTTCCTACCAATAAGAAGGGACGAGCAGTCAAATCTGATGAGGTTGGGTTCACATTGTGCAGTTCGATTGCCAAGGTGTTGTCACCTTCGACCAGTAGAGTAGGAAAATCAAACTCGAAAGTTGGCGGAATCCCGCCGGAATACAATACCGCCTCGTGGTCGGTGGTGAGGTTTTGATTCCAAGCGATGAATTCGCCAGGTTGACCGGCATTGCCCCGGGCAATTTCGATTCCGTTCAAATAGGCCACGAAACCGTCGTCATAGTCCATCAAGAAATCCACGTCCAACCACGAATCAAGTTCTTGCACGGAAAAGGTGTGGCGCAGATAAAGCGATGGTGTAGAGGAGACCAAAGTGGCATCATCACCATCGCCGTACCCAAAACCTGAAGGGCCTTCAGGCCAGAGAGAATCGTCAAATCCTTGCTCAATCCAATCTGCCGTGGGCTGTCCTGTGGGAACCAAGTAGTGCCACGACGTGCCATCAAGAACAGCGGATTCCCAATGATGGATGTCATCTTGGGCTTGTGTGGTAAAGGCAAACGCGATTGCAAGCCACAGAATTCCGAGTGGCTTCAATCGAAAATAGAATAGCATTCTCGTCATTCCCTAAAGATAAAATAGGAAAGCATAGTAGTGTTAATTTTTGCTGCTTTTCAGCTGAGTTTCATTGATACTTGTTTTCTTTGCAGTCCAATGCAAAGTGTTTCTGTGATATCGCGCCTTTTCAGCTCCTTGGGATTGTTCCTGTGGATTGCTGTCATGGGCCTGCAGAGTTTTCACGGTTGGTCACATCACATCGCCCACCACGGTTCTACCGGCGATCATTACTCACATTGTGATCACCATCATGAGCATGTAAAAATCGTTCTTCCCGATGGCGAGGCCATTGCGTCGGATGAGGCGTGCGAACTTTGCGATTGGGATTGGTTGCCTGCTGGCTCTATTGGCGCGAAAGCGTTGCAGAAGTCTGCCAAGCAATGGTGCCAGCTCCTGAAAGACGGTGCGGTGGAACCGGGACACTGTCCCAATCATTGCTATCGAACAGAGAGCCACAGGGGGCCACCTTCGAACGGGTGAATTGATTTCCTTTTTTACTCATCTCTTCCCTTTTTTATGCGTGCAATCCCTCCTGCTCATGCAGCTGGAGTCGGCGCGTGTGGTGTGATTTGGAGAATTCTTTTGGCCTTTTTTTTGGTTCTAAACGGAACACAGATCAAAGCGCAAAAAGACCTCTTTTCCGAACGCAACGGACATATTCTGCGCAGTGAATCTCAGGTTCCTTTGCAGGATGTCTTGGTGGTGGCTTGGCCTTGTGCTCAGACAACTACCACAGATCGATTTGGCTTTTATCAAATTGAATGTTCCGAGGGCATCGATTCCATCACGTGCACGGCTTTACATCATGAGACATTAACCATCCTTCCCGGAATTGGTGACCACCTGGACATATGGCTGAAGCCTCTTGAGGTACAGTTGAATCTGGTGGCAATCGAGTCCCTGCGTTCGCCTGAGGCTGAGGCTCAGCGTTTGTCGGGTTTTGATCTGATGCAGGCATTGGATCGGACACCGGGACTTCAAAGCCTTGATTTGGGGGATGCCATGATGCAGCCTGTGGTTCGCGGTCTTGTTGGCTCTCGTGTGGCTTTTCTAGAAGATGGTGTGCCACAGCAGGGAGGAAGATGGGGGGCAGATCATGGTGTTCTTGCGGACCCAGATTTGTATGGTTCAATGGAGTGGGTCCCAGGTGGAGGACACCTTTGGATGGGACCAGAGTCGGTGGGTGGAGGATTGCGGCTGACTTCTCCAAAGCCTAGCGAAACCCTTGGAACCGAGACTGCATTCGGTGCATCTTTTCGTTTTGGAGATCAGCGCTTCAAATCGCATGTGTTGCATGCCGTTACAAAAGATAGCAGGTTTTGGTACCTGGGCGTGTCGGGTTCTGCCTTTGGGAATCAAAACATTCCCCAGGCTTCCTTCCGTTACATCGGCCGCTCATATGCCTTGACCGACCAGCTTTTGCCCAATACCTCCGGTCGTTCCATGCACGGCACCGCTGGATTTGAGCGATCCGTCTCTAAGGGAGGGAAAATCGAGGCGTCAATGCGTGTTTCAGACGTTGTACAGGGGCTGTTTCCGGGCATTGTGGGAGTTCCTCGTCAAGGTGACTTGGATGCGCCATCACAGACTTACCGCTCGGGAATTCCTCAGCAACATGCCACCCGCACCCAGCTGACGGGTCAATGGAAATCTGCCACGAATGTCCTTGGGAAGTCGCAATCTCTGAAGGCATCCGTTGCATGGAACCAACGGCTGGAGCTGGCCCCTCCTCACGCGCACGGGTGGGGGCCTGAACCAGATTCGGATCTCAGTTTGTCTTTGAAAGAGTGGACTGGATTTTTGGAGTCTACAAGCCGTGGACCTCATGGCACTTGGGGGATGCAATTGGAAGGATTGGCGGTGGCTACTGCTGGGTGGGAATTCTTGTTGCCAAGTCACTGCCGTCTTCGATGGTCAATTTTAGGGGAAAAGAGCATCGGCAGGCACAAACTGGGGATTCGAGCAGACTTGGTGGGTGCAGAGCAAGTGGGCCATGAAGAGCCGCTTTATGACGCCGTTGGAGCAATCGTCGGTTCAGATCGCCGAGCCTCCGCAATGAGGCGACTCATTCCAGGAGGGATGGCATCGTGGTTGGTGAATTTGGGGCCGGTTATGGCTGCTTGGACAGGAACGGCCTCGGTGACAGCATACACGCGAGCACCAAGCAATTATGAATTGGGTGCTCACGGAGTCCACCATGGTACTTTTCGATTCGAACAGGGCAATGCAGCGTTGCCATCTGAAAAGTCGGTCGAGGCTCGTTTCCAAGCCCGTTCCTTGGCGAGTAAGGCGGGTTGGAATTGGAACGTCAAGGCTTTTTCAGCGTTGCATCGTGATTTCATCGCTTTAGGACCGAGCGGAACTTTCGCTCCCATCTCACATGCCGGTCAGGTATACACGTTCGAATCAGTGAATGCCTTTCGAACGGGACTGGAAGCTTCAGTACAAGTAACCAAAGGAGTTTGGTTAGCCTCTGCTGATGGCTCACTTTTGGGGCAATGGGATGTAGAGACGGGGCTTGGTCTTCCGTTCACAACTCCTGCTCAATTGCACACTGTTATCGGTCGAAACCTAAACCAAAACCATCATTTGACAGTTTCATGCCGGGCCATTGCTGATGCCACACTCACAGCGAGAAACGAAGCACCCACGGAAGGAGCTCTTCTTTGGGGATTGGGCTGGAGCTTGGCACGACGTGTCGGCACTTGGTCCATCAATCTACACAATGCATCCAACACTGCATGGCTGGATCACACGAGCGCTTATCGTGCTTTGGGTCTGGTAGCGCAGGGTCGATGGATGCAACTCAGCTTCACCACTTCGGTGAAGCAAAGCAAAAAAAACAAATAACAATTTATCCTATGAATTTTTCTATTTCTAACTCGATTATGTCTTTAGGCTGTGTAGCCATCTTGTTTGCATCTTGCGGTAAAACAGACACTGAACTCCCGACCGTTTGCACGGAGGCTGGAAGCGAGACAAGTGTGCTGGCCGACGAGATTGAGGCCATCGCTGGAACAACTATCACAATCACGGATGTTTTCTGCGACAATGAAGAACTCAGCGAAGTACGCTGGGATATTCACAATGCTGCAGACCATTCACACGAGGAAGGTGAATCCGACGAAGGGTTTGTCTTGCACAGTGGAAAGGATTGGGAGGTGCTTGAAACCACTTCGTTGACCGGAACAAGCACCTCAAGTTCGATCACTCTGGACATTCCACTTACCGCTCGCGGTGTCTGGGACGTTGTGGTTTCTTTGGTTGATGAGGCTGGCAATGCTGGACCCGATGTGGTAACTCAACTGCACATTGAAAATGAGCACCTCCCTGAATTCACACTCAGTGAAGTGGATGGTGTTGATCCAGCGACATGGACGGGAGAGCCTGAATGGAGCGCTGGCGCTTCAATCACATTGTCGGGAATGGTGCAGGATGCTGATGGCGTTGTTGAAGCGTTTATTTCCGTTGTGAGGGAAGAGGATGAAACAGTCGTTTGGGAGCTAAACTTGGTGCCAGATGACGTGACAGAATTGCAATTCATTGTTGATGCTGTGATCCCGGCCGATGCGGCAGCGGGCGAGTATCATCTCGAAATGACTGCGACGGATGCAGCAGGGAATGCCATGGAGACTGGCTTCCATGTTGAAGTTGAGTGATCAATTTTCGCAGCGTTGACTGCAGCGAATTTTATCGAATGCTCCTCTACCCTTTGGGGTGGGGGAGCTTTTTTTATGCGAAACGCTGTATCACCATCAAACGCATTCCCACTTTACTTGTCAATTGAATTAATTAGCAGGAAGTCATGCGCTTTCTCATTTCTCTTGCACTTCTTCTGCTCTCTTTCCAATCGGAACTGATTGTTCAAAAAGATTGGAGCGGAACATCGAGTCGAAGCCCTTGGCCTGATGGCGGAATGCAGGGTTAGCCTCAAAGGGGATTCAACGACTTGAGTCCAACCGCCATTTGAGGCATTTTCTTCGTTAATTTAGCTACATGTTGAAAGTATTGAAAAAGTATGAGTTCCTGTTTTTGATGGGCTTGGCTGTACTCTCTCATGTGCTTGGGTTTTCAGATATGGGCACGCTGTTGTTTCTCATTGCCATCGTTTCGCTGAGCATGAAGGGGTTCATGAATTCAAAAAAAAAGAACAATCCTTGATTCCATTTGTCCCTTTCCCATGGGGCGCAAGCGCGATTTAAAAAACATTCATGGGCGACGGCCACCACGCATTGAATCGTCCAGTTCAGAGGCGCTGAATGAATGGGGGGAATCGATGGAGCGCATGACGGAGCGCCGGCGGATGCACAATGAGCGGCATCTGCCCAAGCGAAATCCGAAACAATGAAGCGCCTCGGTTGAACATTTTGAACAGTCGATTATGGCAGTAAAAGTTCAAGTTTTGAGTCATTGATTGATTTACTGAAGAAGCAAGGGGTGCCAGCGACAGGCAATGATATCAAGCTCGACGTTTCAAGTTTTCCAAAAGGCATATACTTCCTTCGAGTGGATGCTGTGAGTCGATTAATTCAGCTATTTTAAAACAAGCTGCACAATCAGTCTTTCACCCGATTGAAGCGAAGCATCCGGAGCATCCACTTGGGAAGGGCTTTGCCTGCCGGGCGCTTCCGTGTATCGAGGTGCCAATTCATTTTTTGACTGATGGGAATCTTATGAGTTTCCACAAATTCAATCCATGTATTGTCGGGGTCTTCTACGTAGGTGAATTGCCCACTCGCTTCGCCCATGTCAAAGGAGGAGGCGCTATTGACGGTGAATGGAAAGCCTACCGCTTCCAATTCCTTGCCCAAAGCCTCCATGTTACGGATGTCCCAGCAGATGTGGATATATCCAAGGTCTCCCCAGTAGCGGTTCGCGAATAAGTTTCGTGGCTTGCGGTCCAGCGCTTCCACAAGCTCAATTTCTCCTCCACCGAGGATCTGACTGAACGGTCCTGCTGTGGGCGCAGAGCGCCGCAAGATGACGCGCCGGTAATTCTCGGTGCCACCTGGAATTGGCTTCCATGCTTCGATGCTTCCAGACTCATCTGACGCGACGTGGTCGTAACCAAGGACGTCGCGGTACAGGACGAGTGCCTTCTCGATGCTTGAAACTCCAATCACGGCTCCCCCGACACCTCCCCCATAAGGAGCAGGTCCGAACCATTCGTCACTCTCGACCAGCTCAAAGAGGTATCCGTGCGGGTCCTTCAGGTAGTAGTGCTTTCGACCGTCCTCACGCAAATGCACCGGCCCGAGGGTTTCAATGCCAAGACGCAGGTGTTCTGCGTGCATGAAATCGGCGTCCTTGCACTTGATTTTGCAAATGAAAATGCCGGTATCTCCAAGCTTGCCCTCGAATGCAGCGGGTTGAGGGTCTCGGCTTGTGAACTGCCAAATCTCCATGCCTGCTCCACCGCCCATGTGCAGCGCTAATACGGCGTGCCGCGCGTGTATTTCGTTGCCGGTATACCGCGTCATCAATGCCGCTTCAGCGGCTTCTTCGAACATCTTTACGTCTATGCCAAACGCTTTTCGGTACCAAGTCCAAGCCTTGTGCACATCTGGAACGCCAATTCCGATTTGCTGGATGCCACTGATATGTTTTTCCATAAAAAAAGGATGTGAACTGCCTTGCAAAGATGCATCGAAAAAATCAATGGATTAAAATCTTCCCTAACGATTGTAGCCCCCTCAGGATGTACCT
>JADHRK010000130.1 GCA_016777435.1 Flavobacteriales bacterium
ATGCCAGCGTGCCTGCGGAAATCCGCGAAGAACTGGGCATCTCAGACGGTTTCATTCGCCTCAGCGTAGGCGTTGAAGATGCCGAGGACCTCATTGCCGACTTGGAGCAAGCCATGCGCAAGGTGACCAACTGAGCCCATCATGTCAGAATTGAAATCCTCCATACCCGCCGAGCATATGGCCGTCATTGGGGCGGGATTGGTCGGAAGCTTGTGGGCGCTCATGCTCGCCCAACGGGGACACCGTGTGGATGTGTTTGAAAGGCGCCCAGACCCCAGAACAGGGAAATACAAAGGAGGGCGGAGCATCAATTTGGCGCTTAGCAATCGAGGCTGGCGGGCATTGGAGAAGGCGGGAATCGCCGAAGAAGTCCGGAAAATCGCCTTGCCGATTACCCACCGAACCATGCATGCGCTCAATGGCGAATTGACGCGACAACCCTATGGATTGCCGAATGCAAAAGGTTTATTCGATGATCCTCAGTGCATTTACTCGGTATCACGGGGGCTGCTCAACAAATTGCTCGTCGAAAAAAGCGAGGCACATGAGGAGGTGACCTACTACTTCGGACATCAATGCCAAGGCATTGATTTGGATGAGGCTGAAGTAGAATTGAAGGATCAATCGGGCACAGAACGGAAGCAAAAGTTTGACCGAGTTTTCGGCACGGATGGTGCATTCAGCGCAGTGCGGCAAACAATGACCCGCACCGATCGTTTCGACTTCGAGCAGCGCTACCTCACGCATGGCTACAAAGAAATTGAAATGCGCCCCGCTTCGGATGGTTCCTTCAAAATGGAGTCCGATGCGCTGCACATATGGCCGCGCAGCGAATTCATGCTCATGGCCCTTCCCAATCCGGACGGCACGTTCACCTGCACGGTTTTTGCTCCCTACGAAGGAGAAAATGGACTGAACAATTTGACCGACGAAGCCCGAGTGCGCCAGTATTTCGAAACGTATTTTGGCGATGTCATTCCTTTGGTCCCCGACTTTGCAGAGCAGTGGATTGCCAATCCCACAAGTTCGCTAGTCATGACCCGCTGCTATCCCTGGCACAAGGGAGAACGCGTTTGCCTCATGGGGGATTCCGCGCATGCCATCGTTCCATTTTACGGCCAGGGCATGAACAGTGGAATGGAAGACTGTTCCATTCTGAGCGAATTGCTCGATGGAATGAACAGCGGGGCAGACTGGGGTGACGTTCTCCGCAGCTACACAGCCTCCCGCAAACCTTCGGGTGATGCCATCTTGGAACTTGCGCTTCGCAACTACATCGAGATGCGAGATAAAACGGGGGACCCGCGCTTCCTATTGAGGAAAAAAATTGAGGCACAGATGTCCACCCAATATCCGGGACGTTGGTTGCCCCTCTACTCTCAAGTCACCTTCAGTCATACGCCTTATGAGGAGGCATTGGCAGCGGGAAAGCGACAAGATGAAATCATGGAGACCATTTTGGATCGCCCCGATATCGGCGAAAACTGGAACTCGGCTGAACTTTTCGAGGAAATCATCCACCGTTGGGAGCAAACTGCATGACTGGTCTTTCGTCCCATTTGAAGCAGCGACGCTTGGCCTTTCAACTGGCTTTGCTGTTCTCTCTTTCTTTCCATTTCGCTCCGGCCCAGTCCGACGTGCTATTCGACGCCTACCGCAATCAATTCCGCGGGAGTGGTTGGACCTTTGGTGTCGGCGGGCATTGGCTGACACCAGAGCGCCAAGAGGCGCCATCATTGCTGACCATAGTGGATGAAGGCAACAGCATCGATACGCTGCACCTTGGACAATGGCAGCATCAAGGCTCGTTTGGCTTGCGCATGGGCGTTGGTTACTGGTATGTGGCCAAGAGACCGATTTTATGGGATCGAATCAGCATCCAATTGGAGGGTGGAAAGCACCGAGCAGAATCTATCTTTCTTGGAGCCGTTGCCGATTCATCCGGGGCGCTCGTCTCGGACACCTTGACGGACATCAGCGCTGCTGGAGTGCTATCTGAACTGACCCTTCGGCTCCACCGAGCCATCGAATTAAAGCCTGATTTCTTCTTGGAATGTCAGATGGGGCTGGGATGGGATGCGGAATGGAGAGGCGAATTCTCCCGCACTGGACCCGAAGACAGCTTTGTCCCACGAACGGCTCCGAGCCGCCATCGCGTTGCTTTGGAACTCGGATTGGGCCTTGGGGTGAGAACTCGCGCTGGCCGCTTTTTGCGAGTCGTTGCTCAAACGGATGCATTGCAACTTCGGCCCTTGGCGAAAGATGGAGGGGGCCGAATCGATCGTTATGAAGGCGCGTTTCGCGCCACACACCTCACGTTGCAGTGGGATATTCTTCGCGACAAGCCTGACGTAAGCTGTGCCGGTTCGAATTTGGGCAGCGAAACCATGCCGCTGTTTGAGCCCAAAATGCAGCGAAAAATGAAGAAGCGCCGCCGAGGGTAAAGCCTATTTTTGCGATCAACGCGGGGCGCACAGTTCCACCAACACCTTTGATGAATCTGCAGGATGCAGGAACGCAATCATTTTTTGATCTGCGCCTTCCTTTGGCCCGCTTACCACGCGGTAGCCCATTTCTTGTAAGCGTTCGATTTCGGCATGCAAATCATCCACGGCAAACGCCAAGTGATGCAATCCTTCGCCGCGTTTTTCAATGTGCTTGGCAATGGGCCCATCCGGTGTAGTCGACTCCAGCAATTCCACTTTGCTCTCGCCCGTTTGGAAAAAACTCACGTTCACCGATTCAGAAGGTACGCTCTCACGCTTGAATGCGGGTTCTCCGAGGATGTCCTCAAAAATGCGCTCCGCGGACTCCAAGTCCTGCACGGCGATGCCAATGTGTTCAATCCGTTTCATGTTTCGTGGCCTGTGATTCAAATGTACACCATGATTTGGGCCACACTGTCCTAAATTCGCCGCATGTCAAATGAACATAATGAGTGGATGCCAATGGACCTGTCTGGAAAGACAGCCGTCGTATGTGGATCAACGCAAGGAATAGGTTGGGCAGCTGCTTCGCATCTCGCCGGTTTGGGTGCTCGAATCATCCTCCTCGCTCGCAACGAGCAAAAGCTTCAACAAGCACACTCTCAGCTGCCGGGGAAAGTGAATCATGGATATGCCGTTGCGGATTTTAGCAATCCGAACCATGTTCAGGATGCAATTCAAGGAATTGTGGAAGAGGAAACCGTGCACATCTTAATCAACAACACCGGAGGACCTGCTGGCGGTCCCATTGTGGAGGCTGACATCGACGCCTTTCGCGCAACTTTTGAGCAGCACCTCGTCTGCAATCAGATCCTGGCTCAGTCTGTATTGCCCGGAATGAAGGCGGCGGGATATGGAAGAATCATCAATGTCATCAGCACGAGTGTAAAGCAACCTCTTCCCAATTTAGGCGTGAGCAATACCATCCGAGGTGCTGTCGCCAGTTGGGCCAAAACATGGGCCAATGAAGTCGGTGTCCATGGCATTACCGTCAACAATGTGCTGCCTGGAGCCACCAATACGGCGAGGCTCGATCAAATCATTGAGAATAAATCCGCCAAAACCAACACTTCTTCCGATGCTATTCGTGAGCAGATGGCAAATGCCGTGCCCATGAAACGAACTGGGAATCCTGAGGAAGTAGGGCGTGCCATTGCGTTTCTAGCCTCACCCTCAGCGAGTTACATTTCTGGTGTGAATTTACCCGTGGATGGAGGCCGAACTTCTTCCTTGTGAATTAGATTTGCAACGCTAACGTTAATATACACGTTGATGACCCATTCTATCCAGGAGCAGGTGCAGAACTTCATGAATGAAGTCACCGCTCAAAATCCGAATGAACCTGAGTTCATCCAAGCGGTTCAAGAAGTAGCCGAAACTGTCATTCCATTCATTGCCAATCATCCCAAGTATGCTGAGGAAAAAATCCTAAGACGCATGGTTGAGCCTGAGCGGGTCATCATGTTCAGGGTGCCCTGGACAAACGATCAGGGGGATGTACAAGTCAATCGAGGGTACAGAGTCGAATTCAACTCTGCAATCGGTCCCTACAAAGGCGGACTGAGATTTCACCCTACGGTAAACCTCAGCGTCCTGAAGTTTTTGGGCTTCGAACAAGTATTCAAGAACAGCTTGACTACCCTTCCTTTGGGAGGTGGAAAAGGCGGTTCTGACTTCAATCCCAAGGGAAAGTCCGATCGGGAAGTAATGCAATTTTGCCAAAGCTTCATGACCGAACTGGCCAGGCACATTGGTCCAAATACCGATGTTCCTGCAGGCGACATCGGCGTCGGTGGGCGCGAAATCGGCTACATGTTTGGCCAATACAAGCGCTTGCGAAATGAATTCACGGGCGTCTTAACTGGGAAAGGCCGGAATTGGGGCGGATCCCTGATTCGTCCAGAAGCAACCGGATATGGAGCGATATACTTCGCCGCCGAAATGCTCGGTTCCAAGGGTTTGGACCTCGCTGGCAAAAAGGTCGTCATTTCCGGATCAGGCAATGTGGCACAATATGCCGCTGAAAAAGTGATTCAGATGGGAGGAAAAGTGCTGACGATGTCCGATTCCGGAGGATTTGTGCATGATCCCAACGGAATTGACGAAGCCAAATTGAGGTGGATCAAGGACTTGAAAAATGGCCGACGCGGGCGCATTTCGGAATACACCGACGCCCATGCTGGGGCTAGTTTCCACGCCGGAGAGCGGCCTTGGGGAATCCCGTGTGATGCAGCATTCCCTTGTGCCACTCAAAATGAGCTGGAAGAAACAGACGCATTGAACCTCATCGCAAATGGCTGCGTGGTCGTTGCGGAAGGGGCCAATATGCCCAGCACTCCGAAGGCCATCGAGGCATTTCATGAAGCGAAAGTCCTCTTCGCCCCAGGAAAAGCATCGAATGCGGGCGGTGTAGCCACCAGTGGACTCGAAATGTCACAGAACAGCTTACGATTGAGCTGGTCAAGTGAAGAGGTTGACCAACGACTGCTGACCATCATGAAAGACATTCACAAGCAGTGTGTCG
>JADHRK010000131.1 GCA_016777435.1 Flavobacteriales bacterium
CGCCCGACGCTAAGGAATTTCACGAAGAAACGATCCGTAAAGTTTTGGCGCTGAACAAGTATGATTGTTCGCGGGCCAACAAATCCATGATGGCATGGGGAATCGAAACGCGGGTGCCATTTTTGCACAAGCCATTCTTCAACTATGCCATGGACATGGATCCAACAGCAAAGATGGGGGGGAACGGAAAGATCGAAAAGCACATTTTGCGGGAAGCCTTTGACGGCATCATCCCCGATGAAATCCTTTGGCGTCAAAAAGAGCAATTTTCGGACGGTGTAGGCTACGGTTGGATCGATGGCCTGAAAGACCATGCGGATGCCAAAGTAAGTGATGAGGAGCTTGCACGCGCAGCAGTGCGTTTCCCGATCAACACACCCGACACCAAAGAAGGCTACTTCTATCGGACACTCTTCGAAAAGCACTACCCTAGCTCAGCAGCAGCCAACTGTGTGCCTGGCGGCAAGTCCGTAGCATGCAGCACAGAAAAAGCCCTCGAATGGAGTGACAGTTTAAAAAATGTCGTGGATCCCTCAGGTCGCGCAGTGACCGCTGTCCATCAAGATGGGTATGGCCATAGCGGTGGAGAAGGCCAACAAACGGATTGATTGAAAGCGGTCAAGTCTTGTTGAGCAATCGTCTTTGATACCGCGATTGTACCAGGTCAACCAGAATCAAAACAGTCACGGAGAAATAAAACGTGGTCTTATTCAAGGCATGCACTTCTCCTCCAAAAAGGGTGAGATTTGCTAGGTGCCCTCCTTCTGAGAGCAGCATAATTCCGACCAATAAGAGAATGAATAAACCGAGCACCTCATAGGCTCGGTTTTTTTGCAAGAAGGCGGCGACTCGGTTCGCCAAAGCCAGCATCACGATGCCACTGATCACAATGCTCGCAATCATCACGGGCATGGATTCGGTCAATGCGATGGCAGTGAGAACAGAGTCAAATGAAAAAACGACATTCATCAAGATGATGGCTGCAATTGCAGCACCGGCTTTCTTCTTAGCACCCGCAGCTGCGGAATCGTGCAAATCACCGGCCAACATGTGCCAAACCTCTTTGATGGCGGTGTAAACAATGAATGCCCCGCCGAACATGGCGATGAGGCTGTGGCCATTGAACTCACCTGAAATGACCGGATCCCAATCGATTGAGAAGACAGAGGCTTGAAACAGTGCGATCAATTGAACCAAAACCATCAATAGAACCAGCCGCATCACCACTGCACCGATGATACCAATCCGCTGAACGCGTTTGCGGTCCTGTATGTCCACACGGCCAGACTCAATCGCAATGTAAAGTAAGTTATCAATGCCCAAAACGGCCTCAAGCGCGACGAGCATTAACAGCGTTGAAATCAGCTCAATCCATTCCATTCCAGTACCATTTTAATGTTCGTGAATGGCCCTGCTCGAATCAAATCGAAAGCGAGGGCCATAAATCCCACCTTCGGCTCGTTTCCCAACGGAAATCGCCATGTTAATACCTGCGGCTCGTGGCAATCCCAATAGCGCCTTGACTCGCTTGGAATCCAATCCTTCCATGGGGCAAGAATCGAACCCTTCGGCACGCACGGCGAGCATGAAGTTTTGAGCGGCTAACGCCGTCGACTTGTGGGCCCATGTCGCCATTTGTCCCAAATGAATCGGCTCGCGCGGCGTAGGCTTTTTCAATCCCCGGAAAGTCAGCCAGAGGTATTTGAAAGGGCGAAAAATTCCGAAAGGCCCTTGATTGTAAACCAGTTTGGTGATTGTACCAAAATACTGCAGCGCCTTGGCGGGTGACTTTGGATTGGCCTTGAGCATGCTAAGCATGTGCTCATTGTTTTCTCGCCATCGATCCGGACGGGCCACGAAAACGACAATCTCTTGTGCAGTCACCGCCGCAGGTTGACCCAAACAGTGCTCTGCCAGTTTTGCCTTCTTTTCCGCGGTTCGCACCCAGTGGATTTCCCATACCTGCAGATTCGAAGAGCTCGGAGCGAGCAATGCCGCGTCCATCGCACGGCGCATTACCGCTTCAGGGACTGGCTCATCCGTGTAGATCCGAATGCTTCTTCGGGATTCAACAACATCATAAAATGCGCGCGCATCGGTCTTCGGAGCCTCCAAAGGCACGCGCTTTGAATTCCGAGCTTCCGTTGAATCAAAAACCTTGACTTTAACCATGTGACCGTGGTACTTTGAATTGTTTGATGACACCATCTGACGACGCAAATTCAGACGATGCACCGACCTGAATTGCTTCCGTGACTCGTGCGGCGGCGGCGGCAAATCCAGCTTCATCCCGGGCGTGAATGACAGCGAGCGGACGATCCTTCATACAGGTCTCACCCGGCCGAATCCAGTCCGAGCAACCCACGGCATGATCAATGGTCTGACCCGCAAATGTTCTGCCTCCACCGAGCGCAACAACGGCCAAGCCCAATTGACGGGTGTCCATGCGCAAGACCGTTTGACCGGCCCAATCCGCGGGCGGAAAAAGCGGCCGGACAATATGAGCCTCTGGGCATGTCTTTTCGAAAGAGCTTAGCGTATCCACTGGACCTCCCATTCCATGAACCGAACGCTCAAAAATTTCAGCTGCCCGTCCAGAGCGATGGGCATCGTCCAACGCGACCCTTGCTTCCGACTCATTCCTACTGAGTCCCGAAAGCAACAGATTTTGGACAGCCAAGGCCCATGTCACTTCCCGCAATCTTTCCGAGTCCCGTTCACCCTTTAAGAATGAAATAGCCTCCAACACCTCAAGGGCATTGCCGGCAGTATTCGCCAAAGGTTGATTCATATCGGTGAGCAGCGCTGTGGTTGGCATTCCCGCAGCAGTTCCGACCGAACACAACGATTCGGCAAGCTCCCATGCGACGGCTGAATTGGACATGAACGCTCCGGTTCCGACCTTAATATCCATGACCAAACTTTGCAGGCCCGCGGCTAGTTTCTTGGACAAAATACTCGCTGTAATCAGGCCATATTGTTCCACGGTAGCTGTTACGTCTCGCGTCGCATACATCCGTTGATCGGCAGGAGCCAAATCTGATGTCTGACCCACAATCGCAAATCCCGTTTCTGCAACCACCCGCTTAAAATGCGCGCTATGATGCCCCGTGTTGTATCCAGGAATGGACTCCAGCTTATCGATTGTCCCGCCTGTGTGCGCCAAGCCGCGGCCCGCGATCATGGGAACAAATCCGCCGCATGCAGCGAGCAAAGGAGCCAACAGGAAGGAAACCGTATCGCCAACACCTCCTGTCGAATGCTTATCCAGTATTGGACCATTCAGTGCCTCCTTGCTCCAATCCAGTACTTGGCCTGAATCCCTCATGGACAACGTCAAATCTGTGCGTTCCTGGGTATTGAAATCTTGGAAAAATGCGGCCATCGAAAATGCCGCTATTTGCGCATCCGTCACTTCATGTGAGGTAACCCCTTGGATAAACTGGCGAATGTCTTGCGTGGATAGCGCAAGGCCATCACGCTTTTTCTGTATGATTTCGGGAATGAGCATACGGGGTGCAGAATTCGTTGAGAGCAAAGATTGAAATCAAAGCGACAGAAATAAGCCTGCAATGGTCGCTGACATCAGATTGGAAAGCGTCGCTGCCAGCACCGCTTTCAATCCAAAACGCGCGATGTCGGAGCGTCTGCTGGGAGCCAAAGACCCCAGTCCACCCAGCAAAATGGCAATGGAAGACAAGTTGGCAAATCCACACAGTGCAAACGAAATAATCGCCTTGGTCTTTTCAGAGATGATTACCGGCGCTGCTTCGCTCAAGTATGGAGCAAAATTCAGATATGCAACGAACTCATTCACGACCAATTTTTGGCCGATAAACGAACCCGCTATCAATGCATCGCTCCATGGAACACCTATGATGAATGCCAAGGGGGCGAAGAGGTACCCCAAAATCATTTCTAGCGTCAGTTCAGGAAAACCAAACCACCCTCCAACTCCACCGAACAAACCATTGACGAGTGCAATTAATCCTACAAAAGCGAGTAACATCGCCCCCACATTCATGGCCAATTTCAAACCAGAAGCGGCACCACTTGCCGCCGCATCAATCACGTTGACTGGTTTATCGTCATTGTGCTCATCGCGCTCAGCAGCGGATAAATCCTCATTCGGTTGTTCCGTCTCCGGCATGATCAGCTTGGCGAACATCAATCCGCCCGGGGCCGCCATGAACGAGGCAGCAATCAAGTATTCGAGCGGTACCCCAAGGGAAGCGTATCCCGCCAATACAGAACCCGCGACAGAAGCCAATCCGCCGACCATCACGGCAAACAATTCGGATTGTGTCATCCGCTGGATGTAAGGGCGCACGACAAGCGGAGCCTCTGTTTGGCCCACAAAAATATTGGCTGTGGCCGAAAGACTCTCAGCTCGAGACGTTTGGAGAACTCTTCTCAACCCCCCTCCCATCAGATTGATGATCCATTGCATAATGCCCAGATGATAGAGCACCGCTATGAGGGATGAGAAAAACACAATAACCGGGAGCACGCGCACCGCAAAAACAAAACCCGAGCCATCAAAGAGTTCGAACATGCGGTCGGAATTTAATCCTCCAAAAATGAACGTGATGCCATCATTTCCATAATCAATCACGCGCTGAACGCCCGTGGAGATGGCCAATAAAACAGATTTACCCGCTGGAAAATAGAGAACAAAGGCTCCAAAGAATAGCTGAATAGCGAAAGCTCCAAGCACCGTTCGCAGACGGATGGATTGACGATTTTTAGAGGCGAGTACCGCCAAACCAATCAACACGAACATCCCAACAAAACTGATTAAAATCGACATGAGGCTCAAGCTACAACCTGAGCGAACACTTTTTTCATTTCATGAATAACCCGTTGAAATCTTCAGCACGAGGCATCCATTTGGAACGCGATGATTGGCGCCATTGGATTCCCAAAGCGATGTAGCCACCTCTCCAATCTCCCAAAAGGTCTGATTCTGAGCCAGATGGACCCGCTTCGATTCCACTGAATTCGAAG
>JADHRK010000018.1 GCA_016777435.1 Flavobacteriales bacterium
CAACGCGCATTTTTGGTCTTTCTTCATGGGTTTCAATTGGATTTTGGAATCCAGGTTGCGATTCGTGAGCCTCCGCGTTCGTTCGATTCAATGTGCAGTTTGCCCTTGTGCATTTTCAATATTTGATCGGCGAGGTAGAGCCCCAATCCAGTTCCTGAGGTCTCTGAATCTTCCAGGCGCTCGAACTTTCGCAGGACATTTTCTCGCTGACCCAAGGGAATACCGCTTCCTCCGTCATCAAAAACAACAGAAAGCCCCCCTTCACTTTCCGAAAGGACGATGGATACGGGCTCTGAAGAAGGGCTATACTTCAACGCATTCTCAAGCAGATTTCCCCAAGCCAGTGCCAATGCATCCGCATCTCCTTCCAATTGTGCATGGGCATCGCAATCATTTATCAATTCAATGATACGATCTTGATAAGGGCCCACCTGATGGCGATGCATCACCCGCGTGACCGTTTCTTCTGCGTCGAATATAACCTTTGTCATCTCTTTGCCAGAGATCAGCCGGTTGTTCTGGAGGATGTTTTCTACCCGTTGCTCCAGTCGCGTCAAACCCGCTTGTGCGTCATCAAGCAGGAGCTTTTTCGTTTGTTTATCCCATTCGTGCTTTTTCAGCGAGTCAATGGCGATTTGGCTTCCTGCAATGGGCGTCTTTAGTTCGTGGGTTACGGCCAATAGAAAGTGACGTTCTTTCTGAGCTTGTTCCATTTCGCGTTTGATGCTCCGCCAAATCACAATAAACCCAAGACTCAAGAGCCCAAAAAACACCAATCCTTCACCAATGATCATGCGGATCGCTTGATTCAGCTTTTCGTCGGTTGCATCGTTCAATTCAAAAATCTGGCGCTGTTGCTGGACGAGAAGACTCGCCCACCAGAGAAACTGGAGGAGAATATAGGAGCCAAGCGATGCCGTGAGCCATCCCCTTTTTCCCATGCTCGAGCGTTTTTTTCTCATGGGTGCAAAGCTAATTCAACCCTTTAACTCTTGGAAGTATTTAGAAGCGAATGCAGTGGAATTCTCTTGCCAAGCTTGGATTTGCCGTGAGGAGTCCCCATTCATAGAAGTCAACCCGCAAGCTCCAACGATTTTCTTGGATCAATTCGTCCCATGCTGATTCCATGTCCCGCGACCAATGGATGTCGTCGCAAACAATGACGCCTTTTTCCGTGAGATAGGGCGCTAATTCGTTTACGTATTGGAGGAGTGCTGATCCTCGGTGGTTTCCATCGATGAAGACCAAGTCGTATTGCTGAGGGGGGAGGGAGGGGAGCACATCATCGAAATTGCCTACGATGCTGGTCACATTCTGAACATTCAGACGCTGCCAGACGTCTTCTGAATGCTTTGCGAGCGCTGGATTGCCTTCAATCGTGGTCACGGATGCGGCATGTTTGCCGAGGTAAGCGGTGGTAATTCCGAGGCAGGTGCCCAGTTCGAGCACTCCCACAGCATCCATGTGACGTGCGAGGCCTGCAAGTGCCCGTGCATGACGCGGCCGCTTGAGCGCATTTTGGGCGATTTCAGCCACGGTTCGCGCCTTGGATTGTGAACCAGCTCCGAGGTCGAGCGGTGGCACGTCATTCTGATCGTGCAGCAATCGACTGCGTTCCTGCTCAATCTCTGGCCAAGAGATCGCCGCTCCTCGCATGGTTTGAAGCAATGAAAACAGCCATGGGCTGTGGATGCTTCTCCAAGAAACGGAGTGCATTCGCCAATTGAGCCAACTCTTGATTCGATGGAGGAACACATTTTTCATTTTGTCAAAAATAAGCGTGTCGAGGATGTTTATTTTGATTTATCTTTGACGCCCCGTAAGGGCGATTAGCTCAGTTGGTTTAGAGCACCTCGTTTACACCGAGGGGGTCGGGAGTTCGAGTCTCTCATCGCCCACACATCGTTGAAAAGCCTGCTCATTTGAGTGGGCTTTTTCAATGCCCTTTGTTCTGGTGAATGCGTCAGAGCGAAGTTTCCAATCCGTGTTTCGGTGATACGAATCGAATGGTGCTATCATTTCGATGTTCAAACCTGATTTTGATGGTGTTTGGAATTTCGAAGGCTTCCATCATTGGAATGCTGTCCACATGGCCATTGTTGCCGAATCCTTCCGGGCATTCTTCTCGTGCTGACGTGCAATGTGCGATGCCTTTGGCGAGATCGATTTCCCATTCTACTTTCTCATCGCAAAATGAACCCCAATAGGACCGATGCTCGCTGAGAATGACATCCTCTCCATCAAAGCGATACCCATCTTCCATGGACCACCGCCAATTGCTGCCACCGTAATGTGAAATGAAGAGCATTTGGTCCTGAATCGCGATGTCGTCGAATGGATCGCCAAGAGCGCCACCTTCTTCGCTGTTTAAAATCGGAGCATCTGAAAATTTCCAAAGCACCCACTTCCCCTGTTGTTTTTGGAAAATGACGACCAGCCGTTCTCGAGCACCGTCGATGTTTTTGGATGTTTCAACGGCGGCAACAAATTCATCGGATCCGTCACTGTTTAAATCCCCCAAGTCATGTTCCAAAATACTGATGGAGCTTGCTCCAATTTGTTTGGACATAATTCCTAACGAAGGTCCCGCATAAACCAATTCTTCATGGGTGACCAATCGCTGGGCTAAGGAGCATTCAGCGGCGTTCGCAAGCATCAAAAGTGCGATGCTCGTCACGAGGGATTGGCGCATCAACGTCGCTGACGCATGACGTTCAGTGCGCCGTGGTATCGTTCGCCGTCCGATCGATAGAGAATGTAAAAGTAGGAGCCGTCCGATACGGGCGTTCCATTGAGGCGACCATCCCAGCCGCCTTTGTAATCCTCATCCTGGAAAATAACAGTACCCCAACGGTTGTAAATCTCCAAGCGCGAGTTCGGAAATCCTTCAATTCCCGGGATGCGGAAAAAGTCATTCATGCCGTCATTATTGGGCGAGAAGACATTGGGAATTTCGGTGTCACAGGCGATTACGTCAATGCCAAATGTGGCTTGCAAACCACAAAGGTCCACCACCGTTACTTCCATGCTGTTTTGTTGCAAAGAGGCTTGGAAATTGCCCGATGGACCTATGAAGCTAACCAACGTATCAAGCGCCGCATCCACTGCGACCCAGAGCGAATCTTGCGGATAGCCTTGCTCGTTATAATTGTAGTATTGCCAAGCATAAAAGGTGTAGTTGCCTTCCCAGTTCCCGGCGATATTGTACTGGCCCGTTCCACCTTCCAGATTCAAATCGCCTTGAATGCCCAAACAAAGTTCGACGTCATTTCCGGTAATGGGATCGTAAACAGGAACTTCAACATCTACATCGAATTCGTCTTGAACACCGCATGCATCGGTCACGGTCAAAGTCACCGTCTGGCCTGATTCGATATTGACTGTTTCTGTTTCATCGTTTCCACCGCTCGACCAGTTATAGCTGAAGGGGCCAGCTCCAGTCGATATTCCTGACTCAAGAAGAATGTCATCTCCAGCGCACAAAGGCACGTTTACTTGTTCTGCATAGACAATCAATTCAGGCGGTAACGTATACATAAGGGTGGCATCAACCTCATTCCCGCAAACATCCGTCACGGTAACAATCGCTGCGCCTGGGGTCTCCGTTTGAACGACATTCACAGACAACGTATCCGCAGCCCCCGTATTCCATTCATAGAGATAGGGTCCATACCCTGAAATGGGTGTGACTTCGAGCACGGCCTCACCGTTGCAGATTCCAACGGGATTGGCATAGTCCAATTCGGTGGGTTCGAAGTCTTCAATGAGCAAGGTGGATTCCCTGTAAATGCTGTCACCACAGAGGTTGACGTAGAGGTAGGAGATGATGACGGTTTCCGTTCCTTCCGCTTCGGCATCAGCATTTACGTTGAGCGGTATGTCCACGGTGTACGCGCCGACTTCCATGATGACTTCCGGATCAATTTCTTCGTAATCTGTCCCGTTGGTAGCGGTACCTCCGATGGTGATGAGCAGGGTGTCTTCGACGCTTGCATCCGGACGCACAACCTGAAAAATGGCATCGTTACAAGATTCAACAACCGTCGTGTCACCGCCAAAAATGATGTTTCCAGAAATGGAGGCACTTGCAGTGAGGTCGAACGCATTGGAACTAAATGAGCCCTCCTCCAAGATGACAATGGATTCCAAAGCGGTATCGCTTCCATCGGCAATGGCGAGTTTGATGTGGTAGGTTTCACCGCACTGCACTGAGGCCTCTGCCGTGAACGATTGAGTGTAGCCGAGGATGCAAAGGTCCTGTTCCGATTGGTTATTGATGTAATACGCTGAGTTGGTGCCTGAATTCACGCTGGAAATGGTGATGGGCAAATACGGGTCAGAATTAGGCACGCCCGCAATGTTAATGGCGCCATCTGGAAATCCTGCAGGGCTGGTAAATTCCCCTGAAATACCGGGTCCACTCAAGAAAAATGCAAATACATCGTTGTATTGTGTGTTGATCCACGTTTCGTATTCGTCAGACCCGAAAACGTAATTGAAACTGATGGAGTCTCCACCGGCAGTGAAGTCAAACTCGAGCACACAGCCGTCATTCACAGAGCTTACCGAGAAAGATTGGCCGATCAATGGAGGCACTGAGTTTGCGATTGTAAGCAAGTCGGGGTCATTGAATCCGGGTCCCAGGCAATCGGTGCATCCATTGAAAACGGGAGGGCAAGAGATGTTGTCCGCGACATCGCTGCTCAGCACAAGCCCACTTGGGATCTGCAGCTGTCCTTCACCGCCTGTCATGAAACCCAACTGACTTGCACCTCCTGTGTAAGAGATGTTGAACGCCTCCACACCCTCTCCTAACAAAATTTCATTCACGTACTGTTCGATGCTGAAATCCGAATCAATATCCACTTGGCCAGAGCATAGAGTGCTGAGGAGTAGCAAGGCGATTGTTGAGAGGCTGTGCTTATACATACGGTGCAGATAAGGATTCATTCAAACATACATAGGGACAGATGCAGTGTTGCACGGAAATTCGAATTTACTCAACACCCAGAGTTGAATATCCCGCTCTACCTTTGCCTTGTGAAAACATTGATTTCCATTGAAGGGTTGCGCAAGACGTATCACGTCGGTTCACAGGATGTGCACGCGCTGGATGGCTTGGACTTGAGCATCGGTCAAAACGAGTATGTCGCATTGATGGGGCCTTCAGGAAGTGGAAAGTCCACCTTGATGAATGTGTTGGGCTGCTTGGATTCACCAACCGCGGGAACCTATCATTTGAATCAACAGAATGTCGCGCAGTTGGAGGAAGATGCCTTGGCAGAGATTCGGAACAGGGAAATAGGTTTTGTCTTTCAAACATTCAATTTATTGCCGCGGTACACCGCTCTGGAGAACGTTGCGCTGCCTCTCATTTACGCGGGTTTCAGCAAAGAAGAGCGCTTGGAAAGGGCTGCAGAAGTACTTCGCACCGTAGGACTTGGTGACCGTATGGAGCACAAGCCCAATGAATTAAGCGGTGGGCAAAGGCAGCGAGTTGCTGTTGCCCGGGCGCTAGTGAATCGGCCTTCAATCATTCTCGCGGACGAGCCTACCGGAAATTTGGATACGGCTACTTCCTTGGAAATCATGGCCCTTTTTGGAGAGATTCAAGCGGCAGGGAATACCGTGATTTTGGTGACGCATGAAGAGGATATTGCCGCATTCGCACACCGTGTGATTCGCCTTCGGGACGGCAAGGTGGAGTCTACTTCTGATTGATTCAGAACCAAATGTTGATTTCTGGGTTGTGCCCTATGCCGGTTGCGCATTCCATGCCGTTTCTTTGTAATAGGAAAAAACCTATCAGATCAGAGGAACCATGCAACGAGAAAGGATTGTAAACCTGCGTGACGAAGCGCAAATCGGAAAAAATGTTTTGGTGCAAGGATGGGTGCGAACCTTTCGCAACGATCAGTTCATCGCCTTAAACGACGGCTCATGCGTTGGCAATTTGCAGTTGGTGATCGATCGGGATGGAACACCTGATGACGTCAAGAAACGATTGAATACAGGTGCCGCTATCCAAGCAGAAGGCGTGATTGAAGCCAGCCAGGGAGGCGGGCAATTGACCGAGTTGAAGGTGGCAAATATCGAAGTGCTGGGCGATGCAGATCCGGAAGAATTTCCAATTCAAATGAAGCGCCATAGCTTGGAGTTTTTGAGAGAGAAGGCTCATTTGCGGTTCCGGACGAGCACGTTTGGTGCGGTGTTTCGGGTCCGGCACGCCTTGAACTTTGCGGTTCATCGCTTTTTCACAGAAGGAGGTTTTTTCCAAATGCACACTCCGATCATCACGGGCAGCGATGCCGAAGGCGCGGGCGAAATGTTTCAGGTGACAACGCTGGACCTGAACAATGTGCCCAAGACAGATGCAGGAGAAGTGGACTTTGAGCAAGACTTCTTTGCGAAGCCCTCAAACTTGACGGTGAGCGGACAATTGGAAGCGGAATTGGGCGCCATGGCGCTGGGCCAAGTCTATACATTCGGGCCCACCTTCCGGGCAGAGAATTCCAACACTTCTCGGCACTTAGCGGAGTTTTGGATGATTGAGCCAGAGGTCGCTTTTGCGGATTTGAAAGACAACATGGATTTGGCTGAAAATTGCCTCAAGTTCGTTTTGAAGGATGTTCTTGATCGGTGCGACGAAGATTTGGCCTTTTTGGAAAACCGAGAAGCGCAATCCGAAAAATCCCTGCCCCAGGACCAACGCCATGAAGCACCCTTGCGGGAGCGATTGCAAGCCGTGGTGGACGCGCCTTTTCAGCATGTGACTTACACAGAAGCAATTGAACTCTTGCAGCGATCCAAGCCATACAAGAAGAAGAAATTCAAGTACCCCGTTGAATGGGGAGTTGATTTGCAGAGTGAACATGAGCGCTGGTTGGTCGAGAAGCACTTCAATGGCCCGGTGATTATCACAGACTACCCAGCAGGCATCAAGGCATTTTACATGCGTCAAAATGAAGATGGGAAAACCGTTGCAGCGATGGATGTTTTGGTTCCTGGAATCGGCGAGATCATTGGTGGTAGCCAGCGGGAAGAGCGCTTGGATCGCCTGAAGGAGAAATGCGCCGAATTCAATATTCCCGAAGAACATGTTTGGTGGTACTTGGATACACGTCGTTTTGGATCGGCCAAGCACGCAGGATTTGGCATGGGTTTTGAAAGGTTGGTAATGTATGTGACTGGAATGACCAACATCCGAGACGTTATTCCATTTCCAAGAACCCCTCAAAACGCAGCGTTTTAATTCAACCGAGCCATGCTCAAACAGTCCCTTCAACAGAAACTGCTTCAAAAGCTATCTCCTCAGCAGATTCAGTTGATGAAGTTGCTTCAACTTCCGACCACTGAGTTGGAGGTTAGAATCAAGGAGGAATTGGAGGCCAACCCAGCGTTGGAAGAAGGGCAGGAAAAGGAAGAATGGGAGGACGAGGCAAAGGAGGTTGCGGATGACGAGGGGAGTGAGGCGTTGGATGAATTCGATTTTGACGAATACCTGGATGATGAGACGCCGGATTACCGATTGAGTGCTCAAAATCACGGAGCGGACATTGAAGACAAGACCGTTCCTTTTTCGGGTGGGGCAACTTTTTTTGAGCGGTTGCGGGACCAGTTGGGCTTGTTGGACATTTCCCCCGATGTCAGGTATTTATCTGAGCACATTATTGGAAATTTGGATGAGGCGGGTTACCTGAGGCGGGACTTGGAAAGCATCGTAAATGATTTGGCTTTCACCGAAGGGATTTCTGTGGAGCGTGAGGCTCTGGAGGAAGCGCTGGCTGTGATTCAACAATTGGACCCTGCAGGAGTGGGCGCCCGAAATTTGCAGGAATGCCTGGTATTGCAGTTGCGCCGAAAATTTGAAAATGATTCAGGTTCGAAGTTGGTTCGCCGCCTTTCCCAGCGGTTGGGCCTTGAAATCCTCGAACATCACTTTGAGTCATTTTCCAAAAAACATTATTCCCGCATTCAGAAGAAATTAGACATAGATGAAGAGTCATTGCGGGATGCTTTGGATGAAATAACGCAGCTCAACCCAAAACCAGGCAATTCCGGATCGGAATCCAGCCGGGGTTCAGCGGTGCAGATTGTGCCGGACTTTCTCTTGTCCATCGAAGACAACGAATTGCGGTTGCAATTGAATCAGCGCAATGCTCCAGAATTGCGAATTTCTCCAATGTACAAGGAGATGATGGCCACATATGCAAGTGGGGCCAAGACGAATGTGCAACAGAAGGATGCATTGGCTTTTGTCAAGCAGAAAGTGGATGCGGCCAAATGGTTTGTGGATGCGGTTGTTCAGAGGCAGCGCACTTTGACCATTACGATGCAAGCCATTGTGGACCGACAACAGGCGTATTTCATGTCCGGTGACGAGACTGATCTTCGCCCTATGATTTTGAAGGACATTGCCGATGAGGTGAAGATGGACATCAGCACGGTTTCCAGGGTCGCCAACAGCAAGTATGTTCAGACGCCTTACGGAACCTTTCTATTGAAGTCCTTCTTTAGCGAAAGTTTGACGACGGAAACGGGCGAAGAAGTGAGCTCGCGGGAAGTGAAAAAAATCCTCGAGGAGGCGATTGAATCTGAGGACAAGCGCAAGCCGCTCTCCGATGAGAAATTGAGCAAGGTGCTCAATGATAAGGGGTACAATATCGCCCGTCGAACGGTAGCCAAATACCGGGAACAGCTCGGATTGCCGGTGGCGCGTCTGCGAAAAGAACTGGGATGAGCACCGCCAAAGTTGAGACCTTACCCTTTTGGGCCCGCTTCGTGTCCACGGTGTTTCACCCTTTTGTCATGCCCACGGTGACATTGGTTTTGCTGTTTTTATCAGACGGCTACCTGCACTCCATGCCGCACGTGTTTGTGTACATGTTGGTGGTGGTTTTGGTCAATACAGTGGCCCCAGCGCTCTCTCTTTACCTGCTATACCGTCGCGGGCATTTGAGTGATTTGGAGATTCGGTCACGTGGCGAACGCACCTTGCCTTTTTTGATTGTTTTGGCCTACTTCGTACTTACCTATATTTTGCTGATTACCAGCCCAGCCTTGTATGTTCCATTTGTTTACTTGGACATGTGGATGGGTTTGATGGCATCACTGGCCATTGCACTAGTCATTACGCGTTGGTTCAAAATCAGCATGCACATGCTGGGGCAGGGGGGAGCGCTGGGGAGCATCATGGGCTTGCAGGCCTTGCAATTGATTCCCAATTGGGAGCTCAACGCAATTCTTCTGCTCATCGCGGGAATCGTAGGTTTTGCCCGTATCGAATTGGCGGTGCACCGGCACGTGGAAGTTTACTGTGGCTACCTGCTTGGCTTCACGGTTTGCTACCTTTCGGTCGTGCTCGGATTGGGGGCTTAAGTAGCGTTAAAGCTCAGCCTTCGGTTAGCTTTTGCTGCCATTTCCAAGCATCGCGCAAAGCTTCTTCCAAGCTCAATTCGCATTTCCATCCCAATGCGCGTTCGGCTTTTCCAGCGTTTGCGAAAATAGCCGTAACGTCACCTGCACGCCGGGGGCCAAATGAGTAAGGAACTGCGATGCCATTGGCTTTTTCAAAGGCGGCAATGACTTGACTGACGCTCTTTCCTTCGCCCGTTCCAAGGTTAAAGGCTTCACAAGATGCTGGATTGGACTGCAGCCAATGGATGGAGGCGACGTGGGCCCGTGCAAGATCCATGACGTGGATGTAGTCGCGGATGCATGTGCCGTCTTCCGTAGGGTAGTCGTTGCCAAATACCGTGAGCGGGCCGCGTGTTCCTGCAGTTGCTTGCGTCAGGTAAGGAACGAGATTGTTGGGATGCCCCAACGGCAATTCTCCGATTGCGGCAGATGGATGGGCTCCAATCGGATTGAAATACCTTAGCAAGCAGGCGGATAGGGGCATGCTGCTGTTGAAAGCATCTGTGATCAGCCTTTCGCACGCCTGTTTCGTATAGCCATAAGGAGACTCTGCCGGTAAAATGGGCGCGTGCTCGTCCACCGGGATTGCATCCGGTTGTCCGTAAACAGTGCAACTGCTTGAGAATACGAGGTTGGAGACACCTGCAGCGGTCATTGCTTCGAGCAATGAAACGGTGGATCCGATGTTGTTGTCAAAGTAATCCAACGGTCTTTCCGTGCTCTCTCCCACAGCCTTGAAGGCTGCAAAATGAATAACTCCAGCGATTTGCCCATCAGAAGCGCAAGTCTCAATCGCATGGGTCAGTTTCGCCTTGGACCTGCAATCCACCTCAAAAAGCTGAGGTTTTTCACCAATGATGCGTGCGATTCCATCAAGCACCTCCGGTTTCGAATTCGAGAAGTTGTCGAATATGACGGGACTGAAGCCCGCGGCATGCAACGCCACAACCGTGTGTGATCCAATGTATCCAGCCCCTCCAGTCACCACTACTTTTTGTTTCGCCATACAACAAAGTTACATCACCTGAGAAAAGATTGGGAGACGCAACCTGCGCGTCGATTTTCACGTAGAATGGTCATGGTTAATGCCCTTACACACGCGCACTTATCTTCAATGATGCAAGGAAATTCTTCCCTTGTAGCAGATTTAGTGGATCATTTTGTGGTCCATACACCGCTGATCATTGATCGGTTTGAGTCCCAGTTGCAAGCGGATGATTGGAACGGGCTGTATGGAACCTCCCTCAGATTGATGTCCAGTTTTCGACTCATGCAAGAGCACCCGTCGATTGAATTGCTCAATGCACTGGATGAAGCCGATGTGCACGCTATGAGCCGGCGCGAAAAGGATCAACTTTGCGGAAAATTACGAAGTGTTGTGACGGAGTACGCTTGAGCATTTAGCTTGACGTAGTCCAGGCTTTGGGGTGTATTTTTACCCCATGTATCGAGACAAGCATGCCGCGGATTCCGGTGCCCTGACGTCACGAGGGTGGACCTCGGAATCTGTTGAAATTCAACGGGAACAGTTGGCTTTGGGTTGTCAACCCGCTGCAGCCGTTTCCGCGTGTGAATTAGGGCACGGAATCGATGCATTGGATCCTGAGGAGCGCATTACAGCGAGAAGAGCATTGACGCGCTCTATGGAGAATGGAGCGAAATGGGTGCGATTTGTTCCTGCTTCTGGGGCAGCTTCTCGGATGTTTGCAGGAATACGAGAGCCGCGCGAAGCGGCAATTGAAGCGCAATTGCAATCGGAGGCTCCCCGTTTTCCGTTTTGGTCAGTTGATCAAAAACAACAATTGACGGATTTGCCAGCGTCCGAGCGACCAGCGCAAGCAGCCGTTTGGATGTTGCACGAAGAGAGAGGCTGGGCCCGACTGCCAAAAGGACTGATTCCTTTCCATCAAACGGAAGAAGGAGGCGCACGAAATTCATTTCAAGAACATGTCTCGGAATGGCGACAATTAATGGGCAATGCTGCATTGCACTTCACGGTTCCAGGACCTTTTCAAGAAGAAATCCAATCGATCTTGGATGCTACAAATCACCGAAGCATAACGACTTCTGTCCAGCATCCCTCCACCGATACGGTCGCGTGGGATTTGGCAAAGCAGGAACTGGTGCGCCAGCCCCACGGGGGCTTGTTGTTCCGTCCGGGCGGACATGGAGCGTTGTTGCAAAACCTTAACAGGGTGGATGGGGATTTTATTTGTGTGCGCAACATTGACAATGTCGTCCCTGCATCTCGAATGGCTGCGCGCAATGAAGAGCAGGCCATTTTGATGGGAGAGTGTGCTCGACTAACGGATGAGCGCAACGCGCAAATGGAGGCCTTGAAGTCCGGCCAATCGAACGCAGTTCAAAATGCCATCGATTGGTTAACGGCATTCGATAAAAATGTCCATGAACATGCGACAGATGTCGCTTCATGTTTGCAAGCGCTCGACCGTCCGCTGCGGGTCGCGGGAATGGTGCGAAATACAGGAGAGCCTGGTGGTGGGCCATTCTGGGTCAAGCAAGCGAACGGACGGATCTCACCGGGAATTGTCGAGTCCGCAGAACTCCCTGATCAAATGAAAGGAAAGGGGTCGCATTTCAATCCGGTTGACCTTATTTGTAGCGTTCAAAAGCCGAATGGAGAAGGTGCGTATGACTTAAGTGATTTTGCGGATCAGAATATGTTCTTCACGGCAAAAAAGACATGGAATGGAAAGTCGATTCGAATTTTAGAGCGTCCGGGACTTTGGAATGGCGGAATGGCGCATTGGCTCACCCGGTTTGTGGAAATGCCAAACACAACATTTGCCCCGGTAAAAACGGTTCTGGATTTGTTGAAACCAGAGCGGCAGATTTGACCAATGCACCGTTGTGTAAATGAAAAAAGGCCACCCAGATGGGTGGCCTTTTTTATGTGAATATTTCGTGAGGAATCAGTGCTTCATAATCGTCTGATTAAACACGCGGTTGTCATTCAAGATGCGCAAGGCATAGGCACCTGGGTTCAAGTTGTATGTTGGGGTGATATTCACCTTCTGGCCAACAACAGGATTCAATCGAACTTCACGGTGCAACATGTTGCCAGCGAGGTCCATCAAGATAATTTGTGTTTCTCCTTTCAAATCCTTCTTAAAAGTGACTGAAACCTGGTCGACAAATGGGTTTGGATACACAGAGAATGTCGCTCCGAACTCAGTAGCTCGTGCATCAATAGCATCGTTGCTGTATGGGTTACGGTTAGATTGCAGGGCTTCTGTTGTAGCGCGGACCTCTTGGATGCCGACTGCAGTAGAAATGTTGCCGTCCAACTTCCAACCGTTTAAGTACAAGTCGTTTTTCTCATCTGTGTTGTAACGACCTTCGATCACGATGTCCGTTGAAATCGCACGAATTTTAAGGTTGTATCGCTCGCCTTTGTTTACTTCAGCAGTAAGCTTTGAAGTCACCAGGCCATTGAATCCTTCTCGCACAGTTAATTTGGCGCGATCCAAGATGTTTCCGCGAAGATCTTCAATCATCACTTCGATCTTGCCTTGGTTGCTGGACTGCTTCACGATGGCGTAAGCCTTGGTGACGACACCCGATGCGCATGCATTGAAAGATTGAACAACAACATCGCCTTGGTTGAGCAAAAGAACTTCAGATCCGGTCTGAGCTTTCGCAACACAGTCGTGTTTGAGGTTATCAAAAGGACCAGCAGTCGCATTCAATGCTGCTGTTTGGGCTTGGGCAGAAATCGCTCCCATGAAGATGGCAGCGGCTGCGAGGGTGTAAAACTTTTGAAGTTTCATGGTATAGAGGTATTAGAATTTTCGAATCGTATTTCGAGTTCTTTTACGCCATGAAATCAGATAAGGTTACAGGATTCTTGAAAAAAGCCTGTAAAGTACTTATAATTAGTCGATTATATTTTTTTTAGGGCTAAAGGGAGAGCGTTACATCCGCTTGAATGTAGTCCTCTTTGCGGTCATTTGTGCAGATGACCAATGTGGTTTGCGCCGGAAAGTCCATCAGTTGTTCTCGGTACCAGTCAATGCCGGCTCTATCTAAATTGGCGCAGGGTTCATCAAGCACAATGAGTCCTGACGCCGTGCATAGGCTTACGGTCAACAGCACCCGCTGTTTCATGCCTGAGCTTAATTCAGAGAACCGAACGTGCATGTGGGGCTGCAGTCCAGCGGAATGCAAGGAGGCCAATGGATTTGCACCTTGACGCCAATTCCGGAACGTACCATGGAATCTCAGGATTTCTTCTATGCTCAAGTGGGGATGCAGGGACGCAGATGGCCCGGTAAAGGAAGCCTCGAGGAGGAGCTCCTGCTGGGGCAAGTCGGCGTCATTTTGGTTCCAAGCAATGGTCCCTTCTGTCGCAGTCAATTGCCCGGATAAGATTTTTCCGAGCGTACTCTTTCCACTTCCATTTTGCCCGTTGATCACGGCGTGAGTTCCGGCTTTGATTTCTGAGCTGACTTCACGAAACACGGGCTTCCCTTCCAGAAATTCATGTCCCAATTGATGCAGCTCAATGGCTATGGGAGTGGGCGTTGAAGCTGCCATGATGGTTTAAAATGGCCCGCGGATAATTCCTTTGTCTGAAGCGCTGATGAACCCGAGTATAATGGTTTTTTCATCGCTTTGTGGCAATTCCGTTTCCGCTACGCGCAAGGCTTGAGAGATGTTTCCATTTTGGACGTAAAGGGTTCGGTAGATGTCTTCGATGTTGACGACTTGTTCATTGTCAAACCCTCTTCGGCGAAGTCCAATGCTGTTCACTCCGATGAAAGAAAGTGGCTCGCGTGCAGCCTTGACAAAAGGAGGGATGTTTTTCCTTACCATGGATCCGCCTGCAACAAATGAGTGCTGACCGATTGTGACAAATTGTTGCACTCCGACCATGCCTTCTAGGATGGCCCAATCTTCAATGGTTACATGCCCTGCAATGTTGCCGGAATTGGCGATGATGACATGATCACCTACAAAAACGTCGTGCGCCAAATGGCAGTAGGCCATGAGTAAGCAGTCGGAGCCAACCTTCGTAACCATTCGATCGGCTGTCGCTCGGTTGATGGTCACGCATTCACGAATGATGGTTCGATCACCGACTACGACTTTGGAGTCTTCACCCGAGAATTTTAAATCCTGAGGAATGGCTCCAATGACGGCGCCGGAAAACACCTTACAGTCCTCCCCGATTGTGGTTCCTGAATGAACAACCGCGTGCGGCCCGATCCAGGTGCCGGAACCGATCTTCACATTGTCTTCAATGTAGGCAAAGGGTTCAATGATGGCTCCATCGGCTATGGACGCTCCGGGAGAAATATGGGCTTGTGGAGAAATCAAGGATGGCATGGAATTCGAGTTTATGATTTGCTTCAGCGCTCCTTGACAATTTGAGCGAGCATTTCTGCCTCTGAGACCAGTTGACCTTTTACATATCCCCGTCCCTTCATATTCACCAGACCTCGGCGAATGGGAGACATCAATTCCAAGTGGAAAACCAAGGTGTCCCCTGGGAGCACTTTTTTCTTGAATTTGACATTGTCAATCTTCATGAAATAGGTGGTGTAATTCTCGGGGTCCGGAACGGTTTGGAGGGCAAAAATTCCACCTACCTGAGCCATTGACTCGACTTGCAATACGCCAGGCATAACCGGATTTCCAGGGAAATGGCCCTGGAAGAAAGGCTCGTTGATGGTCACATTTTTGCATCCAATAATGGAATCTTCCGTGATTTCGAGAATTTTGTCCACGAGCAAAAAAGGATAGCGATGCGGGAGCATGCTACTGATTTGGTTGATGTCAAAAACCGAAGGCCGATCGACGTCTAGGTTAGGCTTACCCATATCTTCTTTGATTTTCTTTTTCAGTATTCGAGCGAAAGCGATGTTGCCCGTATGGCCGGGTCGAGCAGCGAGGATGTGCCCTTGGATGAAATGTCCTGTAAGAGCGAGGTCTCCTGCGATGTCTAGGAGCTTGTGCCGAGCCGGTTCGTTTTGAAATCGCAAGGGGGATGTGTTCAATACGCCCGGAACATCTGCCTGGGATTCAAGGGCATCCTTTCCGAGGAGCGTTGCGATTTCGTTCAATTCGTCTTCTTTGTATGGGCGCTCAAAAAGCACCACAGCATTGTTCAGGTCCCCTCCCTTAATTAGGCCAGCTGCGGCTAATTTTTTGACTTCTTTCAGGAAAACAAACGTGCGGCATTTTGCAATTTCTCCTTTGAATTCATCCAAGTGATTCATGCTAGCATGCTGCGTGCCGAGGACTGGACTGCGGTAGTCCACCATCACCGTGACTCGAAAATCGTCGTCTGGATTTGGGACAGCGAGCATTTCAACATCAATGTCGGAGTCTTCGAAAGCGACATTGGAACGCAATTTGAACGTTTTTCGATTCGCGTCTTGGTCTGAGAAGCCAACGCTTTCAATCGCATCGACGAATTCGAGGGCACTGCCGTCCATGATGGGAATTTCAGGCCCATTGAGCTCGATCAACGCATTGTCCACTTGGCTTCCGTAAAGAGCCGCTAGGATGTGCTCAGTCGTGTGGACTTGAACGCCGCCTTTTTCGAGTGTCGTTCCTCTCTTCGTGGAGACGACCAAGTCAACATCTGCCTCAATAAAGGGTTGGCCATCCACATCCATTCGGCGAAATTTATAACCGTGATTTTCCGGCGCGGGATGGACGACCATGCGATTGTGGTGTCCTGTATGTAGACCGATTCCTTCAAAGACAACAGCCTTCTGAATCGTACGTTGCTTTCCGCTGATGCTCATCCTTTTACTTGCTTTTCGAGGTGCTCGATTCTATCGAGTGCGCCGTTTTTCAGGAGCTTCCTCAGCTCAATTTGTTGCAATTGATATTGCTTAATGGGAGCCGCAGGCGTTCCTTGCCAGGTAGTATGTGGTTCTTTAATGCTTTTGGTAACCCCCGACTGAGCGGCCACTTTCACGCCGTCGGCTACTGAGATGTGTCCTGCAAATCCCACTTGTCCCCCTATCATGCAATTGCTTCCAATGGCAGTGGAACCTGCAATGCCCGTTTGTGCGGCGATGACCGTGTTTTCTCCAATCGTTACATTGTGCGCAACTTGAATTTGATTGTCCAGCTTCACGCCATTCCCAATTCGAGTGGAACCTAATGTTGCTCGGTCGATGGTGGTGGTCGCTCCGATTTCGCAGTTGTCGCCGATCACGACATTGCCCACTTGCGGAATTTTTTCGTAACGTTCGTCCGATTGAGGAGCAAAACCAAAACCGTCCGAACCGATCACAGCTCCGGGCTGAATGATGCAATGGGATCCAACGATTGATTCTTTTCCGATATAAACACCATTCTGGATGATTGTTCCATTGCCTACTTGGCTTCCAGCCCCAATGATGCTGTGGCTGTGAATTTCACAATTCTCTGCAACCGACGCACCGGACTCGATCTGGACAAAAGCACCGATGTAACACTGGTCGCTGATTTGCGCATCTGCACTGATGGCAGCAGTGGGGTGGATGCCATGCGGCATAGGCGCTTTCTTCGTTGCCCATTGCAAGAGAGAGGTAAAGGCCGCATAGGGATCCTTAACACGCAAGAGACTGAGTTGATTCGGCAGTCCTTGGCTCGGCTTGAAGTCCTCTGCAACAATAGCTGCTGACGCATTTGTGGCGTATAAATGGGACTCGTAGGCAGGGCTCGCCAAGAACGTCAAGTCACTTGGGCCTGCTTCTTCTATTTTAGCCAAGCCTTTGAGCACTACTTTTTCGTCGCCCTCTACCCATCCATGCAGGATTTCAGCAATTTCCTCAGCTGTTTTTTGCATGGCTCAAAATTAAGCGGTTCCGACCAATTGAACGCAGTAAGAGTCAAAAAGCTGCGCCCCAAACCGTTTCAAAGTCCAACTTCTCGAGCGGACAGTCCCAATGGGCCTCGCCAATTCGAACCAGTGGAATGTCCAAGACTGCATTGGAAGTATTTTTTTTGTCTCTGAGCATGAACGACCATAATTCGGAAGGGTTCTGGCTTGTGGACCAGTGCCAGGGGTCTCCATTGCCCTCATTTACCAGCCATTTTTGCAGTTGACGAGCAGCATCGCACAACGCGCCCTTGTTCGAGGCGTCATCTGCACGAGATGCGCTCCATTGCAATGAAACAATCATCCCGACTCCCACAGCGAAACCGTGATCGAGTGGGGTTTTGGACAAGGCTGCGACCGATTCAAGTGCATGGCCGATGGTGTGGCCAAAGTTTAAAATTTTCCTTTCGCCGGTCTCGCGAAAGTCGGATTCAATGATTTTGCGCTTGATACTGCTGCCTGCCTTGACCAGTTTGTCCCAATTGATATCGGAATCATGTGGCGTTAAATTTCTTAGTTCTTTCCAGAGTAATTCGTCTCCGACGAGAGCGTGCTTGCTTAGCTCCATCCAACCGTTGAGCACTTCACGCTTGGGCAATGTTTTCAGCCAGGTTGAGTCAATCGCAATTTTTGAGGGTTCCGTGAATGTTCCGATACTGTTTTTCAGGCCATTGAAGTTGATGCCGTTTTTTCCACCGATGGCAGCGTCCACCATTCCGAGCAGTGTCGTCGGTATGAGGATGAAATTCAGGCCTCTTTTGTAAGTTGAGGCAACAAAGGCACCAAGATCCGTTGTGGTCCCTCCACCGATGATAATGAGGGTGTCAAACCTAGTCGCATTGACGGAGTCTAACCATTGCCATATTTCTTGCGCTCTTTGCATGGATTTACATGCTTCGCCAGCGATGACCCAATGGACATGGAATCGGTTGAATAGTTCAGTGTATGCCGTTGGAACCGGCAAGGATTCGAAAACTGCGTCACTGATAACAAAATAGTTGGATTCGCCCTGCTTGTATTGCACCAGTGCAGAAGGATTGTATTGATATCGATTCTCTGACATGTGCCTCAAGGGTGCTGCAAATTTACTCGATTCTCGAAGAGGAATCTCCAGATGGGAAAATCTGGAGTAAAAAAAAAGACCAATATATTGGTCTTTTTAGTGGTACTACCGGGATTCGAACCTGGGACACACGGATTTTCAGTCCGTTGCTCTACCAACTGAGCTATAGTACCGAGGGGGGGCAAAGATACACCAAACTTTTTTCCGTTTGGATCTTTTTTAAGCACACATTCCTTTTTTCTTTTTTCCGAACCTTGTGTCGTTAGAACCTGAATGCCACACGATTAATAACATAAAAATAAAGATGAAAACGCAAATCAATTTGCAAAATGCTCGACTTCCTGTTACATTCGCCAACATGGACTGCCTTCTCCTGAAAAAGGAAATTGTGTTCCAATCATAGATCTCACCAAATTGTTCTGACATGCGTAACTTACTATGCTTGCTTTTTTGTTGTGTATTATTGGGAGTTTCCTACGCGCAAACTCCAGTGGAAACCCCTTCCCCTGGAGTGCCACCGGGCTATTCGCTCTCAGTAGAAAGTTTCGTGGAACATGAGGGTGTTGTTGGTTCTGTTGATTTCGCTGGGTACACCACTTATCGCGTGTACATGGAAATGCAAAACGAATCAGACTTCTTGAGTTGTATTTCAGGTGAGGCGGACAATCCCATGATTTTGAACAGCACTTCGTCACCGGCATGGTACAATGACGAAGCATTTGGTTCGGAAGTAGGGGCTTGGGTGAATTCAGATGTTCTATCCTTTTTCCCAGAGCTTGCCTATGATAGCTGGTTAACCATTGGTTCTGCTCATGCTGCGGAAGGCGTTGAAGTAAATGTCGCTCTTGGTGAGATCGATTTGCTTCAAGAATTTGGTTCAGGGGATAATGTTTTTGTCAATGATGAGACGGGTACGGCGGTCTACACGCTTTTCCCCTGCGACCCAAACGACATGGCTTCGTGTGATATGATTGCCCATGGCGCATTCGCCGGAGATGACTTGCTCGTTCTAGTGGGACAATTCACCACTCAAGGGGAGATTACCGGGCAAATGCAGGTTCAGGTGTTTGTTGAAGGCGAAT
>JADHRK010000019.1 GCA_016777435.1 Flavobacteriales bacterium
GTTCATTGTGTTCAAATTCAGGCAATGTGAACCGTGAAATATCGGGGGTGAATAGCGTGGCTTCTTCGTGGCCCTTACGGACATGGCCCAGCAGAAAATGCGCCTCCCATTGCAGTTGTTTGGCGTCTTTCCCCGTGAATCGAAATCCACCGCATCGGATTAAGATCAGGCACTGTTCCAATGCGATTCCGTTGCGTTCGATGCAGTCTTCAAGGGATTGATACAGCCCATGCGCATCCCGTTCCTTGATGACGTTGGCCATGGTCTGTGCTTGTGCACCGCGGACCAAATTGAACCCGAGATAAATACGCTGTTGAGCGGCATCAACACAGGCCTCCCATCCGCCCCGATTTAAGCACGGTGCTTCGATGTGACCTCCTACCATGCGTGCTTCATGCACGTAAAATTCGGTGCGGTAAAACCCGCCAAAATTATTGATGCATGCGGCCATGTATTGCAAAGGCCAATGGGCCTTCAGGAATAGGCTTTGGTAACTTTCTACGGCATAGGAGGCTGAATGGCCTTTGGCAAATGCATAGCCTGCAAAGCTTTCTACTTGGCGCCAAACCTCCTCCACTAAGGAGCGTTTTTGGCCTTTGTTTAAGGCTTTGAGGATAAAGGTTTCGCGGGCTTTCGCAAACTCTTCCCGCGATCGGAATTTCCCGCTCATCCCACGGCGCAAAACATCCGCCTCTCCGAGATCCATGCCGGCGAAATGATGAGCGACTTTGATAACGTCCTCTTGGTAGACCATAACGCCATAGGTTTCGGGCATCAATTCCATCAAGACGGGGTGAGCGTCGCTGCGCTTTTCTGGATCCCGGTGGCGTTCGATGTAGGCTTTCATCATTCCGCTGCGCGCCACTCCCGGTCGGATAACCGAACTGGCTGCGACGAGTCCGAGGTAATTGTCTACCTGTAGCTTGCGCATCAGCATGCGCATGGCGGGCGATTCCACGTAAAAACATCCCACGGCCAATGCGTTACGAAGCATGGATTGCACCTTGGCATCTCGCTTGAATCGACTCATGTCATGGATGTCAATTTGGGCAGCGACTTCGGGCTGGTCTTCTGCAATCATGTCGATGGTGTCCCGGATCTTACCGAGGCCGCGCTGGCTGAGAATGTCAAATTTGTACAGGCCAATGTCTTCTGCGACTACCATGTCGTACTGCGTAGTGGGAAACCCCTTTGGTGGCATGAAGGTGCCCCCAAAGTGATGCAGTGGCCGATCGGCAATCAGAACGCCGCATGCGTGAATGGTGAGGGCATTGGGAAAATCTTGGAGGTAGCCCGCGTACCGTACCACGAAGTGTTCCATTTCGTCCGAACTGACGGGATTGATTTTACCGTCGGCGATCCGGTCAATGTCGTGTTTGGGCAACCCAAATACTTTTCCCAGTTCTCTGACTACGGCGCGGTACTGGAAAGTGCTATACGCACCGACCAAGGCAACGTGTGGGAAACGCTTAAAAATATAGGCCGTTACATCGTCGCGATCGGTCCAAGAAAAATCAATGTCAAAGTCAGGCGGGTTGGTTCGGTAAAGGTTGATGAACCGCTCGAAATAAAGGTCCAATTCGATGGGGTCTACATCCGTGATGCGCAGGAGATAGGCGACCAAGCTGTTGGCACCGCTTCCCCGTCCAACATAGAAATAGCCTTTGCTGCGCGCATAACTGGTGATGTCCCAGTTGATCAAAAAGTACGATAAGTAGCCTTGTTGTCGGATTATGCGTAACTCCATTTCCATGCGTTCGAGCACAGATTCTTCGTGATCGGGATAGCGATAGGCGAGTCCTTCTGCGCAAAGCACGCGAATCAATTGTTCGTCGCTGTCTTCGGATTCGGTGTACGTGTGTTGGTTGTTGTGGAAGCGACCATATTCGGGAACGGGGAGGCAGGAACTGCATGCATTGAGAAGTGCTTCCGATCGCTCGACCCATTCGGGGAATTCGGCAAAGGTTTGGTAGAAATTAGCGGGACTCAACACACGATCGTAAGCGTGCCCTGTTGCTGTTTTCGGAAGCCGACTCAACAGTTCGTTTCGATCCACCGCCCGAAGGATTCGGTGGCAATTCCAGTCCCGTTTGTGTCGAAAAGTAAAAGTGTGCAGTGCGATGAGGCGTTCCCATGGGATGCGGTTTTTGAGGACAGGATTGCCCGCCATGAGACGCAGTTCGGATTGCTCCCAAGGCCGAACTCCAATCCATTCGCTTCCTTCCGGCCGCAGATCTGCCGAACCTTCTAAACGTGCTTTCCATCGTTCCCATGGGCAGATGAAGGCCACATCTTGAATTTCCGGAACGACGTCCGAAAACGATAGGTGTTCATTCAGGTGACTATTCAGGTGGGCGCAGAGGCGTGCATACCCGTCGGGATTGTTCGCCAACCCGATGTATAGGGGCAGGCCATCATCGTCTCTTTTGTTGCGGAAGTCAATCCCTACAACCGGTCGGATTCCGTATTCTGGGGCAAGCCGTACAAAATCCCAATGTGCGGACGTGTTGTTGATGTCGGTCAGGGCCAGTGTTGTGATGCCCGCATTCTGTGCTTCAATGAGCAATTCACGGGGCTGCATCAACCCATACCGCAGGCTGAACCAAGAGTGGCAATGCACGTGCATGGCGCCAAGAATTCAATGGAACAGCTCCCCTTGACTCCCGGGGTGCTGGTGTGGATTGCGCCGGTACGCCTTGGAATCACCCATTCCAAACATCTCCAAATCATGATGGATGGAATAGGTGTGTTCGGGGTGCACGCGCTGTCCAATGGGTTGAAGCAAACCGGAACCGTTGGCACGTGGATCGCGAATGGCCGGTGAGATGGGATAGGCATTCAATAAATTCGCGGGATATGGGCGAAGCAATGCGGTGACATCTTGCAGTGGTGTGGCAGGATTGATCCAATCTTGCTCATCTTCTTCGTGCAGCATTACCGGTGACCGGTGGTGACCAATGTGTTCCATCAAGCGATTGGAAACGGTGGTGAGGATGGCAAACGATCGGGTGATTTCACCGCTTGATGGATTTGCCCACTCGTCCCAGATTCCGGCCATTGCAAACGGCCGAACACCATTTCGGGCATAGACGAGGTAAGGTTTGGTCAGTTTTTCTTGCCGCGGTCCTTCGATGACGGCGTCAGCAATGATGATGCACCGGCGATCCCGAATGGATTGTCGAAACATGGGTTTTTGTAAGATGCCCATCGCACCGGTGTAACGCGGATCGTTCTCGGGGTTGTGGTCTCCTTCCGAGCGCGCATTGATCATGTAAAACTGCTTTTTTGCCCACCGGGGCGTGAACCCGAATTGTTGCAATTGCAAGGTGTTGGGGGCGTCACTCGTGATCACAGGCGCATATTCGCCGTGCGAAACATTCGCATTGGGGCGCAAACGATCGGACACACCAGGAGCGGCTTCCACTTGGAAGCGTTTTTCAATGGATTGAACAGAAGAGAGGGTTACGTAGCGGCCACACATGACGGGTTGAATTTACTGATGACGGTTGGCAAGAAGCAAGGGAGCTTCGCCATTGAATGGATTGGGGCGCCCAATGGTTCGGGCTTCGAGGCCTGCGGCGTTAACCACACTGCGGTCGCCGTACTGGTTTCGGATGCGGTCGAGTGCGCGGTAGAGTTCCAAACGTTCATCTACATCGTCAAAGAGGTCCATTTGGCACCCCCCTTCGACGAGGTGGCTGTAACGGACCCCAATCAAGCGGACTTGAACGCGTCGGTTGTAGAGTTGTTCAAACAAAGCTTTCACTTTGGGAATGAGCACGTGGTCGGAAGAAGTGTAAGGAATTCGAGCTTGAACGGACCGGGTATCAAAGTCGGCATACCGAACCTTCACGGCTATACAAGCCGTTAGTTTGCGGCCTCGACGCAGTTGGTAGGCGAGGTTTTCGGTCATGGCCACGAGGATGCCGCGCAGTTTTTCGACATCCGTGGTGTCTTTTGCAAAGGTGCGCTCGGTGGAGATGGATTTGCGCTCGTTGAACGCGATGACAGGACTGGGGTCGATGCCGTGTGCCTTTCGCCAGATGGACGTGCCGTTTTGGCCCAGCACTTGTTCCATCAATTCGATGGGCATTTCTTGAACCGTGTGAATGCGTTTTACACCGAGGTTGCGAAGGGTGTTGTAAGTGTGGGTGCCCACTTGAGGAATCTTCCGTACAGAAAGTGGCGCGAGAAAAGGCCGCTCCGACCCACATTGGACTTGCAACGTACCCAGGGGTTTGGCTTGACCCGTGGCTACTTTGCTCACCGTTTTACTGGTGCTCATTCCGAATGAAATGGGGAGACCCGTTTCATGGATTACGCGATCGCGAAGCTCGCGGGCAAATTGCCAGCATCCGAAAAACCGGTCCATTCCGCTCAGGTCCGCATAAAATTCATCGATGGAAGACTTTTCACATACGGGAACAGCTTCCTTGATGATTGCAGTCACCGCTTCCGATTGCTTCATGTAATTGATGGAATTTCCGCGAATGACCAAAGCTTCTGGGCACATGAGCCGCGCTTGGCGCATAGGCATCCCCGAGTGCACGCCAAAGGTTCGGGTTTCATAACTGCATGCCGCAACCACCCCACGATCACCTGTTCCACCAATGAGGATGGGGACGCCATGCAGCCGGCGATCCATGAGCCGCTCGACCGACACAAAGAAAGTATCGAGGTCCATGTGTAAAATGGATCGGGAATGGGAGGGTGTTGCTGCCTTCATTTGGTTTTGCTAAAATAATGAGCAAAGCCAAAATAAAACGCAATGAATCAAAAATTATTTCAATGGGGGCTTTTAAGTAGCCGAAATGCGGGTAACATCACGAAGGGCAGACTTCGCCAAAAGCTGCCAAGACTGCCAGTACATCTTGCACGCTGCTTGCTCCATCTCCCGTCACATCAGCATCACAATTTGAAGTGCATCCGAAGTCCGCTAACAAGAGCAAGATGTCTTGCACCTCTGTTAGACCACTTCCATTCAAATCGGTCACACAATAGCAGGCGGGTGGTGCGAAAAACGCATCGGGAATCAGCACTTGGCAATCGGGTTCAGCGGTGAAGAATATTTCCAAATCAACCGGCAGGTTATTCGCGGTCAATCCATTCATTACGATGGTATAGGGGCTTTCCGATAGGGAATACAACGCCCCGTTTATACTGATCAACCCTGTGCTTGGTTCGGCCTGAGTGGTCACAATGATTTCCTGCGAATAGGTGTCATTTTCACCGCTGCATGCTGTTTGTTCCCCCACAACGACTTCAGTGATCAAACAGCCTCCGATGACCCACCCAATGTCTTCAAACATGCCTAACATGGCTGGCCCCGGGTTGTGATTGGACTCCGCGGTATTGATTGCAGGGGTCATGAGGCTATTGATAGAACCTGCCGAATACGTGGATTCATTCAGGTGAGAATAACTCGACCCCGGTTGGTAATTTGCAGGTGCGTGCAGGCGCGGTCGCGTTCCACCTGTACCCCCTGTTCCATTGGAACCGTTCCAATAAATCGCGTTGGAAGTCAAAGCACTGCCCAATGTTTGTGAGCCATTGGGGAGATCCAATAAGGCAGTAGAATCTGCGGTTTCTGTGAATTGATCGTACGCGTAAGGTGTATTTGCGGTGCCGATGAAACCGAACCCGTTCGTGAAATACGCGCTCCCAATGAATCCGAGCCCATGCCCAATCTCATGCAGCGCGGCCGTTACAAAATCATATTGACCCGGAGGAGTTGCACCATCGGTTCCGAGGTACCAGTTGGCGGCACTGTTGAAGGAGCAAGAGATGTCCGATTGTTCACTCAGGTCTGCATCCACCAAGGCATTGGCCAATGCGGATGGGTAGAACGTATCGGGAAAGGGGGCATTTGCAAAATTCTCGTGCAAGTTATTGGGCCCTGCTTGTGCGAGGGCACCGCTTTCAAGGTCTTCCCAAGTAGCATCAATTCGGATGGTCACATTGGAGGTGACCAACACCGACCAAATGTCCACTGCGTGATTGAAAGCGAGGATTACTTCTTCGGGAAAACCATTGTAGTTCACAATAATGTTGGCATCGCGTATGGCCGATGGGGAGTAAAAAGAAGGAGGCGGGACGTAGGTAAATGCATCTACGGGAATTCCTTCCAAGCCTCGGTTGCAGCCAAGAAGCTTTTCACATGCGTCAGGATGATGCCATTCTTGAAGACCAAAGAATTGTTGTGCATTGACAGAGGTGGCTCCAAGGAATATTCCAATGAGCAATCCAAGGCATCGAACAATTTGGGCTGGTTTTAAAGGCATGGGAGCACAATTAGCAACCTTCAAGATACTTCATTCCACTGAATTTTTCGAATTCTCGATTGCATTGCTACTTTTGTTAGCAAAGGACTGTCTCATGCCGAATACTGCACTGCCACATTTTGCTCTACGCCTCAAAACCCTTCGGAAGGCAAAGGGATTGACGCAACAAGAACTTGCAGACCGCCTGGGTTTGAAGCGAGCAGCGCTCGGGGCTTATGAGGAAGGACGTGCAGAGCCACGCCTCATCAACGTCATTGCAATTGCAGATTTCTTTGGTGTTTCTGCGGATGCACTGCTCAAGGGCCCAGACACCGCGGAAGAACGCCAACGCGGGAAATCCATGCGGATTCTAACGGTTCCCGTCCGCGAGGGAGATGCGGAGGAGCGTGTCGCAGTGGTTCCTGTAAAAGCAGCTGCGGGTTATTTGGAAGGATATGGCGACCCGGAATTTGTGCAGGGACTGCGCACATTTGATCTGCCCTTGCCTGAGGTTCCCGCTCAATTGACACATCGGTTGTTTCAGATTGCCGGCGAGAGCATGTTGCCCATTCCAAGTGGCAGCTATATCCTCAGTACGTATGAGGAAGATTGGCATCGTGCAGGCGGAATGCGCCCTTACATCATCATCACAAAGAACGATGGCGTTGTTTTCAAACGGATTGAAAATCGATTGGATACGGTGCACAATGATTTTTGGCTGATTTCGGACAATCCCGATTTTCCTCCTTATTCCGTGGGTCCAGAAGATGTGGTTGAGATTTGGAGAGCCAGGGGCTACTTAGCCTTCGATTGGCCGACACCTGCTTTCTCCGGCATGGAACGGATTCAAGGAACCTTGGATTCGTTGCGCGCAGAGATTCACGCACTCAAACAAGAAATGCCCAAATAGATCAGACGCCGAGCGCGACCACTTCTTCCACCGCATCGAGCTTGGAAGTAAGCAATTGTTCGATGCCCCCCTTCAACGTTTGCATGCTGGATGGGCATCCGCTGCAGGCTCCGCGCATGTGAACGTAAACCTTTCCCTCTTTGAAGGCTTTGAAGTCGATGGCACCGCCATCTTGCTCTACTGCGGGCCGGACAAATTCGTCCAATAGCCGTTTGATTTCGGCATCGTGTTCGGAAGGAACCATCTCGTTTTCGGGGATGAAATTCACGGAAGCATTCGCTTCTGCCACCCCAGGGTCAATCACGGGTTCCTGTGCAGTCTCTAATTTTTCCTGAACGTCCAAAAAAGCGGCGGTGTCGACAGCCTGCTCATTCTCCATCAGCCATTCCCGCACGTATTCCCGCAATTGCTGCACAATCATTTCCCAACCCAAGGACTCGTCTTTGCTGACAGATACGAAGCATCCGCTGATGAAAACGCCCTTCACGAAGGGAAAGTTGAACAACTCTTCTGCCAGCGGAGAACACCATGAGGCCTCCGTTTTGGAGCGAAATTCGGCTTGATATTCGCCCTCAATCAGGGGCCGATCAGCGACGAATTTCATCACGGCAGGATTGGGTGTCATTTCGGCGTAAACACTTGTCGGTATTGGCATTCACCAAAGGTAGTCTTCAGCACGTAAATTGCATGTTATATAGATGTCAGAAAGCATGAATGTTTTGAATTATTTGCGATTTTCCACGGGTGCTCTTCTTGCCATGATTGCACTGATCGTTGTGGGGAATTCAGCTCAGGGACAAGAAACGTTCCCTGTCAATGGGACCGTAAACAAGCAATTGGTGCGGACAGCATTGGAGCACGCGACCGTACATGTGAGCGCCACTGAAATAATCGAGGACGCAACGGTCGTGATTTACCGCGGTCGAATCGAAGCCGTCGGAGCATCGATGACGACAGTTCCAATGGAACCGGCGGTGCACCACGACATGAGTGGGTTGCACCTGTATCCCTCTTTCGTGGACGTTCATTCTTCTTATGCCATGCCCAAAGCCCAGCGCGAGGAATGGACCCGTGGCCCTCAAGATTTGAGTGATAAGAAAGGCGCATTTGGCTGGAATGAGGCGATTCGCCCCGAAACCAATGCGGCAATGTACTTTGATCCGGTTGAAGCAGAAAAGGCGCGGGTGGCGCTTCAAAAAGCGGGATTCGGAGCAGTTCTAACCCATGTTCAAGACGGAATCGTGCGAGGAACGGGCGCATTGGTTGCCCTATCGGAAGATCCAAGAAAAGCACTTTTGATTCCAGAAGCATCGGCCCACTTCAGTTTCAGGAAAGGCACTTCTTCTCAGGATTACCCTCGGTCGTTGATGGGAGCGACGGCGCTCTTGAAACAAACGCATTTCGATGCGGATTGGTATGCGGACGCTTCGCGTTTGAATGAGAGGCTGGAGTCGAATTTGTCGTTAGAAGCATTCAATGCTCAACGCGATTTGCCGGCATTTTTTGAAGCGGGCGGTTGGGAAGATGCACTGCGCGCAACAGACGTTGCAGAAGAGGTGAATCGAACTGAGCCATTTATTTTGGTAGCAGGCAATAACGTCTACCAGCGCCTCGAAGAGGTCAAAGCGACGGGAGCAGCTTTGGTGCTTTCGGTGAATCATCCCAAGCCGTTCGATGTGAGCGACCCGCACCTGAGCCGTTTGATTGGATTGGATGAATTGAAGCATTGGGAAATGGCCCCTTCAAATGCTGCGCGTGTGCACCAATTGGGCATCTCATTTGCGATTACGACCGATGGTTTGCAACAACCTAAAGAGCTGAGGAAAGCCGTGCAAGTGGCTATTCGGAATGGATTGCCCGCAGACGTTGCCCTTGCCGCGTTGACAGAAGTGCCAGCGAAAATGGTGCATGCGGAGGATCGGGTTGGTTCATTGCGAGCGGGCTTGGAGGCGAACATCTTGGTCACGGACGGCCCCGTCTTTGACTCGGATGCGCAATGGATGGAGCATTGGATCCAAGGGGAACAAAATGTTTATGTGGATCGCAATGCGCTCGACATTCGTGGGGATTATGACGTGACCTTGGAGGATCAAGTTTTGGCGCTAACAGTGGAAGGGGAGCGGGATGCCCCCCGAGGACATTTCACCTTGGATTCGACAAAATTCAAAGTGAAATTGGATCAGGACGGACGGACATTGACCTTGGGCTTTCAACTTGATACGTTGGGAATTGATGGTTGGTGGCGAGCCACGGGAAATGCTTGGAGTGATAGCAGGATTTGGGAAGGAAAGGGCCAACGCGCCGATGGTACATGGTTTGATTGGAGCGCAATTCGCCAGGAAACGGAGATGGCAATGGCGGAGGCATCACCATCTGCAGAGCAGCAGGATACCATTGTAGGAAAGGTAATTTTCCCTTTTACGGCATACGGCAATGAAGTGCGCCCAAATGCCCGAACGGTTTGGTTCGAAAACGCGACCATTTGGACCTGTGAAGAATCCGGTATTTTGGAAGGAGCAGACTTGGTGTTGCATGCGGGGGAAATTCTGGCGGTTGGTGTTGGTTTAGACCCGAACGCGGTATTTGGGTCGAATCCACCGGAATACGAAACCATCGATGCCCGAGGAAAGCACATCACGCCGGGCATTATTGATGAACATACGCATATTGCGGCGACACGCGGCATCAATGAAGGAACGCAGGCGAGCAGCGCAGAGGTGAGCATCGAGACGGCGGTCAACAGTGAGGATGTCAACATATACCGGCAATTGGCTGGTGGGGTGACCACGGCTCAAATACTGCATGGATCGGCCAATCCAATTGGCGGCCAGAGCGCCATCATCAAGTTCCGATGGGGAGCATCGCCACAAGGGTTGATCTTTGAAGGAGCTCCTTCATTCATCAAATTTGCCCTGGGGGAGAACGTGAAGCAAAGCAACTGGGGAAATAACTACCGGTCACGCTTTCCACAAACGAGGATGGGCGTCGAGCAAGTTTATTTTGATCACTTTTACCGAGCACGGGAATACGAACAAGCGTGGAAGGATCACGAGAAAATGCTTCGGAATTCCAGCCGAAGATCCCGGCGGTCCAATTTGCTTTCAGCGGCGCCACGCCGGGATTTGGAATTGGAAACGTTGGCCCAAATTCTTCGCAGCGAGCGTTTTGTCACCTGCCACAGTTACCGGCAGGACGAGATCAACATGCTCATGCACGTTGCGGATTCAATGGGGTTCACCATCAACACCTTCACCCATATTTTGGAAGGCTACAAGGTCGCCGATAAAATGGCGGAACATGGCGCGGGCGGTTCAAGCTTCAGCGATTGGTGGGCGTACAAATACGAGGTGAAAGATGCAATCCCGTACAACGGTGCTGTGTTGCATGGCCAAGGCATTGTCACCGCCTTCAACTCTGATGATGCCGAGATGGCGCGCCGATTGAACCAGGAAGCGGCCAAAGCGGTGAAATACGGAGGCGTTTCTGAAGAAGAGGCACTGAAATTTGTGACGCTCAATCCCGCAAAACTTCTGGGCATTGACCACATGGTCGGGTCCATTGAAGTGGGCAAGCACGCTGATGTCGTATTGTGGGACGAACATCCCCTCAGCGTTTATGCAAGGCCAGAGCAGACCTACGTTGACGGCGTTAAGTATTTTGACCTGCAAGCCGATTTAGAGAAACGGGAATGGATGCGCTCGGAACGGGCTCGTCTGACCCAGGCGATGAAAACGGGAGGGTCTTCCGCAGGTCCCCCCCGGCCTCCCACAGAAAAGCTGAAGACCCATTACCATTGTGAAACCTTGACAGACGAGAACCGATGAATTGCAAATTGATTATCACCTTCTTGGTTAGCGCAGCATTCATGACCAAGGGATTTTGCCAGCCCACACCAGGATCGGAGCAAACCGAAGCCGTATTGATCATCGGCGGAATTGCGCATTTGGGGACAGGAGATGTACTGGAAAATTCCGCCATTGGTTTTCGCAATGGCAAAATCGATTACGTAGGCAATGCTCGGTCCGTGGATCGAGCGCGTTACGATGAAGTGATTGAGGCAAAAGGCCAGCACATTTACCCGGGGTTCATTGCTCCCAATTCCACGTTGGGTTTGCAAGAAATTGGAGCTGTTCGCGCCACGCGAGATGATGCTGAAGTGGGGACATTTAAGCCGCACGTCCGCAGCATCATTGCTTTCAACACGGACAGTGAAGTCACTCCTACAGTGCGGACAAATGGCGTGCTGATGGGCCAAATCACACCGCGGGGCGGAACGATCAGTGGCTCGAGTTCTTTCGTTCATTTCGATGGGTGGAATTGGGAAGATGCCGCTTTGCGAACGGTTGATGGCATCCACCTCAACTGGCCCTCCACGCATCACCGCCACCGTCAGGATGGAAGTGTTGATATCCGCAAACGGAAAACGTACGATCAGCAATACCAGGAAATTCAGCACTTCTTTGAAGAGGCGAAAGCCTACGAGGCCCATAAGTTTCAACCAGCGACCTCTCCAAGGGACCTGCGGATGGAGTCGATGCGCGGTCTCTTCGACGGATCCTTGCGGCTTTTTGTTCACGCGGAGGATGTTCGGCAAATCACGGAAGCGGTTCATTTCAAGCGAAAAATGGGAGTCGCGCACCTCGTGATTGTGGGCGGTTATGACGCACCGTTGGTCGCTGACTTGTTGCGCGATAACGAGGTCGCAGTCATGGTTAAGCGGGTGCATACGCTGCCTCGTTTTGCCGAGGATGACGTGGATATGCCGTACCGACTGCCTAAACTACTGGAAGATGAAGGCGTATTGTATTGCCTTCAAAATGCGGGAGACATGGAGCACATGGGCACTCGAAACCTGCCCTTTTACGCTGGCACGGCTCACGCCTATGGTTTGACGTATGAGCAGGCGGTGAAGAGCATCACGTTGAGTGCAGCGCGCATTTTGGGTGTTGACGATTTTTGCGGAAGCTTGGAAAATGGAAAGGACGCCACACTCTTCATTTCAGAGGGTGACGCCCTCGATATGCGGACCAACTATTTGACGCAAGCATTCATCCAAGGTCGAACCATTGATCTGGACAACCGTCAACGTCAGTTGTATCGGAAGTATCAAACCAAATACGGAGCCCCCATCCTGGATTGAGTGGGGGCAATCTCTAAGGTTCAATGAGCATTCCAAAGTGCAATAGGCGCTAAAACCCAATCTTGGTTCGCACCCGTTGCAATACGGGTTGAGCCGTTTCACGAGCCCGTTCCGCTCCTTTGGCGAGTTCCGCATCGAGCATGGCTTTGTCGCTCATCCACCGATTGAAATCATCACGCTCCTGAGCAAAGCCGTCAACGAGCGCATCCAAAAGGTCCTTTTTGGCATGGCCCCATCCGTATCCGCCGGCACGGAGTTTTTCAGCCATCGCATCGGCATCAGCAGCACTCGCAACGAGCTGGTACAACTGCCACACCACCGAACCATTGGGTTCCTTTGGATCCTCAAGTGGAGTTGCATCGGTGATGATGTTTTTGTTGATGTGTTTTTTCAGCGCGTTTGGCGCATCGAAAATATTGATCGTATTGCCCTTGGACTTGGACATTTTTTCTCCGTCCACACCGGGAATCAGCTGCGTTTCTTGCCGAACCATTTCTTTCGGAACCACAAACGTCTCGCCCATTTTGTGATTGAACCGACTGGCCACATCACGGGTCATTTCCAGGTGTTGCAATTGATCTTTGCCCACCGGAACGTAATCGGCATCGTACAGCAAAATATCTGCTGCCATGAGCATGGGGTAAGAGAAAAGGCCACTATTGACATCCTCCAACCGGTCGGACTTGTCTTTGAAACTATGCGCAAGGGTCAACCGCTGATAAGGGAAGAAGCAATTCAAATACCACGCGAGTTCGGTGACTTCTGCCACGTCGCTTTGCCGATAAAAAACGGATCGTTGGGTGTCCAAGCCGAAGGCAAGCCATGCCGCGGCCACCGCATAGGTGTTGTCGCGAAGGTCAGAGCCCCCTTTGATTTGTGTCAAGGAATGCATGTCTGCAATGAACAGAAACGATTCGTTGTCATCTTGATGTGCCAAATCAATGGCGGGTCGAATCGCTCCCAACAGATTTCCTAAGTGGGGAGCGCCAGTGCTCTGAATGCCGGTAAGAATGCGTGCCATACCCTACAAATTTAAGGGTAGACCCCTTGTACACCTTCCGAGAAATGACGGGAATTGTGAACCACTTCATTGGCAGGGACGAATTGAGCGCGGAAGGCGTCGGCCCACAAGGTGTCTGGACGATCGCCAAACCCCACAGCAAAGCACTGCAATGCCGAAGGCAGCGCCTCAATCGGATAGCGCAAGCTCGCTCGGGTCCATCCGTTGGCGTGATCACCTGATGAGGCAACAGGGATTTGCCTCACCCATTGAGCGGACCCATCGTCCCATTGGGCTTCCATGACCCATTCAAACTGCAGATCGTCTCGACCTGAATGTGTTGAACCATGCCAAAACCAACAGCTCGCTTCGAGGGTTTTTCCTTGCCAAGAGGAATCAGGATGAAGCGATGCAATGTGGGTGTATGCATTGCCAACCCCTTTTTTAGCGCCAGATCCTTCCAATGCGAATGGAATGGTTTGTTCGTCCAATCCGTCGAATGCAATGTCGGATTTGCCTTCCAATGGCATGGCCCATGGTTCGGATTCTGCATCTTTGTTGAGCCATTTCCCAAGTTCCAACGTTCGGACATTGGGGTGGTCTGTTGGCTGCGCGCGACGCCACAATGACCAATCGTCTTGCAACCAGGTAGATGGGTCGTCGCAGGCATAGAGCAAGATGACCTTCTGTTCATCAACGGGCAGAAATTCGTTTCTCAACGCGCGAGATAGACCGGGATGGGACATCCATTCGGCCAAAAGCCGGGATTCAGGAATGCTTGTGCGGGTCAAATGGGTGGCGGTGGTGGGCAGACCACTATGGAAAGCGGATGCCAGGGTTTTCCGATGGGCTTGCACCGTGCCTGCTCGCCCAACGCATTCACTTCCCATTTGAAACCAGGGAACAGGATGAATGGCGGACGCTTGTGTGCGTTTTGCGATATCAACTACAGATTGGGTTTCGGCGTCAATTGCCGCAAAGCAATTGGGTTGCATTTCCATTTCGTGGTTGCACTCTTCTTGCATCCAGAAAGTGTCCAGAGCGAAAAGCAAAACAAAGGCCCAAGGAAGCCAGCGCAATGGGCGATGATTTGATGCAAATTGAAAGCAAGCATAGGCGGCCATCACTGGGGTGGTCCAAGCGGCTACCCAGACGAACCGTCCAATGGCTCGGAATTGCATGAAAAGGGGCCATTGCTCGAGCCATTTTTTCTTGCCCGTGAGAAAGGGTTCTCCAACACCTATCGCGTACAACGTGATGGAAGCTAAAGCAACCAGTACCAGCGTCGGATGCTTCGGAGTGAGCAGCGAGCGGAAATTTCCAAACCGCGTAAAGATTCGGAGGACCAGGAGAACAATGATCAACCAACTACCCGCTCCCCAAAACCCCCATCCTTCCCAAGCATTTAGTCCCCAACCCAGCTCTCGTCGCAATGACCGGAGGCCGCCATGGCTGGGCAACAAAGCGGCATTCCAAGTGGAGACGTTGTCCCAGAATCCGAACGGTTGATCCGTTCGGAACGGATGAATGTCCGTGGCCTTGAGCATGGCTACATAAGCCACGAGTGGCCCGATTGTCGAAACGGCTATTTGCCCCAATTGATCGATTTTCTTGACGTAAGATTTCCAATGTGCAAGCACGTGAAAGCCAGCGATTAGCCCAGCAAAAGCGGCTGAAATGGCACCGAGATAAGCGTGTGTAAGAAGCAAAGTGAGCAAGTGAATGCATTGAAGAAAAACCCATTTCCATCGCTTGTTTTCCAACCACTTCACCTGAAGATACCACGCAAGGGGAATGGCGTAGGTATAGGCCATCGCGTAGTGCCCGGTCCACCGCAGTGCCTGGGGATGACACAAAGGCAAAAGACTGCAAAAAAGGAGGACCCAAGTTCCGCGAACGTGGTAAGAGGCTAAGAGCTTTACCAGGATGAAAGCGGTGAATCCAAAACTGAATAGGATGGCGATGTGCAGAATGCCTGCGGTCCATTCGGCAGGAATGACCTCAGGGACGAATCCACCTAAAATCCAGGCCAAAAGAGGGTGGCCGTCGGTGTAGAAAACGTGCTCGGTGAATGGCCAGCCCATGCCGGAAAATTCCCAGCCGTTGCCCTTGCCATGTGCCAATTGCCAGGCCAAGGTGTAAATGTTTTTCACCGAATCCCGGCTCGAAGCAAGCAACGAGTTGTTGGGCTGAAAAACGGCTTGTGGGTAACTGACCGCTGTCCAAAGCCACGTGAGCAGCGCGGCTGCTAGTGCATCTTGGTGTTGGGAGAACAGAAAGCGAAGGGCTTTCATCTCAGTCCTCAGCAGTATTCGTCAAAGGCTAACTTGAGGTTGTCCGCGATCATTTCCGCGGTGCGTCCCTCGATGTGGTGCCGTTCAATCATGTGCATGAGCCGGCCATCTTTGAAAAGGGCGATGTTTGGGGAGCTTGGGGGGTAAGGCAACATGAACTTTCGAGCACGATCGACTGCGTCTGTGTCCACACCGGCAAAGGCTGTGGTTTTGTGGTTGGGCAACTTGCTGTGCTGCAATGCGAGCTTCACACCCGGTCGCATGGAACCGGCGGCGCAACCGCAAACACTGTTGAGCACGACCAAGGTCGTTCCGCCTTGCTTCAGTGCGTTATCGACATCTTCAGCTGTGATCAATTCGGTTACTCCGACTTCGGTCAAGTCGGTTTTCATTGGGGCTACTAGTTCGGGAGGATACATGGAATCGGATGTTGTATGAATTATTTTTCGTCTTTCGCGGGAGCAGTAGACTGAAGGAAAAGTTCGGTGTACTGTTCTTCGTGGATGGGACTCGGCGCATCTATCATGACATCGCGGCCGGAATTGTTCTTCGGGAAAGCAATGAAGTCGCGGATGGAATCGCTGCCGCCAAATAGAGAGCAGAGGCGGTCAAAACCCAACGCGAGTCCACCATGGGGGGGCGCGCCGTATTGGAAAGCATTCATGAGGAAACCAAATTGTGCTTCGGCTTCTTCAGGGCTAAATCCGAGCAAATCGAACATCCGCGCTTGTACCGCTTTGTCGTGGATTCGGATGGATCCTCCGCCAATTTCGACGCCGTTGATGACCATGTCATAAGCATTGGCACGGACGGCTCCTGGATCGCTATCGATGAGGTCGAAATGTTCGGGTTTGGGCGAAGTGAAGGGGTGGTGCATCGCGTGGAAACGCTCGGAATCCTCATCCCACTCGAGCAGCGGAAAATCAACCACCCACAGGGGTTTGAAATTCTTGGGATCTCGAAGATCCAGGGCTGACCCCATGTGCAATCGGAGTTCGTTGAGCTGGTTGCGTACTTTGTTCAAGTCACCAGAGAGCATCAGAATTAAGTCACCTGCAGCAGCGTCGGAGTGTTTGGCCCAGGCGGCAAGGGACGCACCATCGAAGAACTTGTCAACGGATGATTTGAATGTGCCGTCCTCATTGCATTTGCAATAGACAAGCCCTTTGGCTCCGATTTGAGGACGCTTTACCCAGTCGGTGAGTTTGTCCAATTGCTTTCTCGTGTAGTCCGCGCTACCGGGGACAACAATGCCCAGAACGGCTTCGGCGCTGTCGAAAACGCCGAATCCTTTGCCTTGTGCAACCGGGCTGAAATCAACGAATTCCATGCCAAAACGTACGTCAGGTTTGTCACTGCCATAGCGTTCCATGGCTTCGTCATAGGTCATGCGCGGGAACGATTCGATGTCCACATTCATGACCACCTGGAACAAGTGGCGCACGAGGTTCTCAAACGTATTGAGCACATCCTCTTGCTCCACAAACGCCATTTCACAGTCAATCTGCGTGAATTCCGGTTGGCGGTCCGCTCGCAAGTCCTCATCGCGAAAGCACTTTACGATTTGGTAGTAACGATCATACCCACTCACCATGAGCAACTGCTTGAAGGTCTGAGGGCTTTGCGGCAATGCGTAAAATTGTCCGGGATTCATCCGGGAAGGCACAACAAAATCACGGGCACCCTCTGGAGTTGATTTGATCAAATAGGGGGTCTCCACTTCAATGAATTCAATGCCATCGAGGTATTTGCGGGTCTCAATGCTCAACCGATGCCGGAGCATTAGATTGGCCTGAACCGGATTTCGCCTCAGGTCGAGGTAGCGGAATTGCATCCGCAAGTCATCACCTCCATCGGTTTCATCTTCAATCGTGAAAGGGGGGGTCTTGCTTGCATTGAGGACCTCCAGTTCAGTGACTATGATCTCCACGTCCCCTGTGGACATTTGCGCATTCTTGGATTCTCGGATGATGACTTTTCCCGTCACTTTTATAACAAATTCACGCCCAAGCTTTCTTGCTTTCAAGCAAAGATCCTCATCGGTGTCCATATTGAATGCGAGCTGGGTAAGCCCATATCGGTCCCTCAAGTCAACAAAGGTCATTCCTCCCAGGTCACGGGTTCGTTGGACCCATCCGCTTAGAGTGACGTTTTCTCCGGCGTGCTCGGCGCGCAGGTCGCCGCATGTGTGCGTTCTATGCATTTCACGTGAAATTTTGAGCCGTAGCTCTTCCGTGCAAAGGTACTTCCGGAATCGGCTACTTTTCGAATGGAATGGGTGTCGGATTTTTGAACACTATTCCATCCCGAGATTCAATCGACTCCTATCGGAAGCGCCTTAAATTAGCAACATGGAGCAACACAGAAAACGCCTTAATGATTTGCGCGCTCAAGCCCAATTAGGGGGAGGAGAAAAGCGCATCGCTGCACAACATGCCAAAGGAAAACTGACGGCGCGCGAGCGCATCGATTTATTGATGGATCCGGGAAGCTTCGAGGAGTTGGGGATGTTGGTGAAGCATCGGTCGACCAATTTTGGGTTGGAAAAACAACAATTTTTGGGGGACGGTGTGGTCACGGGGTTTGGTCAGGTCAATGGCCGATTGGTCTACGTGTTTTCGCAAGACTTTACGGTTCTTGGCGGTTCCTTGGCTGAGGCGCACGCGGCGAAAATTTGCCGCATCATGGACTTGGCAATGCAGAACGGCGCACCGATCATCGGGTTGAATGACAGCGGCGGCGCCCGAATCCAAGAAGGGGTTTCTTCGCTCGGGGGATATGCAGATATCTTCTATCGAAACGTCAGGGCGAGTGGGGTGATTCCACAATTGAGCGCGATCCTTGGGCCGTGCGCTGGAGGGGCCGTTTATTCCCCAGCGTTGACGGATTTTATTTTCATGGCAGAGGGCACGAGCTACATGTTTGTTACGGGACCCAATGTGGTCAAAACAGTGACCCATGAGGAAGTCACCAGTGAAGATTTAGGGGGCGCAAAAACCCACGCCATGAAATCAGGAGTCACGCATTTCACGGCACCCAACGAAGCAGCCGTGATCCAGCATCTGAAAACGGTCCTGGGTTATTTGCCCCAAAACTGCGAAGATGAGCCGGCTTTGCTGGCGTACGAATCAGGCAACGAGGAACGGCCTGCGTTGGATGGCATTGTGCCCGAGAGTGCTTTGCAGCCATATGACATCCGCGGGGCCATTCAAGAAGTTTGTGATGTAGATTCTTTTACCGAAGTTCAAAAAGATTTCGCCGAAAACATGGTTTGTGGTTTTGCACGATTGGCGGGCAGGAGCATCGGGATTGTAGCCAATCAACCGGCTTTTCTCGCGGGTGTTTTGGACATCAAGGCGTCCACCAAAGCGGCTCGTTTTGT
>JADHRK010000020.1 GCA_016777435.1 Flavobacteriales bacterium
CGCACTGTTGGGCATGAAATTAGCAGAGCGTCACGGCGAAAAACCAGACATTTGCAATGCGATCGGTGCGCACCACGATGAAATTGAGATGACCACATTGCTCTCCCCGATTATTCAAGTGTGCGATGCCATATCAGGAGCTCGTCCGGGTGCGCGCCGTGAAATGGTCGAGGCCTATGTGCAACGCTTGCGTGACCTGGAAAACCTCGCCCTGGAATTTCCTGGAGTAACGAAATCTTTTGCCATCCAAGCCGGGCGAGAATTGCGTGTGATGGTGGAAAGTGATCAAGTATCAGATGATCAGGCGGACCAGCTGTCCGTTGATCTCTCCCAACGCATCATGAATGAGATGACCTATCCCGGTCAAGTGAAAGTGACCGTCATTCGGGAGAAACGATCGGTGAGCATCGCCCGCTGATGACGCAACCAGCAAAACCGGCATTCGCGGCTAGCATCCGTTGGCAATCCGTCAATGTAGTGACGCAGGTGGTTTTGCAGTTGATTTTCATCGTGCTGCTGGCTCGGCTCATTTCAAAAGCTGACTTTGGCTTGATGAGCATCGCGCTCGTGGTGGTCGGTTTTGTTGAAATTTTCGCGCAAATCGGAATTGGTCCCTCGCTGATCCAGCGTGGCGATCTAAAACCCGAACAGATTCAAGCGGCGTTCTCATTCTCCGTGGTATTGGGCTGTGTCTTTTTCGCCCTGACATACGCCATGGCTCCAACGGTGGGGCAATGGTTTGAGAGTGCCGAATTGGCGAGCGTATTGCGATGGATTGCGTTGAGCTTTATCCTTTCGAGTTTGGCCTTGATTCCGAGAAGCCTTCTCATCCGAAACATGGCTTTCAAGAATCTATTCATCGCCTCTTTGGTCAGCATGGTGCTTGGCAATTTGGTGATTGGACTTGGCATGGCCTATGCGGGCTATGGCGTCTGGTCCTATGTGGGCGCTCTGCTCAGTCAAAATGCTGCACTCGGAATAATGTATTGGCTGTTCAAGCCCTCAGAAGCGCACGGAGCCTGGAAACCACAAAGCTGGCGACCATTGGCTCCAATGCTATCCTATGGGGGACGAGCCACTTTGTACAACCTATTAAACTACGCTTCGAGCAAAGTAGATACCGTTTTGGTTGGGCATCATGCACAAGCAGGATCCACTAACGCCCTGGACAATCCAACCGTTGCTGCAAACGGCTGGACGACCACGGGGCTTTATGACCGATCTGCTTACCTCATGTCATTGCCTGTGAGCATCCTGGGAAAACTTGGCGACAGTGTCCTATTCAGCGGCATGTCTGCCATTCAAAATGAAAAAGATGCGTTACAAAGCGTGCTTCGACGAGCCCTTGGCCTGATCGCCTGGTTGACCTTCCCCTGCAGCCTGGCTATGGCTTGGTTTGCGGGAGATGTAGCTGCCTTACTGCTTGGTGAGCCCTATGCAGAAGCTGAACCCATTGTTCGGGTGTTGTTCATTGGCGTTGCATTTCGGTCAATGATTAAATTGGCGGACGCGCTCATTCGGGCGGTAGATGCGCTCAATGTGGCGATTCTAATCAAATCGATTTACCTCGCAGGTCTGGGACTTTCATCGTGGTTTGTTCTTTCCATTGGTTGGGGCATTGAAGGGGTCGCCTGGTCCGTGACAATTTGGACTATCGTTCAATTTCTTTTCCTAAGCGCCTGGGCGCTCCGTTCTGCAGAATGGAACCTCTTGGATGCCATCCGATCCATCGTGCCCGGCATTAAGTCATTGCTCATTGCAACTGCCTTAATATGGATGTTGTCACAAGTGCTCCATTCGACAATGACCGTCTATGCGCCTTTCGCATCGCCCTTAGCCATCCATCTCGCTCACGCCATGGTCGCTATCATCGGCACAATCATCGCACTTTTCGCAGCAGCTGTTCTCCACCCAGAAGTCGTGGATGGTGGTGACATTGAACTGCGAAAGCGTTGGACGGCGTATCTACCACCCCGATTGCAAAACCGCATCCTTTGAATTTATTGTGCATTCTCTCACGCGTTGCCAAGCGCATTGGCTTCTTGCTTCTATCGGTCGGCTTCTTCCAAGCCATGAATGCTCAGTCTGCATCTGTGGTCCTCGGCAACGTATCCCTAGCAGGCGACTCCAATGCCATTCGCATTCCTTTCGCCCATGTCCGTTCTGTTCGAACGTTGCCCGCAATCGACAGTTTGTGGCAAGATTCGACTTGGTCTTGGCGAGGGCCTTGCTCTGCTCCGACGGCACTGATCCAATTTGAGTGGATGGCTTCGAGCGACTCGGCAACAAAAACCACGCTCGTCAAAGAAGTGCCATGCATGCTGATGGTTGCAAATGCCGAATCAACCGACAATCCATACACGGGTGAACTCAAAGCAACAGCGGAATCGCTTTACGCCGAAGCGCAAAACTCTTCGAATCCCCCTAAGTGCTTTCCGCCCACCTCGCCTATTCGAATGGCCCAAATTGAAGAGGCAATTGCGGAGTCGATATTCGAATCTGAAAAGGTACAATTGGCCATACAAATCAGTGCTCAAGAATGCTTGAACAAGTCCCAAATAAGCCAACTTCTGCTTTGGGTTCCCAGCGAAGATCGCAGGCTCGCACTATTCGAAAAGGTCATCCATCCAAGGCACCAATGGACGGTTGGTGAAGTGGAAGAAATCTTTCAATTGCAGTTCATTGAGCGAAAGGCAATCGCCGTCCTGAATAACCTCTGATTCTGCCGGGATAATTCTTCGAAAATTTCAAAACAATTGTTCGGACTTCAAGGTTGTTCATTGCAACTTTACACCATGAAAATCCACAATTTCTCGGCCGGTCCTTGCATCTTGCCCGAAACCGTTTTGAATGAGGCAGCGCAAGCCGTTTCAAACTTCAACAACCTGGGACTCTCGCTGGTTGAAATCTCGCACCGTAGCCCCGATTTTGTGGCGGTCATGGAAGAAGCGAGGTCTTTGGTGAAGGAACTCTTGCATCTGCCCGACCGATTTGATGTGCTTTTCTTACAAGGCGGAGCCAGTCTTGGGTTTTTAACTGCTGCTTACAACTTCTTGCCGGAAGGCGGCCGAGCCGCTTATATTGATTCAGGCACATGGGCCAACAAAGCTGTGAAGGAAGCCAAGCACCTTGGAGGCATCGATGTTATCGGTTCATCAAAAGCTTCCAACTACAATGAAATCCCCGACTTAGGGGCGGTTCCTAACAGTTCAGCATACCTGCACTACACCTCGAATAACACCATCTTCGGGACCCAATTCAGCGGCACACCACAGTCAGAAGCCCCATTGATCGCTGACATGAGTTCCGATATATTTTCGCGTGAATTCGATGCGAATCCGTACCACCTCATTTACGCGGGAGCGCAAAAAAACATGGGGCCTGCGGGAACTGTTATGTACGCTTTCGACACCGAGGCAGTTGGAAAGACTGGGCGTAGCATTCCGTCCTACCTCGACCTCCAGGTGCATGCAAGCAAAGACAGCATGTTCAACACCCCTTCGGTCTTTCCCGTTTATGTCACGATGCTGACCCTGCGCTGGATCAAATCCATGGGGGGTGTGAAAGCCATGGAGGAGCGAAATGCGCGAAAGGCGGCACTGATTTATGGGGAAATTGATCGCAATGATCTTTTTGAAGGGCACGCAGCAGGCAACAGTCGGTCAACGATGAACGCAACTTTCCGTCTCAAGGAAGACACCAAGGCTGCTGCTTTCGACACCCTATGGAAAGAAGCGGGCATCAGCGGAATCAAGGGACACAGAAGTGTCGGGGGCTACCGCGCATCCATGTATAATGCCTTGCCAGAAGAATCGGTTCAAGTCCTCGTAGACGTGATGCAAGAACTCGAACGCACCGCCTAATTATCTCTTTTCTACCAACCCTCACTAGGCTTAATTTTTGACATGAACATACTCGCAAACGACGGCATTCACCCCGCAGGACAAAAAGCGTTAGAAGCAGCAGGACATAGCTTGTGGACTGAATTTATTGAACCGCAAAACCTCGTGGCATTCATCAACGACAATGCCATCGATGGTTTGTTGGTGCGCAGTGCAACCAAAGTCCGAAAGCCACTGATTGACGCTTGTCCCAATCTCGGATTCATCATCCGGGGAGGGGTTGGAATGGATAACATCGACGTCGCTTACGCAAGGGATAACGGCAAAGAAGTTCGCAATACCCCTGCTGCTAGCTCTCAAAGCGTAGCGGAATTGGTCATGGGGCACCTCTTCGCACTGAGTCGCTCCTTGCATGATAGCAACCGGCGCATGCCCGTCGAAGGGGTGGAGCAATTCAAAACCCTCAAAAAATCATACGGCAAAGGCCGCGAATTGCGCGGAATGACACTTGCGATCGTTGGATTTGGGCGCATTGGCCAATCCCTAGCGCAATATGCCTTGGGATGCGGAATGCATGTCATCGGCGTCGACCAACAAAGCGGAGTGAAGCGCATCGATGTATCCATCGGCAACCAATCCGTTTCCGTGGAAGTGCCCGTAATGACATTGAACGAAGCCTTGCCTTTGGCGGATGCCATTAGCCTTCACATTCCGGCGCAAGCCGATGGGAAAGCGGTGATCGGCCCCATTGAAATGGGAAAAATGAAAAAAGGAGTCATCCTCTTAAATGCAGCTCGAGGCGGCGTCGTGGACGAAGATGCGTTGCTTGAAGCACTCGACTCGGGTCAAGTTTCGGGTGCCGGAGTCGATGTGTTCGTGGGAGAACCCAAACCTCGCATTGATCTGATGCGCCATGCCGGCATTTCACTCTCACCTCACATTGGTGCCGCCACCGGAGAAGCACAAGAACGAATTGGTTTGGAAATTGCCTCCATTGTGGCCGAAATTGGTTCGAAATAAGAACGTTGAACTGGATCCGACCTTTCACTTTGATTGCGCCACCGGCTGACAAATCGCATTTGGTCGCCTCGCGGTCGTATTTGACTTATAGCAAAGCCGAGCTACGTGACAAATTGGAACGCAATCCATACTCTTATCTGCACGTCATCAATCCAACGGGAATTGGCTCTTCCAAAGTCAAACGCGGCACGGTTCCCTTTTTCGAACATGTTCGGAAACGATACCTGGACTTTAAGTCAATGGGCTGGCTGCAATTGAAAGGCAAAAACTGCATTGCCATCTACCGCCAATCCTCGGAAGAACACGCATGCACGGGAATCATCGGAAGCCTTTCAATCGAAGGGATTCGATCCGGGCACTTGAAGCTCCACGAGCAAACACTGAAGCGCCGCGAACAACTTTTCGCCAAATACCTCCATACCGTTCAATGCAACGCTGAACCCGTTTTGTGCTCGTTCGATGACGGGAGTATTCCTGAGGCCGATGCCATTCAGAATCGTTTAACCCAGCACACCGACAAGCGGGCAGATCTCGATTTCACTACCACCGATCAAATTCGGCATAGTGTATGGATTTTGTCGGAAGAAGAATCCACCGATTTGGCGGCTGTTGTGCAGGGGCTCTCCCCCCTGTACCTGGCGGACGGCCATCACAGAGTGGCTTCAAGCTTGGCCCTTGACTCGCTGGATGGCGCGACACAGCATAGTTCCTCACTAATGGCCTACATCATTCCGGAATCACAGCTTCTCATCCGCGGGTACCACCGTGAATTAATGGACGCAGCGTGGAGCGCCGAACATTGGGACGCAGCCCTTCAGCGCCTCCAACCGTACATCACGGCCGAGCGAATATCCCGCACTGAATTGTCCAAGCCCAAAGCAGTTGGAACCGTACATCTGCATACTGGCGGCCAAAGCTGGGTTTTAAGCCTACGAGAATGCAGCGTGGATTGTGTGGATGCAGAAATCATTCAAAACCGAATATTCGAAGGTTTATTCGGTATTGAAGATGCGCGAAACAACCCCAAATTGCGCTACATCCCTGGAACCATGGATAGCCACCAACTCATCGAACACAGCGATTATCGACCTGAATCTGCCATTTTTGAGATGCACCCCGTAAGCACCGACCAGATTAAGGCAAGCGCCGATCGCGGAGGTTTCTTACCGCCCAAAAGCTCCTGGGTAGAGCCCAAATTGCGCAGTGGACTTTTCATTCATGAAATCTGAACAAACCTCCATTCAAGAAAGGCTGGCTGCTGTGCGTGATGAGATTCCCGCCCACGTAAAACTGGTGGCAGTCAGCAAGACCAAACCTCAAGGGGCCATTGAAGCCGCTGCCTCGATTGGTCAAATTGAATTTGGTGAAAACCGTGTTCAAGAGATGGCCGAGAAAGCCACCGCACTGAAAGGACTCAATCTTGAATGGCATCACATTGGCCACCTCCAAACCAATAAAGTCAAGCAAGTAGTTCCCCATGCCCACCTCATCCATGCGGTGGATAGCGAGCGCTTGCTGGCGGAAATCAATAAGCGCAGCGCCAGCATCGACAAAGTCTCAGATGTATTGCTTCAAATTCACATCGCAACGGAAGCCACTAAATTCGGCTGGAGCTTTTCAGAATTTGAATCGTTTTTGCAATCCCAAGCTTGGACGGATCTTTCCCATGTCCGAATCAGAGGATTGATGGGTATGGCGACATTTACAGACAACCACCAGCAGGTTCGGAGGGAATTTCAATCCCTGAAAACGGCCTTCGATTCTGCCACTTCGCTCAACAAGGACTGGGACACCTTATCCATGGGAATGAGTGGCGACTGGAAAATAGCCGTGGACGAAGGGTCCACCATGGTCCGCATTGGCAGTTCAATTTTTGGCAAACGATGAGCGAACCATCCGAAACTTCGAACTTGCTCGGAAGCAAACGAGCCTTTTACGAACCTTGGTTCAAAGCTTGGCTCATCCTCATGCCCACCGTTGGGCTCGGGAGTTATTATTTGACGCGGAACGCTTGGCGAAGGATCCAGGCAATCTTTCAGGGGGAAGCAGGGAGTGTGTGGGATGCTCCGCCTATACCCGAGGCCACCGAGCCAACTTCATTCATTTTTTATGGCATCACTGCAGCCCTTATCTTTTCCTTTTTTTGGATCATCATTGCACGGCTCTATGTCGCTGCTCAAGCCTCTCAACGATCAAAACCACCTCATGAATAGATTCATTCACCTTATATCATCTACTGCACTCGGTATCATCCTTTTCGTGACAAGCACCTTGGGCGTGGCTCAAACTCCAAGCAACATTGAAGCTGCTGAATACGATAGCAGTGAAAATCGATGGTTCATCTCGAACAATACAAGTCTTTTAGAGACTTCAGATGGCGGCACAAGCTATTCTTATTTCGGCGACGCCACCGCTTCGCACGGCATGGAGGTCATCGATGGGCACTTATTTGCCTTGGGCAATAATGTTATTCGTGCCTACGACCTCGAAAGTGCCGAGTTAATCGGGAGTCATTCCATTCCCGGGGCTGGTTTCTTAAACGGAATGGGCAGTCGAACCCAAGAATTGGTGGTCAGTGATTTTTCCAATGGAAGATTGCACCGCGTGGATATTTCTGATCCCGCCAATATGACCAGCAGTGTGCTTATTGCCAACACAGGCACCACTCCCAATGGTGTCGTAATCGACGAAGCCAATGACCGAGCCATTGTCGTCAATTGGGGGGGCAGTGCATCGATCATCGCGGTCGACTTGACCACTGAAGTCCAATCAACCGTCGTTGCCAATACCGGGTTGGGGAATTTAGACGGTGTCGATATGGACGGCCAGGGTCGCTTTTATGTCAGTTCTTGGTCGCCAGCGCGCATCACGCGGTATTCAAATGATTTTGGCGTTTCGGAATCCGTCGTGCAAGGAGCTGGTTCCGGGCTCGCAAATCCAGCAGACATCAGCTACAGCATTGAAACAGACACCTTGGGCGTGGCCAATAGTGGAAACGGAACCCCTTCCTTTCACTCCTTCGGGGCCACGAGCAGCATCCCACAGACAGAAGCAAAAGAATCCGTCCAATGGAACGGCCAACAGTTGAGCCTTGAATCGCACCTCGCCGGCCAGTGGAGCCTTTCTTCGTTCTCCCTGTCCGGTCAATTGCTGGCCTTCAAGATGTTGGAATTGCCCAGCGCCCGCGTCCAAATCTCTCCTGAGCGACTTGGGTGGCCGCAGCGAACCGCTGATATTTGGCGCATTGTTTCTCCGACGGGCAGAGCGTATGCGGTCAGGCCGGGTCCACGTCAATGGTAAGGCGAATTCGTTTGAACCGATCATCGGACTGAAAAGCGTCCAAATCCTGCGCCAAGAGTACCTTGTAATTTTTCGGAGACAAGGCACGCTCAAACTTGAGCAAAATCACGCGGTGGTATAAATCATTGATTTTGCTGATTTGCGGCGTTTCAGGACCAATGGCCCGAGCAGCGAATCGTTGGCGCAATCGGCCAGCGAGCACTTCTGCAGCGGCATCCAATCTTCCCTCATCGGAATGCCGCAAAGTGAGACGAATCAGTCGATCAAAGGGCGGATACCGATAATTCTTACGCTCCATCAATTCTTGACTGACCAACCCTTGGTAGTCGTTGGCCATGACCTTGGTCATCACCCAATGGTCTGGATTATACGTCTGCAAAATCACCTTGCCTCGTTGACCGGAACGCCCAGCACGCCCAGCAACTTGGGTCAACATTTGAAAGGCCCGCTCAAAGCTGCGAAAATCAGGGAAATTCAGCATGCGATCGGCATTTAGGACTCCGACCAATCCCACATGGGCAAAATCCAATCCTTTGCTCACCATCTGCGTCCCCACCAAAACATCAAATTCCCGATTGGCAAACGCACGGACCAATCGTTCATGCCCGTGACGACTTCGTGTGGTATCCCGGTCCATCCGGGCCACGCGTGCTTTGGGAAACAACTCCTGCAATTCCTCTTCCACACGTTCCGTGCCCAACCCCTTGGGCTCCATGGTTTTCTTGCCACAGGACCCACACAATTGCGGAGGTGGAGCAATGTTATAGCCACAGTGATGGCAATTCAACTCATTCCTCCATTTGTGTACGGTCATGGGCACATCGCAACGCTCGCATTGTGGGACCCAAGCACACGTGCCGCATTGCCAAACCGGCGCAAAGCCGCGGCGGTTCTGAAACAAAATCACTTGCCGATCTTCCTCCAGCACTTTCTCTATTTCCAACTTGAGCAAGCGCGAAAAGTGACCGGTCATTGCCCGCTGTCGATGGGCTTTCTTCAAATCTGCGCACCAAATTTCAGGCAATAAAATCCCCCCGTACCGTTCGGTCATTTCCACGCGATCCATTCGACCCTCTGCAGACAGCCAATGGGTCTCAACCGATGGAGTCGCGGAACCCAGCACCAAAAATGCATCGGCTTCTTTTGCAAGCCACATTGCCGCATCTCTCGCCTGGTAACGCGGGGCCGGATCATGTTGCTTGAAACTCGCTTCATGCTCTTCATCCACTATGATCAAACCCAGGTCTTGGAAAGGCAAAAACATGGCGGATCTGGGACCCACAATCAATTGAGCGGGAGAACCATTGCCTCTTTTTCCGAGGACTTCCAACCAAGTCTCGGTGCGCTCCCGGGTTGTAAAACGGCTGTGATACACTTGAAGAAAGCGCTTGAAATGCAGTTCTAACCGCTGAATCAATTGGGTGGTGAGGGCTATTTCAGGCACCAAAAAAAGAACGGTTTTCCCTTTTTCCAATGCATCAGCAATCAGGTGGATGTAGACCTCGGTTTTTCCTGAGCCCGTGACACCGTGGAGCAATGCCGCACGGTGCAAACCTTCATCGCTCGCCACGAGTTCGCGGTATGCGCGCGACTGTTCATCGCTCAACTTTGGCAGCGGCTGCGCTTGATGCGGTCGGCTCATGGCGCTCAATTCTGCCTTCTTCTTGCGCGTCAAGATGCCTTTATCAGCCATGCGCCGCAATGCCCCAGGATCTGCATCTGCCTCTTGAATCACGTCCTTTTCCAAGAGTTCAGCTCCCCACTCCCCTTCGGCCAATGCTAAGAAAGCGGTCAACACCCGGGCTTGTTTGGGGGCTCTTCGATCGAGTTCATCCAACAATCCGGACAATGCCGTTTCCTCGCGGAAATCAGGGCAAAGCATCACGTAACGAGCCATTTTTGGCTTGTATCGCTCCTTCCACTCTTCCTCTGAGACGATGAATCCCTTTTCAACAAGTCCGTTCAGCAATCGCTGCGGATTTTTTACTTCCAGAATAGAAGCCGCTTCTGATAATTGAATACCGCCTTGCGCCAAAACGGCCTCGTACAGAAAGATGGAGCGTTCATCCAATGCTTTCCAGACCGCATTTTGCCTGCTTGGTGGATCGGGATGGGGCAAAAACCGTGTTTGACTGTTCAATTTCAATCCTGCAGGAAGCGCGGCGGCCATGACTTCACCTCGGGTACACATGTAGTGCGAAGCGAGCCAATCCCAAAGGTTGCGCTGTTGCAATGGAACAATCGGATAAGCATCCACTATGGCCTCCAAAGGACGAGGAACGTATTCGCTTGGAACATCATCATGCACTCGCCAGACAATCGCTATGTAGCGTTTGCGGGTGCCCACTTGCACCACCACGCGCATGCCGGGAGAGACAACTTCCTCCTGATCCATTAACCCGTATGTCAGCAACTTTGGAAGCGGCAACGGCACCACCACATCCGCATATTTCACTAGGGTTTTCATTGAAGCAGCAAATTGAGAAGAAAACTGCACAACTTGTGCACGAACTTGTAGGAATTAGATTTGTTATACCACCATGACACAAATTGCTTCACCCCTCAAGCCCGGAGCCAAAGCACCGGATTTTCAAACCACCATTCAAGACGGATCGAACCGAAGTTCAGCGGATTATACCGGTAAGAAGTATGCCGTATATTTTTATCCGCACGATATGACTACTGGCTGCACCGCTCAGGCATGCAACTTGACTGAAAATTTTGATGCGTTGCAACAGGCTGGCATTGAAATTTTGGGTGTGAGTCCGGACTCCGCAGCCAAACACATGAAGTTCATTGATAAATATGGCATCCGATTCGACTTAGCCTGTGATGAAGACAAGGCAATGCACAACGCATTTGGGGTTTGGGGTTTGAAGAAATTCATGGGCAAGGAATACGAAGGAACCCACCGCACCACGTTTCTCATCAATGAAAACGGTGAGATTCACGATGTCATTCTAAAACCAAAAACAAAAGACCACACCGCTGAAATCCTCGCTGGATTCGGCGTTTAAGAAGACAACATGCGCAAAAGTGGGTACTTCGTTGACAAAAAACACCCCACTACGTAAGTTCATTACGATGCAGGTAAGATACCTTCGTCCAAAACAAGAAAACATGTCTGCGGATACACAAAAACTCAAAGCGCTCCAGATGACCCTGGACCGCATGGACAAGACTTTCGGCAAAGGCGCCGTGATGAAGTTGGGCGATGAGGCGGTGGAAGCCATCGAATCCATTCCCTCAGGATCATTGACGCTCGATTTGGCCCTTGGTATTCAGGGATACCCCAGAGGTCGCGTGGTCGAAATCTATGGCCCGGAAAGTTCGGGAAAAACAACCCTAGCCATTCACGCCATTGCCCAAGCACAAAAGCAAGGAGGCATTTGCGCGATCATTGATGCAGAGCATGCATTCGATAAGTTTTACGCCGAAAATCTTGGTGTCGATACGGAAAACCTTCTGATCTCGCAACCAGACAATGGCGAACAAGGATTGGAAATTGCCGATAACTTGATTCGCTCAGGCGCAATTGATTTAATCGTTATTGACTCCGTTGCTGCCCTAACCCCTCGCGCAGAGATTGAAGGGGAAATGGCGGACTCCTCAGTCGGATTGCAAGCGCGTTTGATGTCCAAGGCCTTGCGAAAATTAACCGGCTCCATCAGCAAGACTGGATGCTGCTGCATCTTCATCAATCAATTGCGCGAAAAAATCGGTGTGATGTTCGGCAATCCGGAGACAACCACAGGTGGTAACGCTTTGAAATTTTACTCATCGGTGCGACTCGATATTCGTCGCTCAACGCAATTGAAAGACGGCGACCGCGTCTTGGGCAACCGAACCAAAGTGAAAGTGGTGAAAAACAAAGTTGCGCCCCCTTTCCGACGGGCAGAATTTGACATTTTGTATGGCCAGGGAATATCCAAGTCAGGCGAGATCATTGATTTGGGTGTGGACATGAACATCATCAAGAAATCAGGTTCTTGGTTCAGCTATGGTGACACCAAATTGGGGCAAGGACGGGATGCCGTCAGAAACTTATTGCTCGACAACCCTGAATTGCAAGACGAGCTGGAAGCCAAAATCAAGGCCGCTATCCATAAAGAAAACAATCCTGAGATCGTTGAAGAAGTGGAATTGGCCTGAATCCATGCGCATATTTCCTATTGCAAACGCGAACCGTTGGAACGCATCAAAGGCACCGTTGATCGGTGCCTTTGTCCTGTTGTCTTTCAGCTGTGGCACTCAGGATACTGCAAGCAACAGCGCGTCACATGACGAGAAAAGCCCAATGCAACCGCTGGATGAGGCCATTTTAGAGCGGCCCAATGACCCACGGGTTTACCACGAGCGTGCCACTTGGAAATTGGCTGAATTGGATCCACAAGGCGCCTTCGACGACTGGGAATTGGCATTGCGGGCAGACTCCTCATTTGCCCTTGCTTGGGAAAATCAGGCCGAAATGCTGTTTCAGATGCAAAATTTTGAAGATTGCCTCACCAAGCTCGAGGGGTGCCTCAAGCATTCCCCAGAAAGCACTACCTGTCTGCTCAAACGAGCTGAATTTGCCATTCACTTGCAACAATTTGAACAAGCCTTTCAATACCTCAATGATGCCTTGCGCCTCAATGATCAGCTTCACGAGGCTTATTGGATGAAAGGGAGGATTTACGCTACGACTGGTGCTGAGGAAAAAGCTTTGAGTTCTTACCAAACTGCGATCGAGGTCAATCCCGACTTTTATGAGGGATTCATCACCTTGGGCATCTTCTTGGCTGAGCGTTCGGATCCGATGGCCGAAGAATACTACCGGTCAGCGATGGAGCTCAAGCCTGCTGCAGTGGAGCCGGTTTACAATTTAGCGGTGCATTATCAAAACGAAAACCGATTGGAGGAGGCACTCGCCTTGTACCGTGAAATCCTAGTCCTCGATCCGGAAAATGCCACGGCTTCATTCAACCAGGGCTACATCCATCTCGAATACCTCACGAACTACGATAGTGCTGTGCACTGGTTTTCTGAGGCGATTGTTCGTCTGCCTTATTACCATCAAGCGTTTTTCAACCGTGGATTGGCCTACGAAAGCTTGGGCATGAATTCATCTGCAATTGAGGATTACAGCCAAGCCCTTCGTATCAAACCCGATTATACCGTTGCAGCTCGCGCCAAAGAGCGTGCGATCACCGGAAGGTGACAGGCGTGCAATGGCACCCTTGCAACGGAAAAGCAAAAAAGGCCCAGCGAAGAAGCTGGGCCTTTTGTGTTCTAATCCCATGCGTAGATTAAGCTCCTGCTTCTAACGCGGCCAATTTTGGTTGAGAAGAATTCCATGTAGGACTCAATGAAATGGCTTTTTTAAAGTTTTCCTTCGCCGATTCCACATCACCGACTTTGACATAATAATCCCCTCGGCTGTCATACGCATTTGGCACCTCAGGTGCCAGGCGAACATACATATTGAAGCAATCCAACGCTTTCTCCATGTTGCCCTCTCCCATGTGCCAATATCCCAATAAGTTGAAGCCACTTCCGATGTTGCCCCAGCGATTGATTGATTGGTCTAAGATAATTTTAGCCTCAGCATTCAAATCAAATGCCATCAAGATCCACGCTAAGTTGATTTGCGTAATCGGTGAATCAGGTGCCAAGCCATGCGCCATTTGAGCATTTTTAAGGCGATCGGCAGGTTCACCTATCAGCGACTTGAGAAGATAAGCAATGACCGGTGACTCATCATCGGCTTTCGCTAATCCTTCTTCCGCCAAACGATCCCATTCTGCTCCATCGTCATTGAACCAAGCTTTCCACATATTTCCGTAACCCGCAAGCGCCATTTCTGGATCCAATACCAGCAACGAGTCGGAAAGGGAACTTGCCAGGTCAACATTGCCTTGCAGTGATTGGTAAAGCATCGCGTTGCAGAGGTCCTCAGCACCTTCCACTTCCGATGTAATCTCCATTCCATTCTTCGCGAGCAATCCACCATCCACATGGAACCAGCGATCCCAGCGATAACCCTTTCCTTCCTTGACAACCGTTCCGTGGAAGTACCGATCACCTGAAAAACTAAAGTTGTGAAAGTGAATGACGCCCATAGCGCTCGCCACTGGTCCATTGACGTGCAATTCCAATAAATCAACGGTCACCGAATCTTCGTAAAACCATTCAGCGCTTACATTGTCAAGATTAACAGTTGACGGTGCATCCATATTGGGATGATAATACTTCGATGCTTCGGACAGTCCGGACTTGTAAGGTTCCACTGCATCCTCAAAACCGACCTGGGCCGTAATGTGCTCGATTACAAAGGCTTCAACTTCGGCATTGGACAGTGTGGCTTCTTGCGGGCCGCAACCGATTGCCAATAAGACAATTGGAAAAATGTAAAGATATTTTCTCATAATAAAGGTGATTTCAAGCAAAAGAAATCATTCTTTCAAGCAAAAGCAAAAATCTGTGAGTACATATTCGAAAGAATCCTTTCCCCAATTGTGCAAACGAAAAAAGCCGGCTTGCGCCGGCTTCATTCATTTTAATGGGGTCCGTTTACTTCACCTGGTTCACCACAGCTTTGAAAGCTTCTGGATGGTTCATGGCCAGGTCTGCCAAAACTTTACGGTTCAGTTCAATGCCCTTTTTGGAGCATTTCCCCATGAATTCGCTGTACGACATGCCATGCTGGCGAGCACCTGCATTGATTCGTTGAATCCAAAGAGATCGGAATTGACGCTTTCGCTGCTTTCTTCCTGAGTATGCATAGAGAAGTCCTTTCTCTACCGCATTTTTAGCGACGGTCCAAACATTCTTCCGGGCACCGTAGTACCCTTTGGCCATCTTGAGGATTTTTTTTCTGCGCGCCCTCGACGCGACTGAGTTGGTTGCTCTTGGCATTTTAAAAGTTCTTTTTGGTAAGTGGCGCTGGACATATCCAGACTTGACAAGCCAATTACCGGGTTAAACGTACCGGTTGGTTGAGATTGATCGTGAGATTAAGCGCAAAGCTGTGCCTTGATGCTTTTAACATCAGCCTTAGCGACTGTTGTCGTGTGCGTCAAGTTTCGCTTCTGCTTCGTCCCTTTCTTGGTCAAAATGTGACTTTTGAAAGCGTGCTTTCGCTTGATCTTTCCACTTCCCGTGAATTTGAAACGCTTCTTGGCGCTTCCTTTGGTTTTCATCTTCGGCATGGCCTCGGATTTTATGATTGGTTATTTTTTCTTCGGATTGAACAGAACGGTCATTCGCTTTCCTTCGAGTTTGGGCAGTTGTTCCACTGTTCCATATTCTTCGAGCTCTTGCGCAAACTTCAGAAGGAGGATTTCTCCACGCTCCTTGAAGACGATGGTTCGGCCTCGAAAGAAAACATAAGCTTTGAGCTTTGATCCTTCTTCCAAGAACTTCTTGGCATGCTTCACCTTGAAGTTGAAATCATGGTCATCCGTGTTCGGTCCGAACCGGATTTCCTTGACAACGACCTTCTGCTGCTTGGCCTTCATCTCCTTTTGCTTCTTCTTCTGGTCGTAGAGGAATTTCTTGTACTCGATGATTCGGCAAACAGGTGGATCGGCTTTGGGTGAAATCTCAACCAAATCCAGTTCCAGCTCTTTCGCCAGCGCCAACGCTGCTGGAGTCGACATCACTGCCGAATCCACGTTGTCTCCCACCAATCGGACCTCCGACACGGTAATCTTGTCGTTGATCTTGTGAAGATCTTCCTTTCGGACGCGGCCCCTGTACGGGGTCCTTTTTCTACGAATTGCTATAGCTCAGGATTTTAAAATGACACAAACTTTATTTCAACATCTCGGCAATCTCAGACTGAATCAGTTCAGCGAATGCTTCGACGCTCATACCTCCAATGTCCCCTTCTCCCTGCTTGCGCACGGAGACCGTTCCATCGTGGGCCTCGCTTTCTCCCAGTATGAGCATGTAGGGAACCTTTTCCAATTCGGCGTCGCGAATCTTCTTTCCCACCTTCTCAGACCTGTCGTCAACGAGGGCGCGAATATCGTGATTTTCAAGGACTTTTGAAACACTTTCGGCATATTCGTTAAAACGATCCGAAATGGGCAGAATTTTCACCTGTTCTGGCGTGAGCCAGAGCGGGAATTTACCTGCACAATGTTCGATCAGAATCGCTACAAATCGCTCCATAGAACCAAATGGCGCTCGGTGAATCATCACGGGGCGATGCTTTGTGTTATCCGCACCGGTGTACTCCAACTCAAATCGCTCGGGCAAATTGTAATCGATTTGCACCGTACCCAGCTGCCACTTTCTACCAATCGCATCACGGACCATGAAGTCCAGCTTGGGGCCATAAAAGGCTGCCTCACCCAACTCCACCACAGTCCTCAATCCTTTTTCATCTGCTATTTCTTGGATGGCCCGCTCCGCTTTGTCCCAGTTTTCGTCCTTTCCAATATACTTCTCCGGGTTTTCAGGATCGCGCAAACTCACCTGGGCAATGAAGTCTTCAAATTTCAAGGTGCGGAAAATGTAAAGGACCAAATCGATGACCTTTCCTACCTCTTCTTTGACTTGATCTACCGTACAGAAAATATGGGCATCGTCTTGTGTAAATCCTCGCACTCGGGTCAGCCCGTGCAATTCGCCTGACTGTTCGTAGCGGTAGACCGTTCCGAATTCAGCAAATCGCACCGGCAAATCTCGGTAACTGCGCGGCCGCGCTTTGAAAATTTCGCAGTGATGCGGACAATTCATCGGCTTCAGCAAGTACTCCTCTCCTTCCGCAGGTGTATTGATGGGCTGAAAACTGTCCTCTCCGTATTTCGCGTAATGACCAGAAGTGATGTACAGCTCCTTATTTCCGATGTGCGGCGTGATAACGGGCTCATACCCCGCCTTGCGTTGCGCTTCTTTTAGGAACGACTCCAAGCGCATGCGCAAATCAGCTCCTTTGGGCAACCACAACGGCAAGCCTTGACCCACTTTTTCAGAGAAATGAAACAGGTCCATCTCCTTGCCCAACTTCCGGTGGTCCCGTGCTTTGGCTTGCTCTAGCAATTCCAAGTAAGCATTCAACTCTTGCTTCTTCGGAAACGTGATGCCGTAAACACGGGTCAATTGTTTGTTCTTTTCATCGCCTTTCCAGTAGGCACCGGCAATGCTCATAACCTTCGCTGCCTTCACAAAGCCCGTGTGCGGCATGTGAGGTCCCCTGCACAAATCCGTAAAGTTTCCTTGCTTGTAAAAGGTGATTGTACCATCCTCTAATCCCTCCAGCAAATCAAGCTTATAGGCATCCTCTTTTTCCGTGAAATAAGCGATTGCATCGGCTTTGCTCATTTCTGATCGAACAAAAGGATTCTTCTGCTTTGCTAACTCCATCATCTTCGATTCGATCGCACCAAAATCGTTGTCCGTGATGGTTTGATCTCCAAAGTCTACATCGTAGTAAAAGCCATTTTCAATCGGTGGCCCCACCCAGAATTTGACTCCGGGATAAAGCGACTCGAGTGCTTCTGCCAACAAATGAGCCGAACTGTGCCACATCGTGCTTTTTCCGGCTTCGTCCTTCCACGTGAGCAGTTTCAATGTGGCATCTGTGCTGATGGGGCGCTGGGGATCCCATACTTCACCATTCACTTCTGCCGCAAGCACATTGCGGGCCAAACCTTCGCTGATGCTCATGGCCACATCCAGGGCCGTCGTTCCGGAATCCACTTGACGCTCTGAGCCGTCGGGCAGGGTGATGTTGATCATGCTATCGTTTCTTTTCTAATCGCCGCAAAGATAAGGCCTGACGGCACGGGATTCATGAAAAACATCCGAGCAATGCGGATTGATTCATCCTCGGTGCCGCACGCGACTCCATGGCTTCACATGCCAATGCACCTGCGCTTCTGCCACCACGTTGCCGTCGGCATCAAGAAGCCTCGACGGGAGCACAAAGCGGCTTACACCCTCTTTCGACCCTTCGATTTCCGCATTCACTTTTGATTCCAGATCATGTGGGATATCTGCCACGGCAATGCAGTTTCCCGCCCCGGGACGTCGAACATAATCAACTTCCAAGCGGTTCATGATCAACCGGTAATCCGCCATGTCAAATCGAATCAATACCGCCATCCCAGAGCAGAACTCACACGCGGTTGCCATAGCGCATGCATGAATCCCTTTGAGGTGATTTCGATTGGATCGGCGACTCGGAAGCACCACGCGCACTTGATTTTCTTGCAATCCTACAATTTTAATCCCGTGTGGTGCATTGAATGGCAATACCCGCTTGAACACGAGATTC
>JADHRK010000021.1 GCA_016777435.1 Flavobacteriales bacterium
CACTGATGCGAACACCGATGACGGGACCTGCGAATATACCAGTTGCGAAGTCATGGGGTGTGTTTATCCCGAAGCATTGAATTACAATGAAGCAGCAACCAAAGACGATTTTAGCTGCTATTTCACTGACAATCCCTGTCCTTCCGATTTGAATTTAGACGGTGTGACAGGAACCCAAGATCTTCTCTTGTTTTTGGGGGAATTTGGGGCCAGTTGCAATTGAAAAGGCCGATTGACAGAAACAAGGCGTCTTTAATGGCTCAACCTTTCTTGCTTCTTAGGATTTCCGTCACATTCGCTTCAATGGTGTCGCACAATGCATTGAGAGGTAAATCATTCTCATCCACGCCAAAAGGATCCTCGATCTCTTCTGCAATCAATTCCACACTGACCAAGATGTAAAAAACGAGCATTACCACGGGCACGCTCCACCACGCAAAGGTTGCCACAAAGCCGATGGGCAAGGTCACCACGTAAAGGAAGATGAACTTCTTCAAGAACATGCTATAGCTGTGAGGAACGGGAGTCTTCAGAATACGTTCACAAGCACCAAGGATATCAATCATACGCTCGAGGTTCTGAGCGACGAGCCAATGTTGCTGAGCAGAGAGTTCACCCTCCGCGAATAATTTTGCAGAATAGCGCTCCATCGATTGTGCCCATGCATTGGGAACGTGTTGGAACCCCGAAAGGTTGGCCTCTCCCGTGGAAACCGCAGGATGAGATTGGTTGGGCCGCAGGTGATCCCGCAAGGCCTTTGCAAATCCCGGTATGGCTTGGTTGAAATGGGCATGAGCGGCGTCATTGTCCGTGAATTCGTGCAGTCGGATCGCCAAGGTTCGAGAGACATTCACCAAGGATCCCCACTGCTTCCGACCTTCCCACCAGCGATCATAAGCGGTGTTGGTCCGAAACACCAAAAACAAGGAAAGGACAAACCCCAATAAAGAGTGCACCGCATTGCTCAATTGAACGGGATGCGCCAGCAATTCGAGCTCAACATAGCAAACGCCCGCTGTGAAAGCACCCATAACGGCCATCGCTGGTAATAGTTTCCGCACCACTTGTCGGTTGTACGAATGGAAAATCAAGCTGAACCAGCTCTTTGGATTGTAGTGAATCATGGGAAACCAAAGGTGCAAAATAATAAACAGCCCATTGGAAAGCTCTCATCGCCTCAAAACAAAAATATCAACGCTATTGTGGTCAACAGTTCGGCATTTCATTCCATTGAATATGGCTTTGGGAAGTTTTGATTGTGTCGGCTTTAAGCGCTATTATGGCATGTTTTCCACAGGGCTGACACATTGTTGCCCCCCATAAATACTTCAAAATGAGTGACCTAGGAATATACCGCCTCTTCATCGGGCTATTGAGCGCCTATTTTGGCGTGACCATTCTAATCGTTCTGGTGTTCACGATTGCCGGTTGGCGTTTGTTTTCCAAGGCCGGAAAACCCGGATGGGCCATTGTTGTTCCATTCTACAACCTATACATCTACACCCAAATCATCAAACGACCCGGTTGGTGGATTTTGCTTTATTTCAGCATCGCCATCCCTGCCGTCGGAGCGTTAGGCATCGTGTTTTTGAGCATCATTGACCAGCTTCGGCTCGCCAAAGTTTTCGGCCGTTCAGAAGGGTTCGGCGTAGGACTCATTTTATTGGGCTGGGTTTTCTTCCCCATTCTGGCTTTTAGTGAAAGTCACTATGATCCCAACCGAATCGTGGAGGGGGAGTTGATTTAACACAATCATTGGTGTGAAAACTCGGATTGAGTGGGACGCAAAGCGCCCTTGTATTCATTAACTTGGTCGCTCACATATTCCTTTGTTCATGAAAACCAAATCCACTCTTTTAACAGGAATGCTTCTTCTTGGGAACATTGCCTTTGCCCAACCGGCCAACGACCTCTGCGCAGACGCCATTGATATTTCCGAATTATTTACCGGAGAAATAGGTGTTGGCGCTGTTCTGGGTCCATATTCTAATGTTGATGCTACAGGAGAGCCGGAACTTTCTTCAAACCTCGTTGATCTCTGGTTTGATGTCGCGGTAGGTCAAACAGAACCATCTATTGATCAATCAGTTTGGTTCAAGTTCACTGGAGACGGCGGTGTATATCAAATGGCTACTGGGAATTGGTGCCCGGGAGCGGCGATGTATGCAAATGACACTCAAGCGGCTCTCTACAGCGGAACATGCGATTCATTGAGCTTAATCGTCGCAAATGATGACATCATGTATCAATGGGACAGCAACTTAGGTTGGTGGTATTCGATCTTTAATTTCGAAGCTATGGAGGGGGTCGATTATTGGATAATGGTAGACGGTTATAACCATTATCAAGGCAATACGTTCCAAGGCATTTCTGCTGGAAGTTTTTGTCTCCATGCTGTTGGGGTCGAACCTATGACAGAGCATACAATCTGCGATGGAGCGAGAAATATCAATGAAATATTTGATGCCACAACTGTTGGCAGTCCGGGGTTTGTTGGCCCGTTCGATGACTCTGAAGTTGGAAGCGGAATCGGAATGAATCCCAATGCTGATATGCTAGGAACAGAATGCTGGGAAGACGCTACAGATGACGGCTCCGTATGGTTCTCTTTTACCGGCGACGGCAACTCCTACACAATTACCCACTCCCAATGCGGACTCGACCCTGACTATAACGCTTATTACTTCGGTTATGACAGCCAAATGGCTTTATACAAAGGCGATTGCGGTGAATTAGTGCCTATCGACTGCAGTGAAGACATCAATCCCGATGCAGGCTTTTGGTGGTCTCAAGTCGGACTTGACTCTGAAGACGGAACCGAATATTTCCTGCGCTTTGATGGTTTCCATTGGGACATTGGTTTATACGATTGGTCGGCAGAAGGGTCCTTTTGCCTCCGAGCTGACCTTGGAAATGTCAATGGCCTTGCCGAGGACGAGGCAGCGTTCATCACGGACGTTTATCCAAATCCAGCGCAAGGAGCAGTGACTTTTTCATGGTCTGGAAGCGACAATACGGCTGATATAACGGTTGTAGATGCGACCGGAAAAACCGTTATCTCCTTGCCCAATGTGACCCGCAACCAACAGCAAGACCTCAACCTTCCGGTAGGCCATTACATTGTGCAAATCACAACCAACGACACCTCCGGTACTTCCCGGTTGCAAATCGTCAAATAATCGATTGAACTGAAAAACCCCTTGGCATCCCCTCAAGGGGTTTTTTCATTTGGCTTCTTCGTCATAGTCCATCAACATCCGCATGAAAAATTTCATCACTTTATTGCTGTTTGCATTTTGCAGCCTTTCCCAAGTGTCCGGGCAAACGGAAGGGAACAATGTCTTTGGAAGCGATCAAGTATTGAGCGTAGATGTCACGTTCTACAATTCCAATTTTTGGTCCATCCTCAATGAGGAATACGAGGGAGACCAAAACTACATCCCCGCTGGCATCGCCATCACTTCCAATACGGGAACAACCCTGCTGGATTCGGTTGGAATTCGATTGAAAGGAAACTCAAGCATGAATCACCCGGGCGACAAAAAGCCCTTCAAAGTGGATTTCAATCGGTTCATCTCCGGACAATCGTATGATCTGTTGAAAAAACTCAACTTCAACAACGGTTTCAAAGACCCCACATTTGTGCGGGAAAAAATCTTTTATGATGTCTGTGAGGCGGCAGGGATTCTATCCCCCCGAGCAACGTTTGCCGAAGTGACATTCAACGGAACGCCTTGGGGCTTTTATACGGTTGTCGAACAAATTGACGACCAATTTCTGGACCGCAGCATCGGAGACGATGAAGGTCACCTATTCAAGGCAGGGTCCAATTTTGGGGGTGGAGACGATGAGGCAAGCCTCGTCTACCTCGGAAGTGATACAGTGCTCTACGAAAATGCTTATGATCTGAAGCAAACCGAAAGCAATGGATGGGAAGACTTGATTGATTTCATCGAATTCATCAACAACGCAAGCGATCAAGACTTTGAAACGCAGTTGCAAGATCACCTGGACATCACCCCTTATTTGCAGTCTGCGGCTCTCGACAACTTGTTCTCAAACCTCGATACCTACACCCTCTCGGCACGGAATTATTACCTCTACCACAACATGACGACCAATCGTTGGCAGTGGATAAAATGGGATTCGAACGAAACTTTTGGCAGTTACGCGTTCGGCGTTCCGGGGAATATGACCGAATTGGACTTGGATTTCGATGGAGGCAATCAGGATCGCCCGCTTTTGGAGCGCATCATGGAGAGTGACGCGCTGCGCGCGGCCTACCATGCTGAAATGTGCTGGTTGCGCGAAAATTGGTTCAATTCCGCATTCCTCGAGCCCCGCTTAGACGAATTGAAAGCTCTCATCCAATCGGCCGTCTACGCCGATGACAACAAGATGTTTTCCAACAATCAATTCGAAAACAACTTCAACACGAATCAAGGTGGGATGGGCGGCACGCTGTATGGCCTAAAACCCTTCATTGAAGACCGGGCAGATTATGTGGACAGCAACCTCAATTGCACGACAGGCATTGCATCCCGTGATGCAGGCAATGCATCCGTGTCAGTGTACCCCAATCCCGCATCGGAAGAATTGAACATCAAGTTCGACGTTCCATTCACGTCCATTTGCATCTTCAACGCGCAAGGCCAAGAGGTCCTGAAAATGATGAATCCCAAACCAACTGTGCTCCACGTTCAAGACTGGCCACAGGGCGTTTATCTAATCGTATTCGAAACCGCAGCTAGCACTAAGACAGCGCGCATAATATTGCAGTAAAAGCTGTTTTTTTTAGCACTAATCCCCCGATTCGGGTGAAAAACCGGTAAAATTCGCCCAATTCAAGGTCCAAAAGGTTTGCCGGTCTCGCAGCGGTGTGATACTTTTCCAGCGCGGCAATTACCCCACTCTTTTCTCGAAATTTTTTTGATCATGAGCAGAAAATGGAATTTTCTGTCACTGGCTCTCTTGGTGCTGGTGATTTGTTTCTTTGGTGACGACTACATTGAATATGTGCCGGGTGCCGGGGCATTGACCATCGATTCCGGCGATACGTCATGGATGGTGGTCGCCAGCGCATTTGTTCTTTTGATGACCCCCGGATTGGCCTTTTTCTACGGGGGAATGGTGGACAGGAAAAATGTCATTTCCACCATGCTGCAAAGTTTCGTCGCACTCGGCGTGATCAGTGTCCTTTGGATTACCGTGGGGTTCAGCCTCTGCTTCGGTGAATCGATTGGCGGAATCATAGGAAACCCATTGACCTATTTTGCCTTCAACGGGGTGGGCTTGGCGCCCAACGGAAATTTTGCTTCAACCATTCCGTTTCTGCTTTTTGCCTTGTTTCAATTGAAGTTTGCCATCATCACTCCCGCCCTCATCACAGGCTCTTTTGCCGGACGCATCCGTTTCCGGAGTTACATTTTGTTCATGGTGCTTTTTTCCTGCGTTATTTATCCGCCGCTCGCCCACATGACTTGGCATCCCGATGGCTTGCTGCGAAACCTCGGAGTGTTGGACTTTGCAGGAGGGACCGTGGTGCATATGTCTGCCGGCTTCGCAGCACTCGCAGGGGCGATATTCTTGGGCAAGCGAAAAGAAACGGGCGGGCAACCGGCGAACATCCCTTTTGTGATTCTCGGCACAGGTCTGCTCTGGTTTGGATGGTTTGGATTCAATGCCGGCTCGGCTTTTGCAGCGAATGCAGATGCCGTGAAAGCATTTGCCAACACCAATCTTGCTTCGGCCACCGCCATGATTACGTGGGTGTTTTACGACCGGTTTATGAACCGTAAAATGTCTGCTTTGAGCGCGTGCATAGGTGCCATTGTAGGATTGGTTGCCATCACACCGGCCGCTGGATTCGTGTCACTCGGGCACAGCATGTTGATTGGTTTCGTAGCTGCTTTGGTCAGCAATTGGGCCATTCGCTACCAGAAAAAATTGGCCGTGGATGATACCCTCGATGTATTTGCCAGCCACGGCATTGGCGGCGTGGTGGGCATGATACTCACGGGCGTCCTCGCCGAAGACGTCGGGTTGATCCATGGCAATCCCACCGTGTTTTTGATGCACATGGCGACCTTGCTTGGCGTGGCAGTATTCGCATTTGGAGGGAGTTATGGCTTGTATGCATTGGTCAATGCCATGATTCCAATGCGGGTGAGTTCGGACCAAGAGCAGCGTGGCTTGGATTCATCTCAACACGGAGAAAAACTGAATTGAGCAGGCCATGCTGCCGCCTGGTCAAATTATCACAATCCAGCAAAAACGTCGAACGATGCCTGAAATGTGCGAACTTTGTGGTCAGCAATGCTGGAAGAAGCGCATTGCTCACTAGAACACCCCCCCCTTTGAATTCATTTGACGAATTAGGCCTCAGCGCAGATGTGCTCACGGCCATCCATGCGTTGGGCTATGAAACCCCAACGCCCATTCAAGCCGAGGCCATACCCGTTATTTTAGACGGAAAGGACGTCTTGGGCGTAGCACAAACTGGAACCGGAAAAACTGCCGCTTTCAGCTTGCCTATGATCCACCGGCTTTCCGAAGACCGGTATTCCGGACAATTTCAACCCATCCGAGGACTGATCCTGACGCCCACCCGAGAGTTGGCCATTCAGATTGAGGAAAACATCCTCGAGTACACCAAGCAAGTCAAGCTTCACACCGCCACCATTTTCGGCGGAGTCAACCAGAAAAGCCAAGTTCAAAAGCTTCGGCGCGGCGTGGACATCGTGGTGGCCACACCCGGGCGATTGATTGACCTCCAGGAACAAGGCCATGTGAACCTCAAGCACCTGCAATATTTTGTCCTCGATGAAGCCGACACCATGATGGACATGGGCTTCATTCACGATTTGCGGCGCATCATCAAACACATTCCAAAGGATCGGCAATCGCTGTTTTTTTCCGCGACCATGCCTCCGAATATTCTGGAATTCGCCAACACAATGTTGCGCAATCCTGTTCGGGTTGAAGTGGCTCGTGAGAGCACCGCCGCCGAAACGGTAGACCAACAGATGATGTTTGTGATGCAAGCAGACAAGCGAGACTTGCTCGTGCATTTGCTTCAGCAGCCTGAAGTGGAAACCGCTTTGGTATTCATGCGAACGAAGTATGGGGCAGACAAGGTGGTGCGCTACTTGACCAAAAACAACCTCAATGCTGCGGCCATTCACGGGAACAAAACCCAGCCACAGCGCGAACGCGCCATGCAAGGTTTCCGCAAAGGGAAACTTAATATTCTTGTCGCAACCGACATTGCTGCCCGTGGAATCGACGTCAGTGGAGTGAGCCACGTGATCAACTTCGAGATTCCCAACATCTCCGAAACCTACGTTCATCGCATTGGTCGAACGGGACGTGCCGGAGCTTCGGGTGTCGCTTGGTCATTTGTAAACGAAGCCGACGAACGCAAGTTCATGGCGGACATCCAGCAATTGATGAAACGCGAAGTGCCATTGATCACAGATCACCCCTGGCACCTCGCAAAACCCGCCCTCGAATTTGACCTCAACAAAACGGGTCAACGGCCGCAAGCTCCGGGGTCAGGAGGTGGAAAAAAGGAGAAAAAGAAGCCGTTCAACCACGGTAAACCGCGGCACGGAGGCCAAGGCAAAAGCGGAGGAGGCTCCAGCCGGGGATTTCGATCGGATCGTGACGGAGAGCGTGCTCCTCGTCGCGAGGGAAGCGAAAGCGGAGGTGGAAGCGGAGGTGGAAGGTCCAACTCCGGATCCGGTCGGCCCTACCGAAGCAAAGGCAAGTCTTCCGGGAACAACTCAGGCGGAAATTCCGGTGGAAACAAGGGCAACCGTGGAGGACAAAACGACTCGCGTTACAGCCGCCGATAGCACCAACCATCGAAAAGGCATAAAAAAGCCCCGACCAATTGCTTGGCCGGGGCTTTTTGTTTGTTGTTTATGAGCCTTATCGCGTCACCGAAATGCGCTGCGATTCTCCGTCAATCTGAACGATGTAAGTGCCTCCTGGCAAATCCCCCAATTCCACAGAGAACTGCCCTTGAATGCCGACCAACGGCCATTGTCGCACCAATCGGCCATCCAAAGAATACATGGAGGCCTGAATGGCTGGTGATTTCAAATCGAATGTCGTCAAACCACTGGTTGGATTTGGGAAGATGGTGAATGATGCCTTGGAAGCATTTGTTTCCGAAACATTCTCTACTTCTGTCAAACCCAAAGCGGCGGCCATACGCGGTGCCGTATAGGCTTGAATGATGTCCAACCAAGGCAACGCCTCTTCTGGCCCCATCGTTGGGTTAAGAGACAGCTGCGTCGCAGCAATGTTGGAGCCGTTAGCAGTATCAACCATCTGTGTCATGGCCACATCCCACCACTGCCATGGTGAACTGTCGAAAGGCTCGGTCGGAGCACCGTCAACGTAACTGTTTAAGACAGGATACAAGCCGTCCATTCCTTCGTTGATTTCATTCGCTGCTAGGGAAACGTCATCCGCCAAATTCAGCGATTGAAAAACATCGTTGTTGTTCGGTGCGTCGAAAGAGTTGATCAATGTATGCACGCCGTAAGCTCCTGTTACTTCAATCACCGGTTCTTGGGTCGTCGGAACAACAAGTACGCCGGTTGCATAAGGAGCGAATGGGTCGTGTGGGCAATGAAAGCTCACCATCGCAGGGTCACCTGCATCGAGCCATTTATCGGATCCCAATGCCCCGCCCATGTTCATTTGAAAGTTGAACTCTGAGCTGTATTCAGGATAATGGCCGATGCAGAGTTGCACGCTGTCGGGAGTGAATCCATCATTTTTCGCCTCCGGATCACCGTTGAAAGACTCGATTACCATCGGGATGGAAGAACCGTCTCCTGGATCGTACCAAAACACTTCAATTGGATTGCCTTCGTTGTCCAAGATGATGTCATTCCAACCTGCAATTGCGGCAGAAGCAAGGGTGATGTATCCACCTGTGCCGTCACCGAACATGGCAACTTTTTCGGGATCAATGCCGAACGTGTTGTCCATTTCCGCTGCGTTCATGCGGAAGTACCTCACAGCTGTTCTCGCATCCTGAACTCCACGGTAAGCTGCGTTGATCAACTGGAACGTTCGTTCCTCCTGCGTCCCTGCTAGGGGATTCCACCCCAATCGGTAGTCAACCGAAGCTGTTACATAACCCATGCGGGCGAAGCGTTCACATAACTCCACTACCGCGCTGTCTTTGCGCGTGCCCAGCGCAGAACTGTTCGCGTATTGCGGTAGAAAGTTGCCGGTGTGAAACACCAAAATCAAGGGACGTGCTGTTTCCTCGTCACCTTCAGGTTGGTATACATCCATCAGTTGCGGCATGGCCATTGGGGGTAAGCCTTGCAGAGCGGGGATTACAGAAATGTTGACGGCATATTCAACGTCTTCCGTCACGGTGACGTTTTCAAATATTTCGTCGAGGTAGCGTTCCTGGGCGTGCAACGTGCACGCAGCAAACACTAGCGTCAGGGTAAGAGTTCTTTTCATGCTCTTGGGTGTTAAATTTGTGTTAAGTTACCACGGTGCGGCAGGCCGAAGGCACACCCTGCGCGCTAGCTTTCCACCATGGTTATCAACAATTCCAGAGGCAGCAGTGGTAAATTCTAAAACCAGATTGAACGAATCTTCTCCCAGGCGCCTACCTTTCAAATTCAATCCCGTCACTCTCATGAATCACTTCAAACTGTCCGCGTTTATCTCCATGATGTTTGGTTTTTGCCTTTGTCCGCTGGACGCTCAGCCAGAGCTTGAATCTTGGTTAGTCAATACCGATGGTGCAACCGGAGCGTTCTACATGAACAACGGAAACTTAGTAGACAACGGCATAGAATGCGATGTACAATTGGTCCAATTTTCAGACGACAATGTATATGTGCATGCTACTGGAGTGCCGCGTTATGCCACAGCTCCTTACGGCGATGGCAATCCTTCGCAAGCGCAAAACGTGGATTATTTATTTCGGATTCCTCGCAACCCGGAAGAAGGTCCTACAGGCGGAACAGCCACAGGTTTAGGACATACCGCTGTCTTAATCAATGGCGTTCCAACGTTCAACGCACAAGACGCTTTTTCATACAACAATCAAAATAACTGGCATCAAAACGGCGGTTTCTTCGAATTGGCGGGGTTTGACTGCGCGAAAGGACATCCTGCCATGGGGAATTACCATCACCATCTAATCCCGTCACCATTCAGCAATTCAATGGAAGTGATCAATCCCGTCTGTGATGATTATCCGAGCGAGGGCCTCTTGGAAATTAATTCTGATGTACACAGCCCCATCATCGGTTTTGCATTTGATGGTTATCCCATATATGGGCCTTTTGGGTATGCAAATGAAGACGGTACGGGCGGAGTTGTTCGGATGGAAACCAGCTATGCTCTTCGGAATATTGCTGTGCGACACACCCTTCCCGACGGCACTGTTCTCGCTCCGAATCAATACGGACCAGACGTTGGAGAGCTAGTCACTCCTGCCATTCCGCCTGGAGCAGAAGCCGTGGAGGCGGTGTTGGGAGCATATGTCGAAGATTTTGAATACATCGCTATGCAAGGTCACTTGGATGTTTTCAATGGCCGAGAATGTGTGACGCCGGAATATCCCGCTGGGACCTATGCCTACTTCGCCACCGTCGATGAAAATTGGAACCCTCAGTACCCCTATTTCTTTGCGGCTTACCGCGGAGTCGTAGCCACCGATAATTTCGGCGCAGGTGGCCCTGGCGGCCCCGGCGGAACCAATGTCACCATTGACGAACCCGTTGAAAACTATGACGCCACGGCCTCGATTTTGGGACAACCCGGCAAGCAGTGGGTCATTTATCCCAATCCAGCTAGCAACCAAATCTCAATTGAAGGCGTGTCTCGTCCAACGCATTTTCAAATTCATGATACATTTGGTCGGATCGTTGGAAAGGCTACCCTGTCTGCAGATCAACCATGGGCATTGCCGTCACTAACGAATGGGAGTTATATCATCACTTCTGAAAACGGAACCCATCAAGGGCTGCATATCATTCGTTGATGAATTGGTCCTGTCAATTGCTAATTGCCAACTTCGCTTGTCTTACGTTGGCTTCCTTGACCAAGGCCCAAGGCCAATCTTCTTGGAACCAAGATGAAAGCTGGGCAGAGCAAGGTTGGTGGTTGGAGGGCGACGGTTTTTGGCAACAGCCGGTTGGAGTCACACCATGGGTAGGGGCTTTGGCCATCGCCAGCGAGGCCTTTGATGCCGATGGGGATGCCCTACCGCAAGTCTGGCGAGTGGAAGAAGATGGAACGACCTCACTGCTGCCAATGCCTGCCTTCGACTCGCTTGAAGTCCAACTGATACACGTTCGGAGCGATGCCGACGGAAACCTTTGGGCGCTGGCCAATGGAATCGGAGTGAGCATCGAAGAAAATGCCGGTCTTTCATCCGAATGGATTCAAATCAAATGGAGCGACGGCGCAAGCACCATGCCTAATATTTCGACCTTTTCGTTCGGATCCCCCTTTCAATCTGTGCTCGGGTGGGCTCAATCTGGAGCCGATGGCACCAATGGTGGACTGGCGCTGGGCTACGTCCTCGACCCATGCTGCTTTCACAAGGAGATGCCGGCACTGGTGCGGATGGATGAAAACGGCATAGGCTGGGCGGGATTTGGGACAAACGGATCGCTCATCGTCGACCTCGGCAATTCGAGTGTGATCGATACCCTCGGCGTGGCTTCCGGATTCAATCGGCACGAAATCGGAGGTTACTACAGGTGCGCAGCAGAAGGACCCTACGGAAACTGGTATGCCGCGGGAGCCTATTCCAACGCTTACCATTATGAATTGCTTTTGGCCAAGCATCTGCCCAATGGGCAACTTGACACCACATTCGGAGCCAACGGCTGGGTGCACTTGAACATCAGCCCCGGCCAGAACCATAGCGCAAAAGCCATCGCATTGGAAGGAGAGGCAATTGTGGTGCTTTTAGAGAATGAAATCACCGATGACCTTTCTGCTGGATGGAATCAGATCAAGTTCGATTTGAACGGTTCGGCCTTAGCAATGCAAACCCTAGAGTTCGGCGAAAGCTGGTCTTCTAATGGCTTTGTTGCATTGCCCAACACTCAGCTGTTAGGCATCGGCAGCGACCCCAGTGAAGGCACCCAGAGCACGCACCTTATCGAGATTTTTGGCGAAGAACTGCACTCGACTCCTTTACTGCCGAATAACCCCTTGAGCGGACACTGGCACGGGGCAATTGGAATCTATCACCCTCTATGGGAAAAACTCGTAACGGTTGGTCAATGGGACCAAAGTACCTCGGGGCGTCCATTGCTCGCATCACGATGGATGCTGGGCACTGGCGAATTGACATTCCCCTCAAATTCTTGGCTGGAAATCGAAGCGATGCCATTCCCAAATCCGGCAAGCCCTGGATCCTTTGTGACCATTCCTTGGGCCCTCGACGAATCGCTTCAAGGTGGTTGGAGATTGGTGGATCAATCCGGAAAATCGATCGCCATCGAATGGCTCGAAGTTTCACGTCAAATTCAACTCCCAGCCACTATAAGTCCAGGTTACTATTTCATTGACCATCCCTTGCACGCTCATCGTTGGCCATTGAAGGTTCAATGATAACCTGTATATTTCAGCATGGAAAAACGACAGATACAGCAATTTTGGACACTCGCATTGGTGGTAGCATTCTGCATCCCACTGCAAAGCCTATTGGCTCAAAACGGAATTGGTTATCCCCAAGAGGACGTAGTAAAGGTCGCGGAAGTGATGCCCGTCCTGAAAGCCTGTGCATCCCTCGATGATCGCACCGAACGCGAAACATGCACCAATCAAGGCATGATGGAGCACGTCATGCAAAACCTCGTTTATCCAAAAGTAGCAAAAGACAAAGGCATCGAAGGAACCGTTTTTGTTCAATTTGTGGTGACTGAAAAAGGGTCAATTGGTTCTGTTGAAATGGTCCGCGGACTGGAAACGTTCGAAAAATCAGCGGTCACTGTGATTGAATCGCTCCCCCTTTTCATCCCGGGCACCAACAAAGGAAAAGCAGTGAGCGTGCAGTACGTGCTGCCCATTCGATTTGCCCTTGGTGAATGATTCAGGCTCACCGAATCAATTCCGTTTTATTTCTGGCCTGCTGCATTTCTTCTTCAGCCCTTTTTAGCTGCAAGCCTGAGCCCAAGGCGATCATTTTGCGCAAGCCGACAACAAAGGCGACCGCGGACCTCATCGTGCGCAAAGAAGTGCGCACTGTTGCATTTGGGAGTTGCGCGCATGCCGAACAGCCCATGCCGATTCTCGATGTCGCAATTGGTCAAAAACCAGACCTTTTTGTGTGGCTCGGGGACAATGTATACGGAGATACAGAGGACATTTCAACCCTAGAGGCTGAATATGAAACCCTTGGTCAAAACCCCCATTTTCAGCGCCTTAATTCCGCCACACGATTGCTCGCAACGTGGGATGATCACGACTATGGATGGAATGATGCGGGAAGGCACTATCCGCTAAAGGAGGAATCAAAGGATGTTTTCTTGGATTTTTGGAAAGACCCCCGAGATGCGCCACGAAAAGACCGTGACGGCATTTACATGAGTTATCTATTTGATGGTGGAAAACAAGATGTTCATGTCATCCTGCTCGATACGCGCACCTTTCGAGATGACTTGTTGCGGTCACAAAGCATCATCCTCAAAGGCAGCAACGGATTCAGCTACATGGCCGATTATGAGCCTCACAGAAATGAAGACTCGACCCTCCTCGGGACTGCCCAATGGAGGTGGTTGAAAAAGCAGTTGCATGTTCAGGCCGATTACCGAATCATTGCCTCCTCAACGCAATTTGGTGCGGAATGGAACGGTTATGAATCATGGGCGAATTTTCCCAGCGAGCAACAACGAATGCTTGAATTAATCGAAGAGGCCAATCAAAAGCGGACCAAACCGATGCCCACTGTTTTTATTACTGGCGATGTGCATTATGCTGAAATTTCAAAAATCCAAGGAGGGGGTGGCTCAGCTGCCAATGCCATATTTGATGTCACCGCAAGTGGAATCACATCTACTTGGGATTTCGCCACGAACAATGCCAACCGGGTGGCAGGACCCATCATGGAAAATAACGTGGGAATCCTCCAGCTGGGCCGGCCCGGAAAGGCGAAGATTGTAGCCGAAATTTGGGATGCGACAGGGCAATTGCGCGTCGAACATTCCGTTCTTCCTTAGCCCCTGCACTTAATCGAAACCCATGGACGCTCAACGCATTCTCATTATTACCTCTGCTCTTCTTACCATGGTTTGCATTGGCCTCGGGTTGAAATTGTATCAAACCAACCAGACCGTTGTTGCGGTTCAGGCGGACAATACCGCGATTTCATTCGAACGAGACCAGGTGCTATTTGATCTGGAAAAACTGAGTTTTAGCTACGACACCCTCAGCACCGAAAATGCGCTCATGCTCGCCCAAATTGCCGATCAGAAGAATGATATCGGCCGTTTGGTTCAACAAGTTAAAAATGGCAACTGGTCACTTGCTCGTGCCAAACAAGAAGCGGAAACATTGCGTGGCATTATGAAAGGCTATGTCGCTACCATCGATTCCCTCAACCAGTTGAACCTCGCGCTCATTGACGAAAATGACCAGATGCGAGCGCGTGTGGAAGAAGTTCAAGAGCGCAACGCCAGCTTGGTAGAACGGCAAGAAAACATGGAGGAGATGATTACGGCAGGGCAAACGCTGCAAGCGGCTGAAGCATCGGCAGAAGGCATCCGAATCTTGAGCAATGGCCGCCAACGGCCGACCACCCGCGCTTCACGCTTGAGCATGGTGCGTGTTTGCTTCACGCTATTGGAAAACCGCATTGCTAGCGCTGGATCCAAAACCCTACACTTACAGGTGAGCAATGATTCCGGTCAAATTCTCATGGGCGAACAATCCGCGAACGCAAATGACCTGGGCAACCCGGTAAGCGCAACGCGTGAGCTTGATTACAACAATGAGCGCATCGAAGCCTGCATTTTCTTCATTCCCTCAACGGAGCTTATCCCTGCTGGCATTTACACCATCAATATCCTCGAAGGAAATGAAGTGATTGGTTCAACCCAATTGGTTCTCTCCTAGGGAGTTTCTACCACGTTGGGCAGGTATTGCAATTGCGCTTGCCTTTGGGTTTATGGTCCTTGCCAATGAGGTAGCCGACCGCAAAAGCGGCCTCAGCATACCCGATCCGTTGCTTCGCCCCCGAGTCACCCGGCCCTTGAAGCCGAATCCAAGGCAATGTGACTCCGCCCACATGCCCCGTAGCCTGGATGAAAAACCTCCTGTGCACCTGCATTCTGAGTCCCGCGTGCACCCCAAGCCCAAGGCCTGAAAGGTGCTGAGCATTCTTTTGACGTTGCCCCGCCCAAGTAAAGTCTGTGCTGCAAACCACAACCCCCAACCCAACCGCCTCGAACACGGAAAGCATGAATTGATCATTGACGGAGCGCCAGAGGTCGGCTTGGTGCTCCAAGCTGAATCGTACAAAATTCATTCCATCGCTGTGTTCCAAGTTGAACCCTTGGCCCCACCGCAAAGAATCGCCGTTCCATTCGGCTAGCGTCCCCGCGGGAAATTCATCTTCCAAGCCCAAATCCGACGCATCGGCGTATCCATCGGCGACTACCCACTGTTTTTTCAACTTGTACTTCATGTGGTCCCATCCCGCTGAGACCCACAGATTGGGGGCAATTCGCTTGCCGAAACGCGCATTGAACTGAGGAATCGTGAAGAGCCCTGGATGGAAATACACTTTGGCCTGAAAACGCTCGGGCATGTCATTGGCCTGTGCGTCTTGTAAGGTCACATCAAACGCCTCACCGGATGGCCCTGTTCCCCACATCTGCACATCAGAAACCGTGTAAGCCGAGCGGTTATAACCCCAAGAAACATACCACTCATCGGACGAAAAACCTTGACCATTGGCCTGCGCCGCCCCGGCAAAAAATGCCCCCAAACAACAACCGCAAATCACCACGCTTCTTCTGAAAATCATGAGGCAAAGTTAGTCGGTTGAAGAGGTTCTTCGCTTTCAAATCAACATGAAATGAATGCGACAGAACGTGGGCGTTGGGGAGAAACATTGGCGGCCATTCACCTGGAAAAAGCCGGTATACACATCGTGGAACGGAATTGGCGAAAAGGACGATTCGAAATTGACCTAATTGGTAAACAGGCGAATATTTGGGTTTTTGTGGAGGTCAAGGTGCGGAAATTTGGGTATGCGGAGACTGCCTTCGAATCGGTTGACCTCTTCAAACAGCAACGCATCATCCGCGCAGCCGATCGATTTTTAAAAAACCACGAATCCAAATCCGACACCATCCGATTCGATGTTCTCTGCATTGAATATGGCCGGGAAACTCATCGGATACAACACATTGAAGATGCGTTCATTTGCATGCCCTGAATGGAATATCTTTGCTTCATGAAGAAGCAGAATTCTGGTCGTGCCGGTGCCCGCTCATCGCAAGCGCGTCGCTCGAAACCTGGCGAAAGCCGTTCGGGCGAGAAACGCCCAGATTCCAAGCGCACATCAGGAAAGGGAAGTGCCCCTCGAAAATCCGATCAAAAGACGAATTTTAAACCGGATGGGGCTGGCAAAAAAAGCCGCAGCGGAGCGACCTTTCGCAAAGGTGGCAAACCTGTTACGCGGCAAAAACCACTCACTGCATTGGGAGGACCCATGCGATTGAATCGGTACATCTCGAATGCTGGGGTTTGCTCACGCCGAGAAGCCGACTCCTTGATTGAGTCCGGTGTAGTGACAGTGAATGGGGAAATCATTGTGCAAATGGGGCACAAGGTCAACATTAACGATAGCGTGCAAGTCGGAGGGGCCACCATTCGACCTGAAACCCGGCGCTATGTCCTGTTGAATAAACCCAAAGGATTCGGGACCTCCATGGCAGATGCCAAAGCACGTCGCGGCGTGCATGAATTGGTCCAAAAAGCGTGCAAAGAAGAAATCCGATCCATTGACAAATTGGATCGAGAAAGCACCGGTTTGATGCTGTTCACTAACGATGAAGAGTTAATGGTTCGGCTCAACCACCCCCAATCTGGTGCGGCCAAGCTCTACCACGTCATCCTCGCAGAACGCGTTCAACCCAACCACCTTGAAGAACTGAAACAAGGATTTATTGTGGACAAGGGATTTGTGAAAGCGACAGAGGCCGAATTTGCAAACGACGAAAGAACGCACATCGGGCTCAAGCTCACTTCCAGCAGGAGCCGTATCGCTCGGCGAATGCTCGAGGAACTCAGCTACCATGTTGTCAAGGTAGACCGGGTCACCATCGGACCGCTGACCAAAAAAGATGTGCCACGGGGGAGTTTCCGACATTTGTCAGAAGCCGAAGTAAACCTTTTACGCATGAGCTGTTAAAATAGCATGAAGAGCCTAGTCATCATTCCCACATTTAATGAAATTGAAAATATCCAGCGCATGCTGGATACCGTGATGTCGTTGGAGCCTGAATTCAATGTCCTGATTGTGGACGACGGCTCGCCAGACGGCACGGCCAAAGTGGTCAAGGAAAACCAAAAAAAGCATGACCGAATTCACCTGCTGGAACGATCAGGCAAACTGGGATTGGGCACGGCTTACATCGCTGGATTTCATTGGGCATTGGAACGCGGATACGACCTGATTTACGAAATGGATTGTGACTTTTCGCACAACCCAAACGACTTGGTTCGTCTTCGAGAGGCATGCATGAACGGCGCTGGAGTTGCTGTAGGGTCTCGATACACCCGAGGAGGAAAAGTAAGCAACTGGCCGGTCGGCCGCATTCTCATGAGCTATTTCGCTTCCGTCTATGTCAACACCATTCTTTGGCTGGGCGTACGAGACAGCACGGCCGGTTTCAAATGTTACCGCCGTGAAGTGCTCGAGCGAATCGACCTCAGCCGGATTCAATTCATCGGATATGCATTTCAAATCGAAATGAAATACAATGCACGACAACTTGGATTTAGCATCGAAGAAGTTCCCATTACCTTCATTGATCGGGAATTGGGGACAAGCAAAATGAGCATGAATATCTTCCGAGAAGCCTTCCTTGGTGTCCTTCAAATGCGTTTCCGAAAGGTTCAGCCCAATCCGAATTCCAAACCCTGAATTCATTCATGTCTTCACAGCCTACTCGATTCATCGGCGCTTCAGTCGTTAATGAAGGCCAAGTCATCACTTCTGATGTCTTAATCGCCAGTGATGGAACCATCGCCGCCCTTGGCGAAGATTGTAACAAACATGCTGAAGCATCCAAAGCAACGCAAATTGACGCCACCGGTCTTTGGTTAATGCCCGGTTGCATCG
>JADHRK010000022.1 GCA_016777435.1 Flavobacteriales bacterium
ATGTTTCTGTAAGCGTCTACAACGCCTTGAGCGACCCGATCGCAGCGCACGATTCCCCCAAAAATATTGACCAAAATTGCTTTCACCTCAGGGTCTTTCAAAATGATGCGAAAGGCTTTTTCCACGCGTGCTGCGTCTGCCGTGCCGCCAACATCGAGGAAATTTGCGGGTTCGCCACCACTCAATTTAATAATATCCATGGTCGCCATAGCAAGTCCGGCGCCATTGACCATGCACCCCACGTTACCATCCAACTTGACATAATTCAACCCTGCCGCATCCGCTTCCACCTCGGTAGCATCCTCTTCCGTCACATCCCGCATCGCAGCGTAGTCCTTGTGCCGATAAAGGGCATTACCGTCCAATGAAACCTTGGAATCTACAGCTATGACACGGTCATCAGATGTCTTTAGGACGGGGTTGATTTCGAACATCGTGGCATCACTTCCGACATATGCATTGTAGAGAGAGTGAACAAACTTGGTCATTTCTTTGAACGCCTTTCCCGAAAGCCCCAGATTGAATGCAATTCGTCTCGCTTGGAATCCTTGCAGCCCCAGCGCCGGATCGATGGCTTCTTTGAAGATGAGCTCTGGCGTCTCTTCCGCTACTGCCTCAATGTCCATTCCGCCTTGTGGCGAGTACATGATGATGTTTTGGCCATTGGCTCGGTCGAGCAGCACGCTCATATAAATCTCGCTTGGCTCGCTTTCTCCGGGACCATATACATCCTCAGCGATCAACACCTTGCTCACTTGCTTTCCGTCGGCAGTTGTTTGTGCGGTGACCAAGTGCCCCCCCAAGATGCCTGCTGCTTTGTCCTTGACTTCAGCCAAGCCTTTGGCAATTACAACGCCTCGTGAACCTGTTTCTGTGACACTTCCTTTTCCCCTTCCTCCCGCGTGAATTTGGGCTTTTACAACAAACCACGATGTACCAGTTTCTTCCGCCAAGGCAACAGCAGCTTCGTGAGCCGCCTCTGGCGTGTCCGCTACGCGGCCATTTTGAATGGCCACACCAAAACTTTTCAAAATGGATTTTCCTTGGTACTCGTGAATGTTCATGTCCTTATTATCAAAATTCGGTGCAAATGTAGGCAACAGAAGGCCGGTTTCTGATGTAGTTTGCAAACATGAATGCGACCATGATTCAAGCCCGCGGCATCGTGAAACAATTTGGCTCATTGCAAGTCCTTAAGGGAATCAATTTGGACATTCAAAAGGGAGACATCACCTCCATTGTCGGTGCTTCAGGTGCAGGGAAAACCACCTTGCTGCAAATCCTTGGAACCCTCAACACTCCCGATGCCGGAACGCTTCGCATTGGAGATGAAGATGTGCATACGCTTGGCCGCAAGCAACTGGCAGCATTCCGCAACCAACACATCGGATTCATTTTTCAATTCCACCGTTTGCTTCCTGAATTCACCGCGTTGGAAAACGTCCTCATGCCCGCTTGGATCGGAGGATACGACCAAAACGATGCAGAAGAATACGCGACAAAGCTCCTCGTCGACCTCGGCCTTAAAGATCATTTGAATCAATCACCAGGCACATTGAGCGGCGGAGAACAACAGCGCGTGGCAGCGGCACGAGCACTGATGAATCGACCGAGTGTTGTCCTAGCGGATGAGCCAACCGGCAATTTGGACTCTGGAAATGCGGAATCCCTCTTTGACTTGTTTATCGAATTGCAAGAGCGCGTTCAGCAGACCTTTATTGTCGTCACGCACAATGAGCAACTTGCTCAACGTGGAAATCACATCTTGCAGCTCTCAGACGGCAAGCTCGTCTGAATGATGGCGTAGCCATTTTCAATGTGTTTTGGATGAATATTTACTATGCGTGCATAATTTTTTACTGTTTTACTATGCACGCATAGCTTTCATCGCTATCTTAGGAGCATGAAGCCCTTTGACACAATCGATTTTCATTTGCGATGGGGCTGGACAAAACTCTCGCGTTTATATGCCTCTGAAGCAGAACGTCGGGGAATCCCATTTTCCTATGTGTTCATTCTCCTTCATACGGAGCGCGAAGGAACCCCGTCGACACAACTCGGCCCAAAAATGGGTATGGAATCCACAAGCCTCAGCCGTTCACTGCGTGGAATGGAAACATTGGGCTTGATCGAACGTGTGCCCGATTCTTTGGACGGCCGGGTGGTTCGGGTCTTTCTCACCAAAGAAGGTGTCGCAGCCAGAAGGCAGGCAAGAGACCTTGTAGTAACGGTAAACACACGACTGCGCGATCTGCTCGGAATCGAATCCGTCACTCGTCTGCTCGAAGAAATGAAACGCTTGAATGAAATTTTGGATCACCCGGAAGAACTTCTCCAAACCATCCAAAGTCAACCTCCCAAATCTCCCACACATTCATGACCACACTCCCCTTGCACAAAATCAAACGCGTGGCCGTTTTAGGTTCAGGCGTTATGGGATCAAGAATCGCCTGTCATTTGGCCCAGACCGGATCTGAGGTGTTACTGCTCGACCTTGCAACGCAAGATGGACCAAGAAATGGAATTGCAGCTGGCCACCTCAAGACCGCTTTGAAGTCAAATCCATCGCCCATCTATTCAAAGCGATATGCAAAACGCATCGAAACTGGCAATTTTGATGATGACTTGGAAAGGCTAGGCGAATGCGATTGGATCATCGAAGTCATCGTCGAGCGCTTGGACATCAAACAGCAATTGTTCGAGCGAATTGAGGCGGTGCGCAAACCAGGTACATTAATCACAAGCAACACTTCTGGAATTCCTATCGGGCAACTAAGCGCGGGCCGATCCGAAGATTTTCAGCAGCATTTTTGCGGAACACACTTCTTCAATCCGCCACGTTACCTGCCGTTGCTCGAAATCATTCCAGGCCCCCAAACCAAGCCTGAAATCTTGGATTTTTTCGCCCGGTACGGGGAACGCATCCTCGGCAAACAAGCAGTCTTATGCAAAGACACGCCTGCATTCATTGCCAACCGCGTCGGTGTGTTTGCTATACAAGCTTTGTTCCACACCGTTGAGGAAATGGGACTATCGGTTGAAGCGGTCGACAAGCTGACCGGGCCCGCCATGGGACGGCCCAAAAGTGCCACCTTTCGCACGTGCGATGTCGTAGGCCTTGACACCCTTGTTCACGTTGCAAAAGGCGTCGCGGACAATTGCCCAGCGGATGAACGCAAGCAAGTCTTTGAAATACCCGGATATGTTCAACACCTCGTCGATCATGATCAACTCGGCTCGAAATCGGGTGCTGGATTTTACAAAAAGGTCAAGGATGAAAATGGAAAAAGTGAAATTCTAGTACTCGATCTGAAAACAAAAGAGTACCGATCCAAAACGAAAGTAAAATTTGCCACCCTTGATGCGGCGAAGGCAGTGGATGATTTGCCCAAGCGCACAAAACTGCTGTTCAATGGTACCGATGAAGCGGGTGATTTTTACCGGCGAATCTTTTCGGATGTATTCGCTTATGTGGCACAACGAGTTCCAGAAATCGCCGATGCGCCTTACCGAATCGATGATGCAGTCCGTGCTGGTTTCGGATGGGAATTGGGAGCCTTTGAAAGCTGGGATGCCATTGGGTTCGAAGCCGGTTGTGAAGCCGTCAAAGCCAAAGGACTGAACCTACCCACGTGGATTGAGCGGTTCGCCGAAAAAGGCAATGGTACCTTCTACCAAAACCGAGATGGCGTACGAGAATGTTGGAATCCCAAAAGCGAGCATTACGAACAGATTCCAGGCCAGGAAGAGCGAATCGCTCTCAGCTGGCTCCCTGAATCCTCGGTGGTTTGGTCCAATGCTGGCACCACGATTCAAGATTTGGGCGACGGAATTTTGAACATCGCCTTCCACACCAAAATGAATTCGATCGGCTCCGAAGTCTTGGAAGGGCTTAATAAGGTCATCGATCTCGCCGAAAACGATGAAAAATGGAACGGTGTGGTTGTTTCCAATGAGGGAGCGCAATTCAGCGCAGGAGCCAATGTTGGTATGATTTTCATGCTCGCTGTGGAACAAGAATGGGATGACCTGAACTATGCCGTGCAATTGTTCCAGCGAACGATGATGCGCATGCGCTATTCGGGAATTCCCGTGGTTGCCGCTCCGCATCAAATGGCACTGGGCGGCGGTTGCGAGCTCTGCCTGCATTCCGACAAGGTCATTGCCCACGCCGAAACCTATATGGGCTTGGTGGAATTTGGAATTGGCGTCATCCCGGCAGGCGGCGGCACCAAAGAATTTGTCGTTCGATTGAACGATGAGATGCACAACGGCGACATGCGAATCAATCGGCTGCGCGACCGGTTCTTGACCATTGGGCAGGCCAAGGTGGCAACTTCGGCACACGAGGCCTTTGAATTGGGCTACTTAAGAGAGGGAATTGATGAAGTTGTCGTCAACCGAAGGGATCAACTGGCCAAAGCCAAACGCGCCGCCATGGAATTGGCCGCTTCTGGCTACACCATGCCAATCGAACGGAAAGACATCACTGTCGCCGGTCAAGAAGGATTAGGCATTGTCTACGTGGGAGCCGACAGCATGAAGAGCGGGAAATACATTTCTGACCACGATCAGCTGATCAGTGAAAAACTTGGATATGCCATGTGCGGTGGTGATTTGAGCGAGCGAACCGAAGTCTCCGAGCAATATCTACTGGACCTGGAACGCCAAGCATTTGTTGAATTGTGCATGCAACGTAAAACACTGGAGCGCATGCAAAGCCTCATTCAAAAGGGCAAAATCCTTAGAAACTAAAGCCATGAATGCATACATCATAGGAGGATACCGATCCCCCGTTGGAAAATCCGGCAAAGGAGCATTTCGATTTGTGCGTCCCGATGATTTGGGCGAACAAGTCATCCGCAAGTTGCTGGGTGATTTCCCACAATTGGATAAAGAACGCATCGACGATGTCATTGTTGGCAATGCCACGCCTGAAGCAGAGCAAGGCTTGAACATTGGAAGAATGGTAAGCCTCATGGGCCTGGACACCGAGAAAGTTCCCGGCATGACAGTAAACCGATACTGCGCAAGCGGTTTGGAAACCATCGCCATTGCTTCCGCTAAAATTCATGCGGGTCTTGCCGATTGCATTTTGGCCGGTGGAATCGAATCGATGTCCCCTATTCCTTTTGGCGGATGGCGAATTGTTCCCAATGCGCGCATCGCCAAAGCCAATCCCGATTGGTATTGGGGAATGGGGCTCACAGCGGAAGCCGTCGCCAAAGACTTTGACGTCAGCCGCGAGGCACAAGATGCCTTCGCACTCAACAGCCATTTGCGCGCAGCGGCCGCGATTGATGCGGGCCGATTTGCACCCGGCATTGCCCCCATAGAGGTGACGGAAGTTTATTTGGATGCCGCGGAAAAAAGACAGGAACGAAAGCACATCGTCGACACCGATGAAGGTGTGCGCCGCGAATCCTCCGAAGCGGGACTCGCGCGGTTGCGCCCCGTTTTTGCACAAGGTGGAAGCGTTACCGCAGGCAACAGCTCCCAAACCTCGGATGGCGCAGCCTTCGTGCTTGTCGTTTCCGAAAAAATGCTCAAGGAATTGAACGTTGAGCCGGTCGCCCGCTTAGCGAGTTATCATGTAAGTGGTCTTGAGCCGCGCATCATGGGGGTTGGCCCAATTCATGCGGTTCCCGAAGCGCTTCGAAAAGCTGGACTGACTAAAAATGACTTGGGTGCGATTGAATTGAACGAAGCCTTTGCTTCTCAATCCGTTGCCGTATTGAAGGAACTTGACCTCGACCCCGAGCGGGTGAATCCGAATGGCGGCGCGATTGCACTGGGGCATCCACTCGGATGCACCGGCGCGAAGCTAACCGTGCAAATGATGAATGAATTGCACCAACGCAAGTCGCGTTACGGGATGGTCACCATGTGCGTTGGCACCGGCCAAGGAGCCGCAGGAGTTTTCGAAATGATGAACGTTTAATTAGGTAGTAATATGTCTGATCAATCAAAGGCCTTGCGCGGAGGCGAATTTTTAATCCGCGAAACCACAGCAGACGCTATTTTCATTCCAGAAGAATGGACGGAAGAACAGCTGATGATGAAACAAATGACGCTGGATTTTGTCGAGCAACGCATCATCCCAAACCTGGAACGCATCGAACAACAAGAGGACGGACTCGTCCCCCAATTGATGGAAGAAGCGGGAGAATTGGGACTCATTGGTAGCTCCGTACCCGAAGATTTGGGCGGAATGGGGTTGGATTTCAAATCCACCATGCTCATTACTGAAGCCATCGGTGGAGCGCATTCGTTTAGCGTCAGCTTCAGTGCACACACCGGAATCGGCACACTGCCCATCCTGTATTACGGAAATGAAGCACAAAAAAAGCAATGGATTCCTGGCTTGGCCTCTGGACAGCTCAAAGGATGTTATTGCCTTACCGAGCCGAGCGCCGGATCGGATGCCAACAACGGAAAAACCACAGCCAAACTCACCGAAGATGGACAGCACTACCTCATCAATGGTCAAAAAATGTGGATTACGAACGGCGGCTTCGCCGATGTAATGATCGTCTTCGCCAAAATTGATGACGACGAAAACCTTACCGCTTTTATTGTCGACGGCCACGCCGAAGGGATTTCGAAAAATCCAGAGGAAAAGAAGATGGGCATCAAAGGCTCATCCACTCGTCAAATCTTCTTCAATGACGTGAAAGTACCTGTCGAAAATTTGCTCTACGAACGACAAAAAGGTTTCAAAATCGCCGTAAACATCTTGAACATCGGACGCATCAAATTGGGAGGAGCTGTGCTCGGCGCTGCCAAAGATGCTTGCACCCATGCCGTGCGCTATGCCAATGAACGCGAGCAGTTTGGACGACCCATTTCAAAATACGGCGCCATCCGATACAAACTGGCTGAGAGTGCCATTCGATTGTTTACCAAAGAGTCTGCCCTTTACCGCGCCACGCAAAACATCGACGATGCGATTGCAGCGCTCAAAGCAGGCGGCATGGAACACGGAGAGGCGACCTTAAAAGGAATTGCAGATTTCGCACCGGAATGCGCGATGATGAAAGTCTTGGGCTCGGAAGTATTGGATTACGTTGTAGACGAAACCGTCCAAATACATGGAGGCATGGGTTACAGTGCGGAAACACGCGCGGAATTGGCGTACCGTGATGCCCGAATCAATCGGATTTTTGAAGGAACGAATGAGATCAATCGCATGCTCACAGTGGACATGATCCTCAAGAAGGCCATGAAAGGTGAAATCGATCTCATGACACCCGCAATGGCGATCTCATCAGAATTGACTGGTGTGCCCGATATGACACCGCCGCCCAGTGATCTGTTCGAAAAGCAACTTCAGTATGTTCGGAATTTCAAAAAGGCCATTCTCATGGTAGCGGGATCAGCGGCTCAAAAACTCATGATGAGTTTGGCCAAGGAGCAAGAAATACTGATGAACATCGCCGACATGGCCATTTGGGCTTACACCGCAGAGTCAACGGTTTTGCGGGTTCAAAAACTGCGCGGATTGCGCGGGAACGATGCCGATTTAAGCGTTCAAGAGGCGATCATGCGGGTCTATACCTATCAAGCTTCGGAATGGATTCACAGCGCTGGCAAGGAGGCCTTGCTCGGATTCGCCGAAGGCGATGAACTGAAGATGATGCTCATGGGGATGAAGCGATTTGCCAAAACCGATGACTTCAATACCAAGGAGGCAAGGCAATTGATCGCAATGCATTTGATCGAGAAGAACGAATACGGACTTTGATTCAGTAAGCCTCGAAATAAGCGTCAATGAAGCGGGTGAATTCTTTGTTGAAATCAAACGAAAATTCGTGCACTTCGGAGGCAAGTGTGCAGGTACTTTTGTGGCATGGCAAAAAAGAAAAGCATCATCACGAAAGCCTCGGAGAAATTCCTAGCCGCTTACCTGAATAACGCAAGCCCAACAGGCTTTGAAAGCAGTGGACAACAGCTTTGGCTGGACTATATACGCCCGTACATCGACGAGCACATGGTCGACACCTACGGCACAGTGGTTGGCATCATCAATCCTGACGCGCCTTACAAAGTGGTCATCGAGGCACATGCGGACGAAATCAGTTATTTCGTGCATTACATCACTTCGGAAGGCTACATCTACTTGAAGCGCAACGGAGGCAGTGACCATCAAATTGCACCCTCAAAACGCGTGGACATTCACACGCCAAAAGGCATCGTAAAAGGGGTTTTTGGATGGCCCGCCATTCATACTCGAACCGCAGGGAAAGAAGAAGCTCCGAGCATGAAGAATATTTTCCTCGATGTCGGCGCAAAGGACAAAAAGGAAGTAGAAGCCATGGGGATTCACGTCGGCTGTGTCGTCACCTATGAAGACCAATTCATGGTCTTGAACAAGGACTGGTACGTCGCACGTGCCTTGGACAACCGCGCCGGTGGATTTATGATTGCGGAAGTAGCACGATTGCTGCATGAGCAGAAAATCAAATTGCCCTTTGGACTCTATATCACCAATTCGGTGCAAGAGGAAATCGGCCTTCGTGGTGCTCAAATGATTGCGGAACGCATTCAACCCGATGTGGCCATCGTCACCGATGTGACGCACTGCACGCATACTCCCATGATGAATAAAATCGAAAATGGCGATGTGGCCGCAGGAAAAGGTCCAGGAGTGACCTATGGACCGGCCGTTCAAAACAACCTGCTGCAGCGCATCATCGACACAGCGGACGCTCAAAAAATTCCGCTCCAGCGCATGGCAGCAAGCCGTTTTACAGGAACCGACACCGATGCATTCGCCTATTCCAACAAAGGAGTAGCCAGCGCACTGATCAGCTTACCATTGCGCTACATGCACACCACAGTGGAGATGGTGCACCGCGACGACGTTGAACATTGCATCCAACTCATCTTGGCAACATTGCAGAACATCAAAACGGGAGAGGATTTTAAGTACATCAAGTAAATCAAAGGCCGCGCTGTAAAATCATTCTGTCAGCAGGCGATTGATTTCGATGGCGTTGCGATTGATTTCTGAGGTCTCTTCCGCATTCAAGTTTGAAGCCTGGTCTGTGATCCGCTGAATCCTCATCGCCATGGCACGGGCTTCCTGCATCTTATGCAAAAGGACTTCGCCTCGGCTGGAGACGGCCTTGTGCTCATGAAACAGCATCGACGCTTCATTCACCATTTCCTTGAGTTCCGATTCATTCCAAGGTTTGGCAATGTACTTGTAGATCTGCCCCTTATTAATCGCATCAATGACAGCGTCGATATCTGCATGCCCTGTGAGCAACATGCGGATCGGATCGGGAAAGTCCGGCATGATCAATTCGAAAAACTCAACCCCGCTGAGGGTCGGCATTTTCTGGTCAGATATGATGACCTCAATGGGCTGTTCACGCAAAATCCTCACCGCTTCGGTAGGTTCGGTGGTTACATGAACATGAAAATCACGTCGAAATGCGGCCCGAAATGCTGTCAGGTTGTGCAGTTCATCGTCCAAATACAATACGTTGATCATAACGGAAATCGAATAATAAATTCTGTACCAATGCCTTCTTCTGTCTCTACTTCCACCTCCGCATTGTGGTCACTCAAGATGCCCATGACAATGCTCAATCCTAACCCCGTGCCTTCCCCCACCGATTTCGTTGTGAAGAAAGGGTCAAAAATTTGGGACTTGACGGCTTCCGACATCCCGATGCCACGGTCCTTAATTCGAACCTCAATCCACGACTGACCTATGCTCTCGGCCAGGCTCGAGGAAATCTCCACGATTCGTTCTTCTATGGCCAACCCAGTGGCTTCCATGGATTGTGCGGCGTTCGTGATGATGTTCATAAACACCTGATTCAATCGCCCAGGTTGACAGCTTAGCAATGGCAATCCTTCACCCATATTGACTTCGACCACTGCTTGATCTTTCAAATTGCTCCTCAAGACGATCAGGGTTGATTCCAGGAGCTCATTGATTTGTGCTGTGGTAAAGTTGTCGCCATCCATCCGACTGAAAATCCGCAGGCCTTTCACAATCTCCGAAGTCCGTTTTGTGCCGTCCTCAATTCCGTGGAGAAGCTCTTCTATTTCCTTCTGGGTAAAGTCGATATCCAGCTTACCGAACGTCTCCTTCAATTCGGCCACTGCGGCAAGGAATCCTGGATCAGAAGGGTCCAGTGCTTTGAATCCATCAATGACCTGATTCAAATCCTCAAAATCTCGTCGCAGCGACTGCGCGCTGGAAGCAACAAAATTGATGGGGTTGTTCAACTCATGGGCAATGCCCGCCGTTAATTGACCGATGGAGGCCAGCTTTTCACTTTGGACCAATTGCTGCTGGGCGGATTGCAAATCAACAAGCGTGCCCTTCATGCTGCTATTGGCATTTTCCAACGCAGCGGTCCGTTTGGCCACCCGCTCTTCCAAGACCGTGTTCTGTTCGCGGACCATTTGCTCGTTCAACTGGGATACGCGCAATTGCTCTTCTCGGGCGTTCACCGTTTCTCGTTTCAATTGATTGATGCGACTCGCAAGGGCCAAACTCAGCACAACCACCTCAATGGCACTTCCCATTGGGAGCGCATAAAACGTCCAAGCATTGTACGGAATCACACCGGTGTCTTTCAAAACAAAAACCACCACTGCAAGAATGAATACAGTGAAGGCCAAAAGAAAGTACTTCGCAGGGCTGTAGCCCTTTCGCATCGTGATGATGGTCCCAGGAATGAAAAAGAAAATCGCCGCAGCACAGAAGTTGATCAGCTGATAACTCCATTCCAATCGCCCGATCAACGCCAGGCCAAGGGCCAACAAATAAAGGATAAAATAGCCATTCAATAGCTTATTCAGCCACGGCACATATCGGCTCAGACGCAGGAAATTTTGGACAAATACAATCGTGGTAATCCCGCTGAAAACACCAAACAAATGGGTGAGACGCAAATTCAACCACGGCCAGCCGTCAACGCCAAAAATGGGTGCGTATCCGTTGAGTACCAACTGCGTGCCTCCAATCGCAAAAATGAACAGTACGTATTCGAGGTAGCTTCGATCACCAATGCTCATGAACAAGAATAGATTGTACAAGAGCATCACCAGCATGACCCCCGCATAAAGCGCAAATAGCACGTCCCGTTGATGGGCATCTTCCAGCACTTTTCGTGGTCCGGAGATGCGAAGGGGAATGATCATGGGCTTATTGGAGTGCATGCGAAACAGGGCATGCAGTTTATTGCATTCCACCAATGGCACTGGAAATGACGGATATGTGCCAAATTGATGCCCCTCGGACGGGGCATTCATTACACCTCCCGGGTAACTGGCAATGATTTTTCCATCGCACACCATAAAGCATGTCAAGTCATCAATTCCCGCATTTTGAATTTCAATCAATTTGCCATTTTCCGTCATGGGGTCCAATGTCAGGCGCATCCATTCGACCCCTTCCCCCATTCCCAAGTTGGGCACCAATTGATCAAATGCGACCCATTGGTCAGAAGTAGCAACCGTTTCGACCTCCAGCAATTCAAGGTTGTAACCTTCGGGCAAATACTCGAGTCGGGTTCCGATGAACTTTTGAGCGTGAACTGAAAAAGTTGAAATCAAAAAGAATAGAAGCGACGCAGTCCGACAGCAGCGCGCCACACAAGGATGGACAGAAGCGCTTTCCTTCATCACACTTCGATACGGAACTTGAGCTTTAAATCACCCTTGGGACCTTGGACATTGTAACTCGCTCGCTCTGGATCCTGCCAAATATTTTCCAACAGTTCACGGACTTGCGGCTGCACAGCCTCAATGTTTTCAGGAAAAGTATACCGCGCAATGGTGGCCCTTAACTTTTCTGTGGGATAGGTAAAGTAGCCATCTTGGCCAATCCCTTCCTCTGTGAAAAATGCCAACGGCGCCTGCATCCTCCGCGTAACAGGTGAGGTCAATGCGAAAAGATGCCGCCCTCCGACCATCGTCAGCGTAGCCATTGCTGCTTGGATGAGAAAAGTCGCCTCGACCCCCATTCCTGCCAATTCAATGCTATTCCACATCCCCCCCAATTCGTAGGCACCTTCGTCGGCATACGCTTGCATGTGACGGGCCAAATTTTCGTCTTGATTGCCGATGGCTTTGATCAATGGCATGTCTTCAACATCCCTCACACCGTGCATTCTAGCCCCGCCCAGCACACGTTCCGTTTTGCCATCAACGCCAATTCCTTTCGCAACGGCTGCAATGACAATGACATCGGGATCTCCAATCCATTCCCGATTGAATGTCGTCAACTTCTTGATGCCGTATGCTTGCAAGACAGCTTGATGTCCGTCCACCAAATCATGACAGCTATCCAGGTGCTGGTCTGCGCGAAAAACGCGCACTTCAGCCTCTCCAATGCGCTCTGCGTTGCGAACGCGATCAATCGACGGATTCAACGAACTGCTCATCCCATTCCAAGTATAAACGGGCATCTGGTGCTGGATCCCCAAGTAAAATTTTACGCGCAGCCTGGGTCGCATGGGCACCTCCAGCTGCTACGTCCGAATACAATTGAGGCCAGCCGACAAGTGTCGAACCTACCGCCTCCAAACTCTTTAATCCTCGGGACGAAGCTTGGCCCAAATCAATGAATGCATTGAAAAAATCAGACGTCCATTCCTTCGCTTCCAACATCGCCTCTAGCATTTCATCTGAAATTCGACCATGCAAATAGGCGTGAACACCTTGATCATAACGCTCGATATCCAACATTCCCCGGTCTGACGTTTCCATCAGAACCGGAATCTCCTCCTTGCGAGCATGCAATCGAATCCGGGCTTTGGCTGAGACTTGATCGCACGCATCGCACACCAAATCCAACCCTTCAAAAAACCCTGCGGCATTGTCAGAAGTCAGCCCTTCGGCTTGCACTTCCACCTTGAAATAGGGGTCGACCTCAGCGATAGCTCTACAAATTGCAACCCATTTTGGTAGGCCGAGATTCTTCACGCCTGTCTGGATTCGATTCAAATTGGACAATTCCAAGTCATCGAAATCAGCAACCTTCAAAGATCCACACGTTCGTTCCATCACCAAACTCATGGCGAAGGCGCTGCCAACCGACAAACCAACAATACCGACCTGTTTGCTGCGAAGCAATTCTTGCTCCTGCATTGTGATCTTATTTCGATTCCGGTTGGTGCGCAATTCGATGAATTCATCCTCATTCAGCAAACGAACAAGGGTTCGACTCCATGGGTACCAAACCCAACAACCTTGCTGCGCCCATCCGTCATCCCCGAGGTGAAGCGACAAGGCGTCGGAAAGCCCTTCGGGATTGGAGCGCAATCGAGGGTTCCGAGTCACCAATAATTCCGCCACTTGGTCTTCCAACGTATCGAAGACCTCATATGCCGTCAATTCGGCCAAAAACACCTCAAAAGCCTGGCGATCAGACTCCTGAGAAAGCTCAAATATTGTGGCCTTGGCGGCGGGAATTTGGGACTTCTGTAGCATAACGTTTGAAACATCAATGTCGGTTTAATTCCCGCCCGATGCCCTCGGCGGTCGGGTTGTTTTGAACAGCGCGATATGGGGAACAACGCAACTTTCTCTAGCGGTTCTGCGTAAAAAATGGACCAGTGTAAAAATACAATTCATGACGCCTCATCATTCGACCCCAACTGTTTGGGTGTTTTATAGCAATCGCAACGAAGCTGAAAATCTCATCAGTCGGATTTCAGATTTTAGCGCAGGACATTTTTGGGACGCTGAAGAATCCGTGACGTTTCTGCAAGACATTGATGCGCACCGATCATCATGGATGTTGGTCGATAAGAAACATGCGGACGACAGCAAACTTCAGGCTCTCGCGTTCAATGCCACGGAACGATATGAATTTTTCCGCTGCCTGGTCATCGGCGCAGAAGCACCGGGAAAATGGCCTGAAACGGCCATCCATTTGGACAAAAACACGCTCTCTACAAGCATCATCGATCGGCTTCGAAATGAATCCCATGTGCTGCGAATCGCGAGCAGCCGCCTTCGACACATGCGTCGTTTGCAGAACCGTCAATCAAGCTGAACCTGTATAAATTTTGATGTGGCCTTTGGCCAGTGCGTTGGCCATCTCTCGAATGGCGACCATAGCCGCCTCAGTTTCCAACGAAACTTCCTCCTTCCGCATTCGCAAGACCAGCCAACCATAAAGAGCGGTCAACATGCGCTCCACAGGGTGGTTGAATTCCCCTTTCATTTTCCGCTCACTCAGCTCATTTAATAAAGGTTCCGCCGCCTGAAATGCCGCGACATATGCTGAATCTTCCATAGGACCCGTGAGCAAATCGTGGAGCAGAGCCATTTCGGTCAGCGTCTCTTGAACATGGGCTGCATGACCCGTCTCCTCCAATCGCTCTTGCTGCATGGTTTTGCTGAGTTCCAGCACCCATTCGAGATCTTCATCTTCTTGACCAGCAAACATGGAACGCAATGCGCCTGCATCAAAATTCGCGGCGCGAACAACGTCCTCCATCTGCCATACATACAGCAGGTATTCAACGATGTGGGACTCCTTTTTAATCGCAGCTGTCGTCATGGTGTCGTATCCTTTTCTGTAGCTTCCGAATCCAGCGTTGGAACATAGCGATCGTTCATGAACTGAATCAGCGCCGAGGTCACGTCAAAAGCTTGGCCACCAAAGAGCACACCTTCACCTGAACGGCCCCAATTCAATACCACATCCAGCCCTGACTCCTCGGCAAACACCGCGACTTCTGCCGTGAGATTAACCGCGATTTCTTCTTGAATCACCGCCTCCATTTGAATCAATTCCGACTGCTGTTGGTTCTGCATTTGGGTCAACGCATTTTCAATCTCGACCAAACGGTTCTGAGCCATCAACACTTCATCCTGCGCAGCGCTCGGTCCATTCGCGTAATTGATCAACTCCTGTGCCTCCTCCTGAAGCGGTCGTCCTTTCCGCTCCATGGACATTTGCGCTTGCTGCACCGCAATGAACATCGATTTTTCTCGATCCGCAATGAATTGATAATTCGCCTGGATGGAGTCACCATGCACGAATGCAACCACTGCCGACTTTCCATCTCGAATGCCCTCCGGCAATTCAGCATTGCTCGTATCGACCACCTGGTAGGTCAAGAAACCCGACCATAAGGCTAACAAAACGACGGCTACAACTGTGATTTTCTCGTTCATATTAATCGTTTGAATGTTCTAAGTATCCTGCACGCATCGAGACAAATCCGTGCAATACGGATTCGGCCATTCGGTTTGCCAAATCTTCCAATGCCGGGATGCTCGTATCCGTTTGATCGACTTTAAACACTTGCTCATAGCGATCCAATTCAAAACGCAGCTGGTACTTTTCATTCCAGCTGGTCACGGTTATTCGCATCAAGCGATGTGGGATTTGACAGACCGTTCGCATGGTTTTCCAATCTAATTTGGCCGTGAAGATAGAATATCCGCGATGACCAAAGCCGAGCAATGGGATCCTTCCCTCGAAAACATTCTGGATGCATGTCCTGCTTCCATCTGGCGAGAAATGGCCTGGGCCATTGGGAGCGCGCCAATGCTTCAAGGAAACTCGACTGAATTGCCATTTCTCTGGCGCACCGATTACCACACCAGCGCACTTCGATCCTTTCGGGATTTGTTGCCCCTTTGGGAGGTGCAATCCTGCTCCGAAATCGATGTGCTCGGAGATCGTCCAATGCGCTTGGGAAAACGATTCGAACAGCTTGTGAATTGGTGGTTTGAGGCGTGCCCTGAATACGAAGTCCTTGCCAAAAACCTGGTGATTCAAGGGAAGGACCGCACGCTAGGTGAAATGGATCTAGTCGTGCGCGACACGCAAACTTCTCAGGTGCTTCACTTGGAACTCGCCTGCAAGTTTTACTTGCAAACACGTGTCTCCAGCTCCTGGAATCATTGGATTGGCATGGATTCAAAAGACCGACTTGATGTGAAACTAGACAAACTCGAAAGTCAATTGAAACTGGACAAAAGACCGGAAACTCAGTCGGTTCTGCGCGAACGGGGAATTCGAATTGACACGAGAGCCGCGTGGGTGAAAGGCTGGTGCTTTGTACACTACCGAAATACGACGCGCGCAAAGCCTCCACATCAAGCACACCGATCTGTTTCATCGGGGTGGTGGTGCACATTGAGCGAATGGAGCGCTATCTGGCAGCCCCAAAGCTCATGGGTTTTGATCCCCGCGGAGCATTGGCTCCGAGTCCAACATGAAAAGGACGATGCCCTTCCGATTCACAGCATGCGGGATGTAGAACAGGCGATGAAAGAATGGAAGCATGCCATGGTGGCACAAGTAGAAACATGCAATGGGCGAATGAAGGAAATCATGCGTGGCATCATCGTCAGAGATGCATGGCCGAATGTGTGAGACGTGCCTCACGTTAAACCTTTCTGCAAAATGAACGTTCTTAGCATAAGAACCTGCACCAAAGCCCCAATGAAACAATACAAAACCCTTGTTCTCGCCGCCATGTGGCTTGTGAGTTTCAATCCGCTGTCCGCTCAGCGTCAGGATAGCGCTGAGCGCAGCAGGCCCGCAATCGCATCGGTAACCGGGAACGTGGTTGACGTAAAAAGCGCAAAAGCCGTTCCTTTCGCCTCTATTTCGTTAATGTCATTGCGTGACAGCTCCATTGTTTCTGGGCAATTGGCCGATGAGGAAGGGACATTTTCACTTGTTGGGATTCCCCTCGGGAAATACACACTGAACATTCAGTTCATGGGCTATGAATCCTATCAGTCCACACCCATCTTCCTCTCCCCCCGCACATCGATTGATCACGACGCTGGAACCGTTGCCCTTCAGAACAAAATGTTTGCACTCGAAGAAGCCGTTGTGGCAACAGAAGCTAGCACCCTGGAAATGCTGATCGACCGACGCGTCTTTCGGGTGGGCAATGATTTATCTGCCGCTGGAGGAACAGCCGCCGAAATCTTGGTCAATGTTCCATCTGTGGCCGTTGACATCGATGGCAATGTTTCGTTGCGGGGTTCATCTCAAGTTCAGGTTTTGATTGACGGTCGTCCATCGGGATTGACCGGCGCCTCCCAAAATGCCTTTCTGGAACAAATCCCCGCGAGCAGCATCGACCGCGTTGAAATCATCACCAATCCTTCGGCCAAATACGATCCGGATGGAATGGCCGGCATCCTCAACATTATTCTTAAGAAAAACAAATT
>JADHRK010000023.1 GCA_016777435.1 Flavobacteriales bacterium
ACGACGGCAACGGCTTTTATTCCGGTCACGTGCGGGTGCATTCTTTTTCGTGTCCAGAGATTGTAGATGGTCTTTAAAGTGATTTATAGAAATGAAAAAAGCCACGCGATTCAGCGTGGCTTTTCGTTTTTGAAGCTCCTCCTCTTGGACTCGAACCAAGGACCCTCTGATTAACAGTCAGATGCTCTAACCAGCTGAGCTAAGGAGGAATATTCGGACGGCAAAGATAACCCTTTCTTTCCCGATAAAAAAGATTATCCGGAAATTTCAAAGGTGTGAAAGAATACGAAGCCACAACGTGAAAAGTTTCAATAGACGGAATTGAGCCATTTTCTCTTCGGTACATTTGTGCAAAATTTATAGAGAACATGAGCCTTATTACAGTTGGAACCGTTGCGTTTGATGCCATTGAAACACCATTTGGGTCGTCGGGAAAAGTGGTCGGTGGGGCTGCGTCATACATTGGTCTGAGTGCAAGTCAGTTCGTAGACGAACAGCACATTATCTCAGTCATTGGGGATGATTTCCCGGAGTCATTCATTCAAGAAATGCAGCGCCGTGGAATTCGAACCGATGGGCTTGAGTGTCGAAAAGGCGAAAAGAGCTTCTATTGGGCGGGCAAGTACCACCTCGATATGAACTCACGGGACACGCTCGCTACGGAGTTGAATGTATTGGCGGATTTTAAGCCGCAAGTACCCGCCGGCGCGCGCAATGCGGATTACGTGATGTTGGGCAATTTGGATCCCAACGTGCAAGCGAGTGTCTTGGATCAAATGGAATCTCGTCCCAAGCTCGTTGTGTTGGACACGATGAACTTTTGGATGGACATCGCTTTGGAGCCATTGAAAGAAGTCATCAAACGGATTGACGTGCTCACGATCAACGATGAAGAAGCGCGGCAACTTTCGGGGGAACATTCACTGGTGAAGGCCGCGCAGAAAATCCTTGAAATGGGCCCAGCAACATTGGTCATAAAGAAGGGAGAGCACGGAGCTTTGCTGTTCAACAAAGAAGAAGTATTCTTCGCTCCGGCGTTGCCATTGGAAGAGGTGTTAGACCCAACAGGAGCCGGTGACACATTCGCTGGGGGTTTCGTGGGTTATTTGGCGCATACCGATGACATTTCGTTCAACAACATGAAACGTGGTGTGGTCCTTGGGTCGGCCTTGGCTTCTTTTACATGCGAGAAGTTTGGCACGGATCGACTGCTGGAATTGACGCAAGCGGAGCTCGACGAACGCATTCAACGGTTCGTTGACCTCGTTGAATTTGACATCATTCTGAAAGACTGACGTCTTCTAGATGCTCAGGAAGCCACTGCGTGGGGTCGAGCGGTTGGCCATCCACCCACCATTCAAAATGCGAATGTGGACCTGTGCTGTGGGTGCCTGTCCCCCCTAAAATAGCGATGGGGTCGCCAGCCTGGACTCGGTCGCCAGCTTCTACCAGGAGGGATTTGTTGTGCTTGTAAACGGACGTTCGGTTGGAAGGGTGTTGGACGCTAATGACATAGCCTCCGTCGGAGGTGTACGAGGCGATGACCACGATTCCGTCATCCACCGCATGAATTACCGAGCCTTCAGGGGCCACGAAATCGACACCAAAGTGGCCAATGGCTGGATTGAATTTTGAGGAAATCGACCCTTGAATCGGAGCAAACGGAATGTTCCGCAGAGTAGTTTCGTTCATTTGACCGCGTTGCAAAGCGAAGCGATCTTCTTCTTCCATCCGACTCCTCAAGTCCAATTCCTCTTGCGTCAAACCCCATTCGGCTAGCGGCTGCCCTCCATCGGCACCACCTTCTTCAGGAGCCTCGATCGAACGTTCTACAACGTCACCTTGCAACAACACACTCAACGCCTCAAGGTACTCTTCTTGAATGGCCAATTGCCTGATGGCGCTATCAGCGGTCATTTCTGCCTGAATCGCTCGCAACCTTGAATTTTCACTGGCGTATCCCGGAACCACGAACTCTTTCAAAGGCGTCCACGCGACCAACGCATAAACCGATGCTGCCACTACCAAGACCAATGCTCCAACCGTAAGCGCAACACCAAATCTCGAAATCGAAATTTCCCAGCGCTCTTTGAAGGACAATTCTTCAAGAATGGTCAGCCGGTAAGGCTTGCTCCAACGCTTCCAAAATGTGGTTTTCTTGGCCATGGTGTCCCGCAAATATCGATGAATCCGCGAGCAACTTTTGCTCTTTCCTAAAAAAGGCATCGATTCATCGGCGACTTTGGAATAATTTAGCGGCTTCTGCGTTGAGGAATTTGCGCTGAGAAACCAGTTCATTCGGATGGATAAGATGAATCATAAGATTTTTGCGGGGTTGGTGCTACTGGTGCTAGTCGTTTCGAGTTGTTCAACAACACGTGACGGCATGCTGTACCGTGCGTATCACAACACACACGCTAAGTACAATGGTTTCTTCTATGCCAAGGAAGCGATGGCGGAAGCGGAAGTGATTCTATTTGAAGAATACGTGGAGAATTGGGATGAAATCTTACCGATTTTTCCGCCGGTCGATGAAACCACTGCCCAGCAGGTATACCCGCTGATGGAGCGCGCCATCGAGAAGTGCACGAACGTGGTGGATAAGCATACGATGTCTCCGTCCCGACGCGAGCAAAAAGACATGAAGCGTCCGGAGTTGAACAAGTGGATTGATGACAATTATGACATCATTGCCCGGGCGCATTTGATCAAAGGGGAGAAGGAGAAGGCCCTTGAAATTTTCCAATACCTCGTTCGCACGCTCGATTATCCCGATGCACAGGCGTGGTCGAATGCATGGATGGCGCGGACGTACATAGCGATGGATGACCGGGTGCGGGCCAACAATACCCTCATCAAAGCGGCGCAAATTGACCGTGTGGACGATCCAGCGGTCCGGGCCTACGTCTATCAGGTGTATGCGGATTTTCATTTGAAAAATGGCGACGTAGAGGCAGCCATTGGCATGCTTGAAAAAGCACTTAAGTACATTGAGAAGGAAAAGGAAAGCGCCCGCACGTTGTTCATTTTGGCCCAATGCTATGAGTTCATCGGTCAAAGCGAAGACGCCATCGACCGCTACAATCGGGTCGTGGATATCCGCACACCCTATGAATTGGAGTTTTACTCCAAGATCAAGCAAGCCATGGCCTTCGATCGCCGCGGCGGAAATAGTGACCCCATACTCGAGCTGCTGCAAGACATGCTGGAGGATGATAAGAACGAGATTTACCAAGACCAGATTTATTACGCATTGGCGACACTGGCACTGGAGGAGCGCCGGAAGGAAGAAGGGGTAGACCTACTGCTGCAATCGTTGTTGGTCAATGTGGACAACACGCGCCAACGGATGAAGAGTTATCTGCAGCTCGGGGACATCTTTATGGAGGACTTGGATTATGAGAACGCTCAAGCGTATTACGATAGCGCTCGAACGTTCATGGAGGATGAAAACGAACGGTTTGATGAGGTGGATGCCATGGCAGACAACCTCACCGAATTGGTGGAAAACCTCATGATCATCACAGAGCAAGACAGCTTGCTTGAAATCTGCGACTTATCGGAAGAGGATCGCCAGGACCGCATTCAAGACATCATTTTCCAACTGGAAGATGAAGCTGAGCAAAGACGCGAGGCCGCCGCCGCCGCCGCGGCCGCCGAAATTGAAAATGCGGGAGACACCGGCGCGGGAATGTTTTGGCCTTACAACGCCCAGCTTAAAATCGCGGGCCGTCGAAACTTTCGGGATTACTGGGGAGATCGAGTCCTTGAAGACCATTGGCGTCGTTCCTCGAAAATGGCAGCGGCCTTTAGCAACGAGATGGGCGATGGGGAGGAGATGCCGGTCAACACGGATGAATCGATGGAAATGAGTGGAGATGAAATCCCTACAGCTGAAGAGTTGTTGGCGGGTCTTCCATGCGACTCGGTCGCGCGCGAAAACGCGATCGCCATGGTCGCCGAAGCGTACTACAACGCGGGGTTGGTGTACAAGGAGAAGCTTTCTGACCTGGAAAATGCAATTGATACATGGACCCAGTTGACTGAGCGAATGGACGAAAGCGAGTTTCATCCCACTACGCATTATCAACTGTATCGTACCTATCTCCAGCGGGAGGTGGAAGAAAACTATCAGAGTCCTTTTTGCGAGACGTGCAATTCAGAATATTGGAGTGCATTGGTGTTGGAGCGTTACCCCGATTCAGAATGGGCCATACTGATAGAGAACCCCGATTTCGTGGACCAATCGGAAATCAAACGTGAAGAAGAGCGAGTGGCGTACGAGGAATTGCTGCAACGTTATTACGGAAAGGCATACCAAGAGGTTTTGTTGGCGTGCGATGAGGTCATCAATTACAGCCCGTCAAACTTCTACAAGTGCAAGTATGACTTGCTCCGCGCACAGAGTATTGGTGCATTGAGCGCGCGAACGGGCGGTGACCGACGCGCCTACTACAAAGCCTTGGAGAAAGTCATCATGTGGTGCGGCGAAACAGACGAGGGTGCCTATGCGCGTGACTTGCTGGCGGCGTTGAACCCATCGTCGATCAAAGGCGAAAAGGATGAGGCCAATGCTTCAGAGCCCAGTGAAGAGGAGGTTGTCTGGGAGCACAAACCTTACCTGGAGCACTACTTTGGTATGCTCGTACCAGTGGGCCGAGGAAATGTAGAGGAGCTGAAGGCCACCATCTCGGACTTCAACAGCTCACTTTTCGCATCAAAAAACTTACGAGTTACTGCCAATTTGATCAATCGAAATTTTCAAATCGTTTTGATCAAGGATTTCAAGCGACAGGATTACAGCTTGGAATATTACGAAGTGTTCAAGGCGAATACGGATATGCTGGAGACGATCAATTCATCCGGATATCGGACCTTTACCATCACCACTGAAAACTACATTTCACTCTTCAAGAACAAGGAAATGGACAGCTACATTGACTGGTTCGAAAAGGTGTATTTAACAGAGGAGGAATAAGTTGTACATTTCGTAGCAATCGAATTATCTTTGTCCCATGATCGGATCGTCCAAAAAATCACCAAGACCAGAAACCACTTCCGAGAATGTGGTGAATCGCATTGCCAAAGGCACATCATTTGAAGGCGTTTTGCGCAGTGAAAACAACGTGCGCATTGACGGAACCTTCGAAGGCGAATTGGTTACCAAAGGCCGCGTAGTAGTCGGCAATTCAGGAAAAGTTGTAGGCACTGTCACTTGCGCTCATTGCGAAACGGAAGGGCAAATGGAAGGCACGATTGTCGTTCACGAACTGTTCGTGTTGAAGGCTTCTTCCAAGGTGCACGGGGACATTCAATACGGCCAGTTATCCGTTGAGAATGGTGCAGAAGCCACAGGCAACTTGCACCTCACTTCCAAGGTGAAGGACATCCAGACGGATGCCAAGCGCGAAGCTTCGAAGGATTCGAAAGCATCGGTGCGCCAAACGGCGGCGGTCTAATACCGCTTTCTCAGCACTGACCCTTGGCTTCAAAGCCACCACAACCTCCGCGTAATTCACCCTCATTTTTGAGGTTTTCAGGCATGGCATTTTCCATGGCTGGAAGCATTGGTTTTTGCGTTTGGTTGGGCAGGAAATGGGACCAAAGTTCGGATCAAAGTATTCCGCTAGGCACTCTGATGGGGGGTGTTTTTGGAACTGTGCTTGCGATCTGGTTGGTGGTCAAAGAACTTTCAAAATGAGCGGCTTTGCTTTGAAAATAACAAGCGCTTCTGCAGCCTTGTATGGCATTGGATTTGCCATTCCGGTGTTCCGGGATTTTGCTGCAACGTGGGTGTGGCTCGGCACGCTCCTCTTCTACTTTTTGCTCACTCTTTTGCTGTACGCTTGGCTAAAGAGTGCCTACAAAAAATCCTCCATGCGGTTTATTGCAGCGGTCAATGGAGCTACAGCTATCAAGATGCTCACCTCGCTGGCGTTGGTCACAACATACCTGGTTGCGGTTGGAGGAGAATACCGGATTCAATTTGCGATGGGGCTCTTTGTGGCATTTGCTGCTAATACCTTTTTTCTGGTCGCTGAAGCTCAAAAACTATCAAAAGAAAGATTGGATTGAAGATTTCAACGAATTCACGTAAAGAAAATCATTGCAGACCGATGATGCCCGTGAATCATTGACTACTTTTGCCCCGAATTGTGCTGAAACGGAAAACATGAGTCGCTTTTTAAGTTCATTTGCAATCCTTCTTACCCTGGCTTTTGCCGGAGGAAATTCAGGGCTTTGGGCACAAGACCATGACGCAGGCACCCACGACGCTGAGCATGACCACGCGGAGCACGGGCACGCCGAAAAGCATGCGCACACCGAAGATGCGGAGCATGACCACGCTGAACATCATGCGCACAACGAAGAGTTCGTCGCAGGAGAGTTCATCATTCACCACATTGCAGACGCGCATGACATTCACTTGTTTGGTGATGTGCATATCCCACTTCCTGTTCTTCTTTTCATCGAAGGCGAAGGCCTTCAGGTGTTCATGAGTAGTGCGTTTGAGGGTCACGGCCATGGAGACAAGCACTATGCATGTGATGAAGGCATCGACTATACCATGCACGCTGAAGACACGGTGCTGGAAAATGATGTTGCCGTGGTATCCGGTGGAATTTCTGCACAACGCGAAGGCCAGCAGCTCACGGTGTACGATTTTTCAATCACCAAGTCTGTCTTTGGTATGTTGTTCATTTTGAGCATGATGCTTTGGATGTTCATCAGCATTGCAGGCTCGTACAAGAAGAACCCCGGCAAAGCGCCCAAAGGAATGGCCAACGCATTGGAGCCTTTGATCCTTTTTATTCGGGATGAGATTGCGAAGCCGTCCATTGGAGACAAAGTCGATAAGTTTATGCCGTTCCTACTTACGGTATTCTTCTTCATTTTCTTCTGCAACCTCCTCGGTTTGGTTCCATTCTTGGGCGGATTCAATATTACGGGTACGATTGGCGTGACCGTTGTATTGGCGACACTGGTGTTCTTGCTGACGAATTTCAATGGGAACAAGCATTATTGGGGTCACTTATTTTGGCCTCCTGGGGTGCCGTTGCCGGTGAAGTTTATCTTGGTTCCGATTGAGGTATTTGGAATTATTATGAAGCCAGCCGTATTGATGATTCGTCTCACAGCGAACATCTCAGCAGGGCACATCATCATCCTCGCATTTACGAGTTTGATCTTTATTTTCGGTGACGGTGGCACAGCCATTGCTTCCGGATCGGGCATGGGGATTTTCTCCACCGCCTTTATGATATTCATGTATTTTCTGGAGTTGTTGGTGGCTTTCCTCCAAGCCTTTGTATTTACGCTGCTTGCAGCGATTTACTTTGGAGACGCCACACACGACCCCGCCCACCATTGAGTTAAAATCCATCCACAATAAAAACCAACATTATGGAATTGTTGAGCATTCTTTTTGAAATCGGAGTAGGCCAAGGTCTCGCAGGACTTGGAGCAGGAGCAGCAGCTATCGGAGCAGGTATTGGTGTAGGACGCATTGGCGGTTCTGCACTTGAAGCCATGGCACGACAGCCTGAGGCAATGAGTGATTTGCGTTCGAACATGATTGTTGCAGCCGCCCTTGTAGAGGGAGTTGCCCTGTTCGGCATCATCATCTGCTTGCTCGTAGCCCTCGGATAATCCAGTTATGGGAGCGCTACTAACACCGGCCTTAGGGACCGTAGTTTGGGCATCCATTGCATTCCTTGCAGTGCTTTTTATGCTCCGGCGTTTCGCTTGGGGACCCATTTTAGCTGCCTTAAACGATCGCGAGCAATCCATTGCTGGAGCGCTCAATGAGGCAGATCGGGTCCGTAAGGAAATGGAGGAGTTGTCAGCGAGCAACGAAAACCAATTGAAAGAGGCCCGTGCCGAACGCGACAAAATGATGCGCGAAGCACGAGAAATGGCTGACCAAATGGTTGCTGACGCAAAGAACAAAGCACGGGATGCCGCGGACAAAGAAATTGCCTCTGCAAAAGACGCAATCGCAGTGGAGCGCAAAGCGGCCATTGCGGAATTGAAAGCAGAGGTGGGCAACTTGTCCCTGGAAATAGCCGAGCGATTGCTTCGCGAAAAATTGGAGTCGAATGACGAGCAGAAAGCGCTTGTGAATCGACTAATTGACGAATCTCCATTGAACTGATCCATGTCAACACCACGTGCTGCCATACGATATGCGAAATCGCTCTTTAGTCTTTCTGAAGAACGAGGCTCGATTGAGCACATGGAAGCGGATGTGCGGTTGCTTCATGACGCTATTTCTGGCTCGCATGAGTTGGAATTGCTGATCAAGAGCCCTGTGGTGAAAGCCGACACCAAAGAGAAAATCTTGGTGCGTATTCTCGACAACAAGATCAGCGACTTGTCTTTGGAATTTGTGAAGATTTTGGTTCGCAAAGGGCGAGAGTCCATCCTGCCGGCCATCATTGAAGAAACCTTGGGTTTGGTGCGAAACCGTAAGAATGTGCGTCTGGCAGAAGTCAAGACTGCTGTTCCTATGGACGATGCGTTGCGCGAGCGCGTGTCCAAGGCACTCAAACATTTGCACGACGGCAATGTCGAATTGCAAGAGACAGTTGACCCCTCATTGGTAGGAGGCTTTCAATTGCTCATGGACAACCGCATGATTGATGCGAGCATCAAGCGAGAAATTGAACTCTTGCGCCGTCATATTACCGATCACGATTACGAACCGGAATTTTAAACCGGTCAAAGAAACCGAACACCAGCCGAAATCATGGCAGAAATCAATCCAGCAGAAGTCTCCTCCATTTTACGTGAGCAGCTAGCAGGCGTCAAGTCCGCAGCGGAATTGGAAGAAGTGGGAACCGTCCTCCAAGTCGGAGATGGCATTGCGCGCATCTACGGTTTGAGTAATGTAGAATCAGGAGAGCTGATCGAATTCGAAAATGGCGTGCGTGGAATCGCGCTCAACCTCGAAGAAGATAACGTAGGTGCCGTTTTGTTAGCGCCTTCTGGTGACCTCAAGGAAGGTTCATCTGTGAAGCGAACAGGACGAATCGCATCCATCAAGGCAGGGGAAGGCATGCTCGGACGGGTGGTCAACACCCTCGGCGAGCCAATCGATGGCAAAGGACCTATTCAAGGCGACTTGTACGAAATGCCATTGGAGCGAAAAGCGCCTGGTGTGATTTACCGTCAACCTGTAAGCGAGCCATTGCAAACAGGAATCAAAGCAATTGATGCGATGATTCCAATTGGGCGTGGACAACGTGAGTTGATCATTGGCGATCGCCAGACCGGTAAGACCACGGTGGCTATTGACACGATCATCAACCAACGCGAATTTTACGAAGCAGGTGAACCCGTGTTTTGTATTTATGTCGCAGTAGGGCAGAAAGGCTCTACCGTTGCCGGAATTGTGAAGATGTTGGAGGAGAATGGCGCTATGCCATACACAGTGGTGGTAGCAGCGACAGCTTCCGACCCGGCTCCGCTTCAGTTTTATGCTCCCTTTACAGGTGCTGCAATCGGTGAGTATTTCCGAGACACGGGACGAGCGGCCTTGGTTGTATATGATGACTTGTCAAAGCAAGCCGTAGCATACCGCGAGGTTTCATTGTTGTTGCGTCGTCCTCCAGGACGTGAGGCGTATCCCGGGGATGTATTTTACCTCCATAGCCGCCTCCTCGAGCGTGCGGCGAAAGTCATCAGTGAGCAAGGAATTGCTTCTCAAATGAATGACTTGCCTGAATCGCTCAAAGAGAAGGTGAAAGGCGGAGGATCATTGACAGCCCTCCCAATCATTGAGACACAAGCGGGAGACGTTTCGGCGTATATCCCAACCAATGTGATTTCCATCACAGACGGCCAAATCTTTTTGGAGTCAAATCTTTTCTTGAGTGGAATTCGACCTGCGATCAATGTGGGAATCTCGGTAAGCCGCGTTGGTGGTAATGCCCAGATCAAATCCATGAAGAAGGTATCAGGTACATTGAAGCTGGACCAAGCGCAGTACCGAGAGCTTGAGGCATTTGCCAAATTTGGATCGGATTTGGATGATGCGACTAAGGCAGTTCTCGACAAAGGAGAGCGCAATGTGGAGATTTTGAAGCAAAATCTGAACAGTCCAATGCGTGTAGAGGATCAAATTGCGATCATTTATTGCGGGGTTGAAGGATTGCTCAAAGCCGTTCCCGTCAATCGGGTTCAGGAATTCGAGTCAGCGTTCATCGATTATTTGCGCAGCAAGCACGGTGACACGATGGATCAACTCAAGAACGGCAAGTATGGAGATGAGCAAAAGCAAGTCTTGACGGCCGCAGCGAAAGAATTGACCGCCCAATACGCTTAATCCCATGGCTGGAGGACTCAAAGAGGTAAGAGAGCGAATAGCATCGGTGCAAAACACCATGCAAATCACGTCAGCCATGAAGATGGTTGCCGCCGCGAAATTGCGTCGCGCACAGGATGCGATTACGCGCATGCGCCCTTATGCTGAAAAACTCCAGGTGGTGTTGTCCAACGTGAGCGGATCCTTGGATTCAGGTGAAGGGGTGTTCTCAACGAAACGAGAGACCAAGCGCATACTGTACGTAGCAATTACCTCGAACAGGGGGCTTTGCGGGGGATTCAACAACAACATCATGAAGGCCATCCGCCAGGAAATGACACAGACAGATGCGGAGTGCCACGTGCTGCCTTTGGGAAAAAAGGCCAACGACGCGTACAAGAAGCTTCCCGAACTCAATCCGGTGGGATTTGAGGACGATGCTTGGCAGATTTTTGACGACTTGAATTTTGACCGAGCGCAAATCGTAGCCGAACATATCATGGCGCAATTTGAGGGGGGCCAGTACGACGAAGTCAAGATGGTGTACAATCGTTTTGTCAATGCTGCAGTCCAGGTGGCGACGGTAGAGAACTACTTGCCTTTGGAGGCGTCGGAAGAGGCTGTGGATGCTGCACCAAGTAACGATACGGATTACATTTTTGAGCCGTCTCAAGATGAGATCGTGGAACGAATCATCCCGAATTCTTTGAAGGTGCAGCTTTACAAAGGCTTGCTCGACAGCCACGCCTCCGAGCATGGCGCTCGGATGACCGCGATGCATCAAGCCACAGAAAATGCCGGTGAGCTGTTGCGGGATTTACGGATTTCGTACAATAAAGCACGTCAGGCAGCCATCACCACTGAGATTCTCGAGATCGTCGCAGGGTCAGAGGCGCTTGATTCGTAAAGAATCGTTGGCACAACCTTTGCTTTTCGTGGAGTCGATGTAGATTCGACTTATGGGATTTCAAACCCGCATATTACTTTCCATGTTGTTGGTCATCGTGCTATCGTTGACCGGCACGATGTTCGTTGCTTGGCAATTTGCCAACAACCAAGAAGAAGCGTACAATGCACAACGCCTGACCCGGAAGGAGTCATCGGTGCAAAGGAGCTTGGAGTACACCCTGAATAGACTTCCTTATTCCCTGACCACAGAAGAGTTACCGCGGATATTTTCGGATCGAATTTGTGAATTGGCGGATGTTCACGGAATGGACATTGCGCTCTACGGTCTAAGCGGATCTCTTTTGACACAATCAACATTGATGCAAGGCGATGGTGCAGCCATTCAATTGAATCAGGATCTTTTGGGTGCGTTGAAGGGTTCGTCGGACCGCGTGAAAGGGATGGATTTCGGACCTTACATCAATGTTTACTGGAATGTGGAGGATGGCAGGGCCAACACCATTGGAATTGCCGGGGTGCGTTACGAAAAGAGAACGTTGGAAGAAGGTGATTTTAGAGCGTTTTGGAGCCAATTGGCGCCGCTTTATGTGGTCTTGCTCATTGGCGCCGCTCTGATCGCTGCGCTGCTTTCGAGTGGGCTTGTTCGGAATTTGAGGATGATCAGTGATCGCATGCGGGAACTGAATCCTGGTAGCAAACAATCGCCTATCGCGTACCACCGTCAAGACGCAATTGGTGAACTCGTAACGGAGTACAACACGCTGCTCGAGCAGCTGCACGAAGCGGTGGAAGCGCTCGCCAAACGGGAACGGGAAGGCGCATGGCGCATGATGGCGATGCAGGTGGCGCATGAAATTAAAAATCCCCTGACCCCAATCAAGCTTGGAGCACAACAATTGGAGCGGGCATGGAATGATGAAAAGCCGGATTTCGGAGAACGTTTGAAAAGGCATTGTGAGGTTGTTGTTCAGCAAATAGACGTGCTTGCAGAAATTGCTCAAGATTTTTCGGCCTTGGCAGCGATTGGTATGGATGCGTTGGAGCGGGTGGATGTATGCGCGGTTTTGCAGGAGTCAGCGGCCATGTACCGTTCGAGTAGCGCGAATATTACTTGGACCTTCCAGGGGCTTGACGGTGAGCATGAAATCCAAGCAACGCGATCGCATTTGTTGCGGGTCTTCAATAATCTTATATCGAATGCGGTGGATGCGGTGAGCGAAGAGGCGGTTCCGCGTATTTTACTTTCCTTGAATCAGACCGCGTCGGGACTGGAAGTTCTGATTCAAGACAATGGAGAAGGGATCCCGAAGGAGCGCCTCAAAAAGGTTTTCGAACCGCGTTTTACATCCAAAAGCGGCGGAACAGGATTGGGATTGACCATTGCCAAATCCATTGTGGACCAATTGGACGGCAGGATTGAGGTTTCTTCTAAGCCCGGATTTGGCGCGACATTCCGTGTATTTTTCAAACGAAACTGAAGGTTATCCAACACTGAAACGGATAAGTTTCATAAAATCCAGTGTCAGATCCGTTTCTGACATGCTGGTGCAGCCGATCAAACCAGAAGCGGTGGCAGTTACCAGAAGGAGTAAGATTCGATTCATTGAGAACAGGGGATTATGATGGGACGACTTGGCGTTGCGTCCAAGTCGAAGGGTGCGGTTTGAAGGTTCAACAGGTGTCGACCATCCTCGAGGGTGTCAGGTGCGTATACAAACTCTGTAATCGTCGAATCACGCCTCGGGTTATCCGGATAGTTCCAATAAGCGTGATGGGCTGCTAAAACGCCTCCATCCGATTCACGATCTACAGAAGGCAGATCGATTAACCAGTGATCAACGCCTTTCTCAGCGAGCCAGGAGGCTGCGGAAGCTTCGAAATAAGCTGGATTGGAATTGGACCAATTGCGGGACTTTTTGCTTGCGTGATTAGGAAGTGTGCGCACGATGACGGCAGGGGGCAGGTTTTTTTTGGAATCCCAATGCACTCCGCATCTCGTTTGCAATTGATTGCGGGAGATGATGCCGTCCCTGTCGATTTTCTCAGGCGTTACCGTGATCAGCAAGCAAGGCATGATCGCGGGGATCCGCACCTCATTGACTGAGTGAGCTTCCGGGGAGATGTGGCCCAAACACTCCGTGTGGGTTCCATTTCCGTGCGGATTGAAAGTGACATTTCGAAAATTCACCGCTCCACCTTCTGCGACGGATCCCAAGAACCCATTGCTTCTGACAACTTCCACGCGCATGTGGTCGACATACCACGCACTTGCGCCTCCATGCTCTGCAATGGGAATACTCAAATCCACTTCGGATGCCCCAGATGGGTTGAAAACTTGGCCGCCGAATTCAATAGTCACGTGCATCATTTTGATTGAGTCAAGCCGAATTTAAGCATAAAAAAAGCGGCCCCATGCAGGAGCCGCTTTCCAAAAAAAGTTGTTATGCTTCGATTAGTCGAACAAGAATCCCACACGCAATGCACCTTGGAATACATTTCCAATGGTGGTGTTGCTGATGTGGTTCGGCCAAGCGTAGTAGATATCGTCTGAACCGGAGCCGTCAGGATAGTATTCGTTGTAAATCACACCATCGAGTGCGCTAAACGGCAATTCGCCAACAAACTCACCCATCAACTCTGCTCCTGCACCTTCAGTTGAGAATGCATTGTTGAAGTACATGTTGAACGCAGTCAAATTATCAGTTGTGATGCTGTGATTTCCGAACGATGTCCTTCCAAAACCTAGACCTGCTTCGAAACCGAGGTAGATACCATCAGAGAAGTAATAGTCAGCTCCAAATAAAATATTCAAGCCCAATTGCGTGAAACCTTGCTCGTTTCCGAGGTTCCAAACAACGTATTGGTCAGGTTGGCCTGCGTCGTTGATGTCCTGTGGCCCCCAGAATTCCATCTCGTCCGATCGATTGCCAATGGTGATGGGCAACTCAAATGCGATGTATGGAGAAAGGTTGTCCATGCCATCGAAGTGCATCTCATAACCTGGCGCGATGCCGATGGAAGAGGACTTCGTGTTGATATTCAACTGTGGGCTTACCGGATCTGCGGTGTTGATTTCACCGTCTTGGTACCAAGCATGGACATCGCTTGAATTGGCAATGGCCAGTGACAAGCGAAATGCGCGGTTATCCTCCAGGAAGTTTCGGTATTTGATGGTTGAGCCGTCGATTGGGTTTCCACCGAATGGTGTAAAGCTCACCTCGATGTTGTGCTCATCCCCCATTTGCTTTTGGGCCTGAGTGCCCATTGTGACCAACGCGCTCAGCGCCAGTGTGAACATGAGTTTCTTCATGGTAATGTGTTGTGTTTCTAGAATTTCAGGTGCAAGAAAAGGAAAAAAGACTGAACTCCGTAGGATTCGCACGAACTTTCGAACATGAAACCGTTTGAAAAGCCGACGAACCCCTCCCATTGGTCGAATCATTATGGGCTTGAGCGCTTCCAAAAAGGCGGTCATCAAACCCTTGAAACCCTTATGGAGTATTTGAGAATTTCCCAGTCTCAGGGGTTGGATTATGTCCTGCCATTTAAGGATCCAAACGCACGATTGGAAATGTGGCGCCAAGAAATGCAGAAGGGTTCGGATGCGCGGAACGGGCTGGTTCGAGGGGATTTGCTTTCGCGGGTTTTGGAACGTTCCAACCACTTGCACGACCCCAGGTACGCAGGGCATCAAGTGGCTGTTCCTTTGCCAGAATTGGCGTGGATCACTGCTGCGACAGCGTTGTTGAATAACGGCATGGCCATTGACGAAATGGGCCCAGCGAGTTCACCCATGGAAGAAGCGGTGATGCGATCCATTGCGCAGTACATGGGGTTGGGAGACGAAGCTTCGGGCATCCTTTGCCACGGAGGCACACTGGCCAACCTCACAGCCTTGTTAGCGGCGAGGCAGTGTCAATCGGAACGCGATGAATGGCGCGAAGGAACTACCGAAAAGTATGCGGTGCTCGTGAGTGAGCAAGCGCATTATTGCGTGGATCGAGCGGTTCGTGTCATGGGCTGGGGAGAAGAGGGGACGATTCATGTGCCAGTGGATGCATCGCATCGCATTCGGCCGGAGGCATTGGAAACGGCGTTTTCCGAAGCTCAATCCAAAGGACTGAAAGTCTTGAGCGTTGTGGGCAGCGCTTGCACCACGTCCTCAGGTGCTTTTGATGACCTCAATGCGTTGGCAGATTTTGCAAATTCCAAAGGGCTCTGGTTTCACGTGGATGGCGCGCACGGTGCCGCACAGATTTTCTCAAAGCAGCATCGAAAACCTTTGGAAGGATTGCAGCGAGCCGATTCTGTTGCCATGGATTTTCACAAGATGTTGGGCATTCCAGCCCTGTGCACGGGGTTGTTTTACCGCCGCTCCAAAGACGCATATTCCGCATTTTCGCAAGATGCGGACTACCTCTATGAGCAGGGGGAGCAAGATGAATGGTGGAACCTTAGCAAACGGACGTTTGAGTGCACGAAACGGATGTTGAGCGTTGCCGTCTATGGCATTTGGGAACAGCACGGAGCTGAGCTTTGGGAGAGTTTGGTAGATCAATTGGTAGGCAACGCTCAGGCATTTGCCGCAAATATCGAAAGCCGAGAAGGCTGGGAACTTTTTGCCTCACCGCAATCGAACATTGTATGCTTCAGGTCAACCCAATGGGACAATGCCCTCTTGCGAAAACGGATGGTAGAACGGGGGCCGCATTACATCGTGAAAACAGAATTTGGCGGAGAAACGTGGCTGCGCTGCACCTTTCAAAATCCCTTCACCACAGAAGCAGTGTCGACTTCAATATTGGATCGGCTGGAAGCGTTGGGCAGAGAAGGGGATTGAGCCAAGCCCACCACAGAATCAATACAACAGGTGCTGTTTGGACTTGTTGCGCCAGCCAGATTGGTTCTTGTATTTCACAAAGTAGATTTTCAAATCACTCTGATTGGCATAATCTGCAAAGAAGATTTTATGATCGGATTGGTTGGCGTATTCTACGAAATACCACAACCCCTCGTTTCCTTTCGCTTGATTGGCATAGTCGACCTTGAACACCTTCAAGTCGCACTGATTTTCATAATCAACGACAAAAACAGATACATCGGCTTGATTCGCATATTGAGAGGAAAACACGTTTTGTGCTTGACTCGATAAAACACCGAAGAAAAGGATGAAGGAAAAGATGCAACGCATGTCGGATTGGATGTTGATGGGTGATGGCGGTTGGATTCGAATGAACGCGTCAGCGACTGAGATGACAGGGCTTTTTTGGAGGTGCATTGCCTCCGTGCGAGCCACCAAGACAACCAAGAAAACGACCTGCTAACCTCCCCTTTGCGTCACTCTACCGT
>JADHRK010000024.1 GCA_016777435.1 Flavobacteriales bacterium
GTCGGAATTTACCGACATGCAAAATGAAGGCTACCTCGCCCGCCACGACGGAATAGTCGACCGAATCCGCGAGGGATGTTCCAAAAGCGTTGGGCCTACGATCAAAATGCAATTCCAATGCAACATGGAGGGGCTGCGGTGCCATTCGCTCGTGCGCATGGATGCCAACAACGCACTCCAACTGCATGGATGCCAATCCAATGGTGTCGTATTCCTGATTCAATTCTCGGTTCATGCCAGCTGTTTTGCGAAGTTTTAGCCAACCAATAGGTCGAACAAATTGATTTTGGTTCGCTGCACGGGGTCAAATCCCAAGGCTGATTCATAGTGCTGTAACACTGCCAATGCACCTTCTACACTCTTTGCTCCAATGGCCTCAAACTCCACACACGATGCGATGCGACGGCCACATTCTGCAACGTAATACACAATTTCACAATCCGGGAAATCAAATACATGAATTTGCTTCAGCACCTCATGCTTCTCCTCGATGTGCAGGGTGGCCAGAAATGCAGAAACTTTAGCCGCTTGGTTATTCCCTGAAAGGTCCAGATTGATCTCCGTGCGCACTTCGGTATCTCCGCCGCGGGATTTAACGGCGAGCTGTTGAATTTCTTCATCATACCGATGGCGGTAAATCCAAGCTTTTTCGCGCGCAGGGACGTAATAAGTATCGACAACGCGCACCTGTTTCTCATGGTCTGGATCCAACGCTTGGCAGGCAACAACCCAAGCCTCACGATCAAACCCATCGCCCACCAAAAACTTGTGTTCAATTTCTACGTTGCTCAATGCACCGCTGCTTTCAGCTCCTTCGCTCATCGTTCTGCAATGTAATGGATGAACACCAAGTTCCCTTCCGTTTTGACATTGTCCAATATGAAATGGGTCGGACCTGATAAGGCGGGCTGAACGATGGGAACACGCTTTTCGCTGCCCACAATTACCGGACAGATGGTCAGGATAAACCCATCGACTGCTCCTGCTTCGTAAAACGCAGCATTGATGAAACCACCACCAAAGAGCAAAACCCGCTTGAAGTTCGCTTCCGCGCATGCTTCACATATGGTCTGAACCAATCCCTTCTGGGGCGCTTCGAGACTTCCGTATACCAATGTTCGGACTGAACCGCTCGTTTTGGCGCTTGGCAACGATTTATCAGACACGAGCCACTTGGCTGTGTTGGGCGAATTCCAAATGGGTGCGTCAGCTTCAAAACCAGAACGGGTGCATAAGATCCAAGTTGGATGCTGTCCGGCATCATTGACTACCTCCATGACACCACCACTCACGTTGACCGAATGCCCGCCGGCAATGACGGCGTCACACGACGCGAGCAGTTCACGAACATGGTCATGATCGGCTTCATTGATGAAGCCCATGGCCTTCCGCTCATCATCGGATTCGTCCGGGTGCGATGCAATTGCACCATCCAAGCTTCCTGCCATCACATTGATAATGGAAACCTTCGAACCAGAGGGCCTCACCTTTTCTTCGTTGTCCTTCTTCATAGTCTTGCCACAAGTTAACTGCTTTCATGCAGATGACATTTTACCCCCTGATTTTGTTGCATCAATGCCACCCACTGAAAAAAAAGGGTTCCACCTTTGTTTGTTGCGGTGATGACATGTACTTTTGCGCTCCCTTTCGGGAATACATATTTTGATTTTAACAACCGGGTTTAGGACCCTTATTAAACGTTTCTCTCATGGCTACTCGTCTCCGACTCCAACGTCACGGTAAAAAAGGAAAGGCTTTCTATCATGTAGTCGCCGCTGATGCGCGCGCTCCACGTGACGGCCGGTACATCGAAAAAGTTGGAACTTACAACCCCAACACCAATCCTGCAACCATTGAAATCAAGCACGATCGTGCTTTGCATTGGTTGCAAGTAGGAGCTGAAATGTCTGACACGGTTCGAGCATTGCTCAAGTACAAGGGTGTCGTGTATCACAACCACTTGGTCAATGGCGTCCGCAAGGGCGCTATGACCGAAGCCGAAGCAGAGAAACGCTTCGAAAAGTGGATGACAGAAAAATCGGCGAAGGTCCAAGGTAAAATTGACCAACTCAATAACGAGTCGGACAAAGACAAAGCAGCTCGATTGGCTGCTGAAAAGGCCGTGAACGAGGCGCGTGAAGCTGCACAGAATGCTGCAATTGCTGAGGCTGAAGCAGCGAAAGCAGCAGCTGAAGCCCCGGCAGAAGAGGAAACGCCAGCAGCGGAAGAAGCGCCAGCAGCGGAAGAAACGCCAGCAGCGGAAGAAGCGCCAGCAGCGGAAGAAACGCCAGCAGCGGAAGAAGCGCCAGCAGCGGAAGAAGCGCCAGCAGCGGAAGAAGCGCCAGCAGCGGAAGAAGCGCCAGCAGCGGAAGAAGCACCAGCAGCGGAAGAAGCGCCAGCAGCGGAAGAAGCGCCAGCAGCGGAAGAAGCGCCAGCGGCGGAAGAAGCGCCAGCAGCGGAAGAAGCGCCAGCAGCGGAAGAAGCACCAGCAGCGGAAGCAGCGCCAGCGGCGGAAGAAGCGCCAGCGGCGGAAGAAGCGCCAGCGGCGGAAGACGAAAAGAAAGACGAAAAGGAAGACTAATTTTCCCGAGTTAATATTGCTAAAGGGCTGCACCTCAGGTGACAGCCCTTTTCTTTGCCTTATAATTTGTACGCCATGACCATTGACGACTGCTTCCTGCTCGGAAAAATTACAAAGCCACACGGCTACAAGGGCGATGTCATTCTTTACATCGATGCTGATCAGCCTGAGTCGTATGCCAAGTTGGACTGCATATGGTTGGAAATCGGCGGGAGGCTCGTGCCCCATTTCCTAGAATCCACGAAGGAGCACAGCGCATTGCAAAAAATCATTGTCAGCTTTGAAGGAGTCAATACCGAATCAGAGGCCAAAGCATTGGGCGGATCGAATGTTTACTTGCCTTTGACATTTCTGCCCGCATTGGATGAAACAGAATTCTACCTCCACGAAATTCAAGGCTGGACAGCAGCCGACGCAGAAAACGAAAAAACCATTGGCGTAATCAAAAAAGTATTGGATTATGCGATGTATCCCATCTTGGAAGTGCTGCGGGATGGAAAAGAAGTGCTGATTCCCCTGCCCCCTGAAATTGATATCCGGGTAAATCGATCTAAAAAACAGTTGTTCGTGACGATTCCAGAAGGGCTCTTGGAAATTTACCTCGGCGCGTCGGATGAAGCATCAGAATCGCTGTGGGACGGGGAGGACGAAGATGGTGAGATTGACCGGTAATACGGCGCTGTATCCCCGGCAGGCATTGCCATTACCTAGTGGCGCACCACCGCTTTGCGGCTGATCACTTCGCCACTTTCAAGATGCCAACGGATGGCGTACGTCCCTTGTGCCTTCGGCAATGAAATCTCCATGCCGGGTAGGGTCCAACCCGAAGCCATGCGCGAGCCGGCCATGCCATATACTTCCCACAAAGCACCACGGGCGCGTTCAGGCACGAGCATGGTCACACGCCCATCCCGGGAAGGGTTGGGATAAACCGACCAACGCTCGGAGGCGATGTCTTCTTGGACGGACCCCGCAACATCCAACAGGAATGTGGTGTCCTTGACCAATTCCGGCGCGGCACCTTGTGCTTCAAACATGGTTTGAAAGGCCTGAATGGTACTGTCTTGAAATTCAAACATGGAATTGATCCATCTAGGAGGCATCGCCTGATACCAGACATGCACGTCCACCTCAACCTGACCACCGACGTCAGCAGGAGGAAATTGATATGTGATCACATCGGATCCATCGGCTACGTCAAAACTCTCATCTTCGTATGCCAACCCTTCCACCCGTGTGGTGTCGTAAACGGCATGTTCGTAACTGAATCCCTTCGGCGTAAGGCGATTGTCCTTCAGTGAAAAAGCGGCACGCTCCAACAGATTCGTTGGAGATCCGGTCACATCGGCCGCAACCAATTCGTAAATCTGAACCTGGGACTCGTCGGAAATGACATTGTGATGGGGCTCATACGCAGACAACCCAGCCTCGTCCAACTCGATGATGGATCCGTTCTCGATGGACCATGCTCCACTGTGCCATATGGTTTCATCCCCGACTCGTGCCTTCACTTCGATCCAAGCGCGACGAGCAGGATAACCGGAGGGGAATTTATGGCCGGCTTTGTTTGTCAACTTGAGCTGCACACTCCCTCCCCATTCGTCAATCCAATCGCTAGCAACCACTTCAATATCGAGCGTTTGCTCCCGCAGCATCTTGCGCGTTTGCACCAGTGTAGTGTCAAATTGCTCAGCCGTTGCGGCAAGCCCCAAGTCATCCACGTTGTCACGCATGATTTCGAGCATTTGGGCATTCCCCCCAACCATATAATGCAAACCGTAAGGGGTGCGCGGCTCCAAAAAGACATAGCCCGAGCTAATGACCACTGGATCTTCAATGCGCGGCAAATGACATGCATTGCACGTTTGCGGATCTTCGCCATCGTCTGCATACGCGGAGTTCAGCCATTCGTGGTACGTCGCCTGCTCCACATAATCTGCCCCTGTGTAATTGCCCTCCAAATCCGTTGTTTGCGTCACCAAAGAATGGCAACCGGCGCAAATTTCACCACTCGCGATGTGTTCTCCATAGGCCGGTGTATAGCCTGCGTAGGTAACCATCGGCAAATCATACAATGGCATCTCGTCCTTTCCCGCCCCATAAGGACCATATGCCATGCTATCATCGAAAGTCAACTCTCCGCTAAATGTATTTCCAGCATCTTGCGATTGCTGGTGACACGCCAGGCAACTCACGCCGTCCATGGCCAAGCTGTCTTGGAGCAACGCCGCCATTGTGTAATGTGGATCGCCGTCATGGTGGGCCGCAAAATGACCGAGCGGAGCGTGGCATGAGGTGCATTTGTCCTCCAAATCCAATTGATGCGACGGATTGACCAATACCTCGTGTTGGACTTTGGCACGCCAAAATGGGTCTTTGGCTGAATTGGCCATGAGCGAGCTGCGCCAATGATCCGTGACATTTACATCCCATCCATCCGGCATGGGCACAAGAGGAACCGACTGGCCTGCGATGCTCGCAAAGTGGTTGGGATCCTTCCCGTGGCAACCGGCACATTTTCCGCTGCCGGTGAACAAACTGTTGGTGGTATCGGGCAGTCCGCCGTAGGCCATCCGAAATGTTTTGGTGTGGTAAGGTTGCCCCTCAGAATGCATGTGGCTTGGGCGCAACATCGCTCCGGTCAGGACCAATCCCCCAGCCGCCAAAATCAAACCAACCAACAACCTGAGCTTATTCATTTCGTGTTCAACATAGAAAGTACGCCATTCGTTGCATCCAAGCCTTCGCAATGGGGCGCTTTGTGCCAATGAGGGCAATAAAACCTACGCAGAGCGGCACTGAATTCATTGAATGATAACTTCTGCGATGATTTTTCGACCCAGGTGCTCGTTTAACCGATCCACAATTTGACCCTTGCTCATCATCAATTCCTCCTTGAGCGGACCGCTGTTCAACTTTACCCAGAGCTTTCCTTCCCCCTGCAGTCGTATGGAACGGGTTTGGCGCTGAACCATTTGACCAAAACAGGCATTCCAAGCATTCACCGTGTCCACCTCATCCAATCTGCTTTGCATGCGATACGCTTTAACAAATTGAGCGATGGCCGCCTTGAGTGGTTTCGGGTCGTTACGATTCATGGTTCGAATTTACACGTTTCGGCGGTAGCTTCACCTCCCCTTGCTCGACCAAATAGACTTTCACGTCTGCTCCTGTTTCCTGGAACATCTGAGGAATGCGATCCACATCCGTATCGGTTATGAATACCTGACCAAACGTGCCACTGGTCACACGGCGCATCAATGATTTCACCCGTTTGTCATCGATTTTATCAAAAATGTCATCCAACAAGAGTATGGGCTTCACACCTGTGGCTTCTTCAATGTGTTCCAATTGCGAAAGGCGCAAGGCAATCAAAAACGATTTTTGCTGGCCCTGCGATCCAAAGCGCTTCAACAAGTGTTCTCCCAACTGAAACAAGACATCATCCTTGTGCGTACCACAGGTGCTTCTTCGGAGACGCCGATCATCGTCCCTCGCGGCGCGCAATTGTTGTTCAAAAGCAGCTTCTGAGGCGCCTACATCTGAGCGGTAAACCAATCCCACCGATTCAACGCCTTGCGTGATGTCCTCATGCACGGCTTGAAAAATGGGTGAATACGCCTCAATAAATGCGACACGGCGCGCCCGAATCGCCACAGCCAATGGAACCAATTGTGCGTCCCAAAGCGCCAGTGATTCTTCATCCCAAGTGCGGTTCTCGGCGAAATAGCGCAGCAGTGCATTCCGCTGATTCAATGCCTTGTTGTACGACATGATGTTCTTGAGGTACGCGCGATCCGACTGAGAAATGACAGAATCCAGCCATTTTCGTCGCATTTCACTGCCCTCATGGATCAATGCAGCATCATCCGGCGCAATCATTACTGCCGGAAATCGACCCACATGATCGGCCAACCGATCGTAAGCTTTTTCATTCCAGCGAAACACTTTTTTCACCCCTCGCGCAATTGCACAACTCACTTTTTCGCGCTGATCATGCCTCAAAAACTGCCCTTGGACGAGCATTTGATCTTCACCGTGCGCAATGTTCTGACCATCAATTGGGTTAAAATAGCTCTTGGTGTGGCACAAATAATGAACGGCGTCCAGAACGTTGGTTTTCCCACTGCCATTGTCTCCCAGCAGGCAATTGACCTGTGAACCGAAGGTCAAATCCGATCCAATGTGGTTCTTGAAATTATGCAGGTGAAGTTGTTCGAGTACCATGATGCGAATTTCACTATTTTTGCTCGGTCTTTCACGACAAACTATTCGACCTAACAAATTACCCATGGCGAAAAAAACTAAGCCCGAAGATGATACCCTACTGGACATAGGTGAAGCATACACAAAAACGGAAAAATTCGTTGACGAAAACCGTTCGAGCCTGACCTATGGCATCGGAGGTGTGGCGGCGCTGATTGTAGCGGTTCTCGCCTACCAGAGTTTCATCGCTGCACCGGCCGAAGCGCAGGCAGAAGAGGGCAGCTGGCGAGCAGAGAGTTATTTTGAAATGGATTCTGTCGACCTCGCAGCCTACGGTGATGGTTTCGCTGCCGGCCTTGAAGAAATCATGAATGACCACAGCGGTACGGCAGCTGGTGCACGCGCAGCATACCGCATGGGCATTGTTCACCGTGACGCCGGTGCTTTTGAAGAAGCGATCGCTGCTTTCGAGCAAGCAGAAGCAAACGATGACGTTATCGCTACGCTAGCGGCTGGAAACATAGGAGACTGCCACGTTGAATTGGGCAATTATGATGCCGCGAGATCTGCTTTCAATTCCGCAATTTCTGCGGCTGAATCTGGATTGGCTGAGGCGGTCCTGGCCCCGATGTTTTTGTACAAAGCGGCATTGGTAGAAATGGAATTGGGAAGCAACACTACCGCCAAATCACACCTCGACCGTATCGTAAACGATTACCCAAAGAGCCAGCAAAAGAATGGCGCCGCCGCAATGGCCGCCTCGCTCACTGGCAAATGAGTTAATCCTAAGATCCAAAGCCAATTGCATGGCCACTACTGGAAAAAACTTAAGCCATTACGACCGGGCAACTTTGCCCAATGGTGCCCACTTTCGCGTGGGCATCGTCGTTTCTGAATGGAACGAAGCCATCACGAATGGCCTGCGGGATGGAGCATTGCGCGTCTTGAATGACGCAGGTGTCACCCTCGAAAACACGCCCATTCAGTATGTACCAGGAGCATTTGAATTGCCCCTTGCATCCAAATGGTTGCTGGAAGGAGATGATCCATGCGATGCTGTCATCGCAATTGGTGCGGTGATTCGAGGCGAGACTGCTCACTTTGATTACGTATGCCAGGGTGTTACGCAAGGATTGATGCAGCTTGGACTAGCTTCAGGCAAGCCCGCTATTTTCTGTGTATTGACCGACGACAACATTGAGCAGTCCCGGGCACGTTCCGGCGGCGAGCATGGCAACAAAGGCATTGAAGCCGCTGTTGCTTGCCTGAAAATGCTCGCACTGAAGACGCAACAAGCCAATCCAAGCTGAGCCACATGCACACATTGGCCGCCTGGTTCCGGCAACATCCCCTCAAAGGTATTCTTCTCATCGGACTTGGGTTTCGCATCGCCGCGGCCATCCATTCGCCTGGATACCTGATGCACGATGATCACTTTTTGGTGATTGAAACTGCCGCCTCGTGGGCAGAGGGCGAAGATTACAACGCTTGGATGCCTTGGACACAATTGGAGAAGGGCATCGAAACTCCTACGCCCCACCAAGCCAATCTCGCCTATCCTGGCTTGATTTCGGGATTGTTTCGACTGATGTTGGCTGCAGGAATCGTGGCACCTACCACACAAATGTTTTTGATTCGGCTCATTCACGGACTGTTCAGTTTGTTGATCGTCGGGTTGGGCTACCGAATCGCCGAATCGATGGGTGGTCGAAAAAGTGGGGTTTGGGCGGGATTGGCGCTCGCCGGATTTGCCTGGTTTCCGCATTTGGGCGTGCGGCAATTGGTAGAGGTTGTCTGCATTCCTCCGCTTATGTGGTCGGCTTGGGTAATTCTCAAAAAGTCCCCGCATGAACGAACACTGCGCACTTGGTTCGTCGCTGGCATTGGCCTCGGACTAGCAACTGCTTTGCGCTATCAAGCAGGCGTTTTTGCCGTTGGCTGGGCACTGGCTATGGCAATGGTCAATTACCGCGCCGGCGAAAAACTCCAGAAATCCGCAGCCGAAATCGGAACACTCGCGCTCTCGTCACTTTTGTTTTTCAGTTTGGGACAAGTCCAAGACATCATCATTTGGGGGGAACCCTTTGCCCAGTTGCGCGCATACATCGTCTACAACAGCACACACGCTAGTGGCTACCCTCAAGGCTTCTGGCATCAATACATTTGGGTTATACTCGGCTTGCTCATCCCGCCATTTTCTTTCGCCTGGGCATTCGGCATGGGAGCCATCGCTCGCAAGCACATGATGCTCGTGTTGCCTCCACTCGTTTTTTTTGTTTTTCACAGCTACTTCCCCAACAAACAAGAGCGTTTCATCCTCCCTGTGGTGCCGTTTGTCATTGTGGCAGGAAGTGTGGGCTGGATGGCATTTCGAGAACGCTCTCCATTTTGGCAGCGACGGCGGCGATTGGAACGCGGCACCGCTTATGTATTCATCGCCATCAATCTGATCGTTGGTGGAATATTCTGCGGCGTGCAGCCTAAAAAATCCCGCGTGGAAGCCATGACGGCCATGTACGACCGAGGTGATTTATCCAATTTCCTGATTGTGCATACCGACAAGCCCGCCATGCCGCCTCAATTCTACAGCGGTTCTTGGGAGAACTATTGGAGCAGTGATCTCTCCACCGATGAGCTCAATCACCGCATGGTCATGTGCAACAGTCCGACCCGATTGTTTCCAAATTACATCGTTTTTTCAGGCAGCCAACACCTCGGTGAAGGGGTTGAACGCTACAAAGCGACCTATCCTTCCATGCAATACATCGAACAGGTACCTCCTGGAAAATGGGACCGGCTACTGGCTTGGCTTAATCCCATCAATTCCGCTGAACGGATGATGATCTATGCCATTGATCCTTCGGAAGAATGCAATGAGAAACCCACAACCATGCTGCGTTGACGCCATGTCCTTTCCATTGGCCTTATTTTCGCATTTTTCCGCCATTTCTCTATTCACTTTTGACCTCCTCTCCCATGCACATTCGACTCATTCTTTTGGCCAGCTGTGCGTTCTCGGCGTTTGCCTCTGTTTCAGCGCAATATCCCGGGTGGCAACAAACCATTGATTATACCATGGATATCACCCTGGACACTGCGTTGCACCAGTACCACGGAGAAATGACAGCGAAACTGATGAACAACAGTCCGGATGCGCTCGATCGCGCTTTCTTTCATTTGTTTTTCAATGCCTTTCAACCGGAAAGCATGATGGATGTGCGATCCCGCACCATTTCCGATCCGGATTCCCGCGTGGGCTCGCGCATTGTAGAATTGCCGGAAGAAGAATGGGGATGGATCCAAGTGGAATCGCTGCTTGTGAATGGCAAACCCGTGGACTTCATTCATGATGGCACTATTTTAGAAGTGAAACTCGATGCACCGATTCGCGCCGGAAAACGCGCCAAATTTGAGATGACATGGTCGGCTCAGGTTCCGCGTCAAATCCGTCGAAGCGGTTGGATGAATAAGGAAGGCATCGAATACTCCATGACACAGTGGTATCCCAAGGTCTGTGAATATGATCACGACGGATGGCATACAGAGCCATACATCGGCCGTGAGTATCATGGAATTTGGGGTGATTTCGATGTAACCATTCATGCACCCACAGGATACACCATTGGAGCAACCGGCACTTTGCAGCAGGACATCGCGTCCGCTCGCATCAAGGGAGATTGGAATTTTGTAGCGGAAAATGTAATTGACTTCGCGTGGGCGGCTGACCCGGACTATTTGCACAGCACCGAAAGTTTGAGCGATGTCACGCTGAACTTCTATCACCAAGCCAATGCCGAATACGATGAGAATTGGGCTGCGCTGCCGGAGTATGCCGCCAAGGCCATGGCATTTCTCAATGAATTGATCGGTCCTTACCCCTATCCGCAGTACTCCGTCATCCAAGGCGGTGATGGCGGCATGGAATACCCGATGGCAACGCTGATCACCGGGGAACGAAGCCTGCGGAGTTTGGTCGGTGTTACGGTGCATGAGATGGCACACTCCTGGTTTCAAGCCGTGCTCGCCACGAACGAAAGCCTCTATGAATTCATGGACGAAGGGATGACGAGCTACGCAACTTCACTGTGCATGCGTCACCTGTTCGCCGAGGCAATCACTTCCGGCTATGCACACCGTTCATCTTACAGCAGTTATATCAACCAAGCGCTGAGCGGCAATGAGGAGCCGCTCATTACGCATGCTGATCATTACCAGACCAACCGCGCCTATGGGGTAGCCGCCTATTCCAAGGGCGAAGTGCTCTTGGCACAACTTGCGGCCGTCATGGGTCCCGAAGCCCGGGACCAAGGTCTCCGAGACTACTTTGCCAAATGGTCATTCAAACACCCGGGACCACTGGAACTCAAACAATGCATGGAATCCGCCTGCGGATTGGATTTGGATTGGTACTTCCAATATTTCATCAATACCACGCACACCATTGACTATGCCGTTCAATCTGTCTATGAATCGGAAGACTCAGCCACGATTGAATTGGAGCGGCTCGGCGCCATGCCCATGCCTCAAAACATTGCCGTCACGTTTGAAAACGGCGAGGTTCAGCGGTTCCATGCGCCATTGGTCATGATGCGCGGACACAAAGCCCTTGGTGAAAATGAATCCTTATTGCCCGATTGGCCATGGACGAACCCGACCTATTCATTCACCATTCCGACAACTTCACGCATCGTTTCTGTGGAACTGGATGCCGATCGTCAAATGGCCGATGTGAACCGAGACAACAATTCCGTTCAGTTCGATGCACAATGGCAACGGATTTACCAACGCCACTAATGCATGTTTGAAAAACAATTGAACGCTGCCGCCCCTTGGGCCAAAACAGCTGCTTTTTTCGCAGCCCTTGCCGTGCTCATGGTGCTCTCTCCGATGCAATGGACCAGCGGTGAAGGGATCCCCATCACCTTGCAATCGCTATTGGTCGTCTTACTTCCCGCCATATTGGGCTGGAAATCTGGAACATTGGCGGTGGTCATCTACCTCATTGCGGGCGGATTTGGAGCTCCTGTATTTGCCTATGGAACATTTGGTTGGGAGCGCTTCACTGGAAGTACCGGTGGCTTTCTACTCGCATTTCCGCTGGCCGCCATGCTAAGCGGCTGGGCCATGGAAATGCGCACGCGAAGCACCATGCTCATTCCAACCTTGATTTTATTCGCCGGTCAGCTGCTTATCCTTGCCATGGGATTGCTTTGGCAACGCGCCATTGTGCCGATTGAAGAGTCCGTCCTGGATACGCTACTCCGATTGGGACCGGGTTTGCTCATCAAAACCGCTTTGGGCAGCCTTGTCCTCGTTCTTTTGTCCCGAGCCACCGCCTTCTTCTTGCATCGAAAGCAACAACAACACGCCGCACCCGAATGATCCATTCTTCATGAAACACTTCCAAACCTTCCTCGCCCTCGCCATTGTCTTCGCAGTGATTGGATGCCAATCATCCGAAGGGAATAGCCGAAAAAGCCAAGCCATTCTTGACATGAAAAGAGCCACCGATTTCCACAGCTACAGTCAACCCGACGAGGCAGTAGTCACCCATTTGAATTGGAATGCCTCGGTCAACTTTGACGACCGAATCATCCGCGCCATTGCCACATACGATATCGATGCAAGCGCAAACGCCAAACGCATTCTTTTAGATTGTGTTGATTTGACCATTGAAGCCGTTACCGTCGATGGCGCAGCCGTCGACTGGTCCTTGGGGCCGGAACAAGCATTTATTGGACAGCCCCTGAGCATTCCCGTCACAGGAGATTCCAAGCGTATCAGCATTCAATACGCCAGCGCCCCTACAGCCGGTGCCCTGCTTTGGGTGGAAGGAGAACAACCGTTTCTTTTCACGCAAAGCCAAGCCATTTTGGCGCGAACATGGATACCATGCCAAGATTCACCGGGGATTCGATTCACCTATGAAGCGCATGTCGATGTGCCCGTTGGAACCATGGCGCTTATGAGCGCGACCAACCCAACTCAGCAGTCCGCTGATGGCCATTACGACTTTCGAATGGATCAACCCATCCCCTCCTACCTCATGGCGCTTGCCGTGGGCAACGTTGAGTTTCGATCGGTCGGTCCCCACACAGGCGTCTACGCAGTGCCGGAACTCATCGATGCCTCCGAATACGAGTTCGGTGAAATGGAACAACTCTTGGTGGCGGCAGAGAACCTGTACGGAAAATACGCTTGGGAACGCTACGATTTGCTCGTGCTGCCTGCAGCCTTTCCCTTCGGTGGTATGGAGAATCCTCGCTTGACATTTGCCACACCCACGATTATCGCCGGCGATCGCAGCCTCGTTTCATTGGTGGCACACGAATTAGCGCACAGTTGGAGCGGAAACCTTGTGACCAATTCCACCTGGGACGATTTCTGGCTCAATGAAGGCTTCACCGTCTACTTCGAACAACGCATCATGGAGGCCGTGTACGGCCGTGAAATCTCGGAGATGCTCGCCACTCTGAGCTACCAAGGATTGGTCGACGAGGTTGATGAAATCATGGACACGAATCCCGATGACACCCACCTCAAATTGCATCTTCAAAACCGCAATCCGGACGATGGCATGACGGCTATCGCCTATGACAAAGGATACTTCTTCTTGCGTTTGATAGAAGAAACCGTTGGCCGCGAGGCTTTTGATGCTTTTCTAAAAACCTATTTTACCGAGCATGCCTTCACCGTCATGGATACGGACCGCTTCATTACATATTTGAAGGAAAACCTGCTCAATACAGCGGATCGTTTGACAGCCATTGACCTGGACGCATGGATTTTTGGCGCCGGACTGCCCGCGAACTGTCCGCAGGTTCGTTCTGAGCGTATTGAGCAAGTCGACGCCAACCTCGCCGCTTGGGAAAGCGGATCGTTGGTGACTTCGGATTTGCCTTGGGAAAACTGGGTCTACCAAGAACGCTATCGATTCCTTTCCAATTTGGATGACGGTACATCTGCTGAACGCATGCAGGAACTGGACAAAGCCTGGAAAATCTCCATCACTGGCAACAACGAAGTGTTGTTTGCTTGGCTAGAACAAAGCATTCGAAGCAATTACACGCCCTCCTATGAGCGCCTTGAATCGTTCTTGATCAAGGTAGGCCGACGGAAATTCTTAACGCCTCTTTACCGCGCTATGGTCGAAACAGGACAAAAGGACATGGCCCTTGGAATCTACAGCAAGGCTCGGCCCAATTATCATAGCGTTGCGACCGGAACTATGGATGAACTGTTGGAAGTGGATTGAGTCGAATCCATCTGAAATGAAAAAGCCCCCGTTTTCACGGGGGCTTTTTCATGGTCCAAAGTCAGAGCCCTGCTTGCGCATTCCTCCGCATTTATCTTACCTCATCACGCTAACAGCACCTTTAATTTCCTTTCGTTCAGCAGGATTGCTCAAGCTGTATACGACGACTCGGTAGAAGTACACACCGTCCTGAGCAAAATGCTCAGAAGCATCATTCGACTTGCCGTACCAGACTTCGTTTACATCCGTCGTCTCAAAGACCAAGTTACCCCATCGGTTAATGACCTGCATGGAAAAACGAGCAGGATCAATATCCGTTCCGACCGCGAAGAAAGCATCATTGGTTCCATCATTATTTGGAGAGAATGCCGTTGGAATGTAGAGAGAAAACAAATCCAAGATCTCAATGGTTCGGGTGATCTGAGAAGAACAACCATTCTCATCCGTCACGACCAACGTTACCGGATAATTTCCTCCCTGGTCAATTGGGAACTCGAATAACGGATTGGACTCGTTGGAAGCTCCCAAGTACTGGATACTATCAAACAACCAGAACCAATCAACCACATTCGTGCTGTTCACGGATTCGAATTGAACCTCAGTGTCCGGCACACGTGTAGGCTGTGGCGATGCCGTGAATCCAACGTAAGGTGGAGTGAACACCTGCAAGTAGTTCGGTTGGAAATTAACGTATTCACATCCCACCAAGGAGGTGATATTGAATGTGATATCGTAGGATCCAGGACTTAGATAGGCATGTGCCGGACTTGCTTCATACGACAGCTCGCCGTCACCAAAGAACCATTCCGTCTGTGCAATCAGCGCTGGGTCTACCAAGGATTCAAATTGAAAAACACCGGGCACGCAAGAGCGGGTAGTATCGGAGGTAAATGCGGCGGGAATAGGCGTTTCAATAACCACCTCTTCGCAGGCTGTTGCAGAAGGAGTTTCACAATTGTCATTCAAAGTCACACAATAAGTGCCCGTGGCCTGCGGGTAATCCACCCAATAACTTTCATCACCGCCGACCGGATTGTTTTGCCAAGACCAATTGAATGAATAGCCGGCGCCGCTGCCGCCATTGAATATGTCAGCTTCAAGTTCGGCAAAGGCCCCGCCGCAAATCAGATCAGGCGCGCTAATGGAAACATTCAACGAGTCATAAACTTGGACTGTGACCGTTTGCGCATCCGATGTGCATCCATTGGCGTCGGTTGCAAAAACGGTGTAATCCGTGTCAACAATCGGATTGACCACTTGAACATCACCGGTGCCCAACCCATTGTCCCACGAGTATGTCCAGGTTTGACCTGGATCCATATCCGAACTGGTCTCAAGCGTGGCAAAGCCATTGATGCAAATGTTTGGGTTTGGCGTCAAATCAAAATCCATCGGCTGCGGAGGACTCAGAACAAACGGAACGGTATACTCACATCCAATCGCGTCACTTAGTTCTATGGAGTAATTGCCTTCCGTGAGATTATCAAAAACATCTACACCGCCATTGGAAATCACCGTTTCAACAGATGCACCATTTTCAAATAATTCGATGGTCCATGGCCCTTCCGATGGTGGTTCATCTATCTCTATAGCGATCGTACCATCTGTGAGAACACATGTAGGGTCCGAAAAGCTTGTCGTGAAGATGAATCCCGGCACCACGAGGACCGTGTCCGTAGTTGCACAGTTTTCCAATCCAATGGGCTCAACAAACGCGACGTATTCGGTTGGGAAACCGTCAAATGTCTCCACAATCGGGTTTGCACTATTCGCGTTAGTCAAATTGTCAGCAGGCACCCAGTTCCACATAAACCCACAAGCATCTTGGCCGCACCCCGCACACCAGCTAACAGGATCATAATTTCCTGAACCACAACTTATAGAACCATCCGATGTGAATTGGACATAGAGGCAACCGTCGGGATTGGTCGCGGCAACGAAGGACTCGGGATAGGCACCACTCAGATCAAGCAATAAAGGCGCCGTATTGTCATCCCCGTCAAAAATCTGGATGTGATCAAAAAAACCTTCGATTTGCCCTGCATAGAACAAGATCTCCATCATGGTTCCATCTCCTGGAGTATCCGGGCAATACGTCCAAGATGTGTTTTCGTTGTTGTCGTAACAATGAACGACCGTTTCAGCGCTTCCCGCACAGGGTGAGATTCCACCTCCAAGGAAAGCACCTTGTAACTCGACCGGATCTCCACAAAAAATTTGGTCCGGCCCCGCTGTGATGCTATTGCCCGGATTCTCCACTACGTCAATTACAACTGTGGTGTCCCAGCTGCAACTGAAGCTATTGGTTACCGTATAGGTGAAGTCATAGACTCCCGGTTCATCAAATTCAAGGTTCACATAATCCGACAACGGATCAATGGCTTGAACACCATAAGTCCCCGAATTGACTTGCCAATAACTCGAATCCACGCCTGCTCCAATCGTGGGCGTAAAAGTGGTG
>JADHRK010000025.1 GCA_016777435.1 Flavobacteriales bacterium
CGAACCCTACATAGCCAGTCACATTGCCTTTGGTAAGGGCTTCTTCCAGGCCAGGTGTCATGTCATGCAACATGCCCCGCCAACGCAATTCATTGATGAAATCCATGGTTCACAAAGATAGTATCTCAATCATTGGATTCCCTGCAACTGCGAGAAACCTTACAAAGCGATGAGGGCTTCTTCCAAGGCAATCGAACGGGATCCTTTGAGGAGCACTTTTTTACCATGAACGGGCTGATGCTCTAGATGAAGCTTTAATTCAGCAGTGGTTGAAAAGGATTGAATATTTGCATGTTTTTGTGCGGACCGCTGAAAGATGGGGCCTACGGTGATGACTTGCATTCCCTTTTCCAAAGCCATTGCTAAAACATCGTCATGGGCTGATGCGGCATAGTTACCGAGTTCTCCCATGTCGCCGAGAATGGCAACCAATGGTGTTCTTTCGTTGCTTGCTTTTCCTACGCGTTCAAAGAAAGTAAGCGCCGATTCCATACTACTCGGATTCGCATTATAAGCGTCAAGCAAAACTTGGTTGGATTTGGTTTCCATCCATTGTGACCGATTGTTGTCGGGAGCATATGCGCTCAATGCTCGGCTGCAATCGTTCGCAGTGACTCCAAAATGGAGTCCAACAGCGGCTGCAGTCATCATGTTTTCAAAGTTGTGTTCGCCGGATATATGACAATGCAAGGGTCCGTGTTGGATGCCTTCCAAATCGGTCCAGCTCATGGTAAAATCGTCTTGGACCGACGACACGAAAGGTGGATGCTCGTGGCTGCCATAAAATAGCCTGGGAATGGATTGTGAAACCTCGGCTAACACTTCGTGGTTGGCATTGACAAAAAGCGAAACTTGATCGGTTTCTGTTGCATTCGTGGATGAACGAAAGAAATGGAATAGTTCACTCTTCCCCTTAATGACGCCATCTAAGCCGCCAAACCCCTCCAGATGGGCGCGGCCAATGTTGGTGATGATTCCGTGAGTTGGCTCTGCTATTTGGGCCAGCAATTCTATTTCACCTTGAGCATTGGCGCCCATTTCAACAATGACGAAGTCTGGATTATTGGAAATGGAAAGCAACGTGAGTGGCACACCGATTTCATTATTGAGGTTTCCATGGGTGGCTTGAATGCCCGGAAAGCGATTTTGGCAGACCATTTTCAGCAATTCCTTGGTCGTTGTTTTTCCATTGCTACCCGTAAGTCCAATGACGGGACAGTCCCATTTTCTTCGATGCCACTGCGCCAGAGCTTGTAAGGCATTCAGAGCATTCTCGACCAATATGGCATTTTCGAGGTGTTGGGACAAAGTTGCATCATCCATGACGACAGCGATGCATCCTTTTGCAAGCGCTTCTTTCGCATACAGGTTGCCGTCGAAATTCTCTCCCTTCAAAGCAAAGAATAACTTATCTGCACTTGCCGTCCTCGTATCCGTCGTAACTCCTGATGAGGCTGAAAATGCCTTTTGAATCAGAGCGAAAGCTGTTTGGTTTGGTGCCGAGAACATGGGTTGAAAATTATTGCCTAGATGGCATCAGAACAAGTTATGGCAAAAAAAAAGCCCCGAATTCCTTCGGAGCTTTTTCAATTGCTGTTCGTGTTATCTGGGAGAATTCAGGGATTGTGAGCCCATTCGATCCATCGCGCATCGGAATCCGATCGAGGCGGAACTCTTGTCCTCATCCAAGAACCGTCGCGTGCCAGGGCTGAGGTAATAACTCCGGTCATTCCAGCCACCCCCTTTGTAGACGCGGGAGCGGTTATTAATGAGCGAAGTCTTCCCATAACCATACATGCGACTGCCCTCTCGTTTGAAGGCATCATCTCCATAGTAAATGCTGGATTGAAAGTCTCCATCCTTGTAGTCAATGTTGTCTGCCTCACGGTAATTGTCTCGGCCTAAACTTTCCTCAACCGTCATGTTTCGACGCATTAGCTCACCCGGTGTGGCTTCAATGTTATCGACAAAAAGATCAAGCAAATCGGGGGCAATGATCAGCTCACTGTCAATGATCAATTCTTTCCCTTCTGCTACTTGTTCCATGGCCTCTTCTCTGCGCTTTTGTTTTTGTTCTTCTTTCGCCGATTGAAGGGCAGTGAAAACATTGTCTACGAGGTTCTGCTCTTCTGTTGTGAAGTTCTTTGCCGCTGCCTTCTGGTATGCGGTGAGATCCTGCTCAATGCCTTCGATGTCAAAAATGATGTAATCGATTTTGTCGGCGATCACCCCTTCTGAGTTACGCTCTGTCGTTTGAAAGACGTTGCCTCTGAATGGTCGGAACTCCTCTGCATCTACTGCATTGTATGGACGGTATACATCCATGACCCACTCGTTCACATTTCCGGACATATTGTACAAACCATAATCGTTTGGCGCGTATTGGTAGACAGCGGCCGTGGCGGATGCACCATCGTTGAGGTTTCCGGCGACTCCCATGTAATCACCTCGTCCGCGTGCAAAGTTGGCATTCATCGTTCCGTATGCTCCGGAGCGGCTGTTGTCATTTCGGGTGTAGTGACCATCCCATGGATACGTTCTTCGATCGCTGATGAGTTCTGCGTAACTATTTCCAATCAAACCCAATGCGGCGAATTCCCATTCGGCTTCTGTGGGCAATCGGTAGGCAGGTTGAAAGAGTCCATCTTCAAACTTTACATTCCGGTAACCGGACGAATTGGGTCGGTAATCGGTGAGTCCTTCGGCAACAGGCTCCCCCTGGTATTGACCGTTGAGGTAGGCTTCCGTTGTGAAGTGGTCCTCATCCATTTGGGCATCCGGATTGTGTGCAATCAAGCCCTCCCGAACGAGGAGTTGTTCATTGACGCGGTCCGTCCTCCATTTGCAAAAGTTATTGGCTTGGTTCCACGATACACCAACCACTGGATAGTCTCTGTAAGCCGGATGGCGCAAGTAATAATTCACGAAAGGCTCATTGAAACTTAATTTCTGTCTCCAAACAAGCGTATCTGGAAGCGCGCGATCGACTACCTCGGGATAGGAACTGCCATAAACACGCTCCAACCAGAACAGGTATTCCGTCCAAAACGCATTCGTTACTTCGGTTTCGTCCATGTAAAAAGAAGAAACGGTGACCCGACGGGGGATGTTATCCCAATTCATGGTCAAATCGTCTTCGACTTGGCCCATCGTGAAGGTTCCACCTTCCACGAAAACGAGTCCAGGCGCTGTTTCTTGGTTGTAAAAAGGTTGCTTTTCAAAGCCACCGTTGGTCGTTGAATTGTACGCCCAGCCCGTTGCTCCAGAGCGTTCTCCTGAACAGCCCGAAATAAGTGCGGCCAAAGCGATGATCGTGAAAGTAGATAGCTTCCAGTTCATACTGTCGTTGATTTCAATGGGTTTCATGCAGATTGAGGGGTGTAATACTGCTTGGGAGCAGTAAGCAGGTTGTATTCAACTAGAAAGACGGGCAGTTTATTGTGCGAAATTTGGATCGCTTTCCGCGGCAGTCGAATTGAATCGTCATGCTAATTTCATGCGCACCACCTGTCGCAGGTGTGAGTTGAGAAACGGTCAAATCGTAGCTGTATCCGAACTGAACTACGTCAGTTTTGATGCCGAGTGTTACGATAAATGCGTCCTTGTAATCGGTAAACATGATGCCACGGTACCAAATTCCCCCCACAAGTGGTCCTTTGTTCACGTAGAGGCCAATGTTCATTTGTTGGAACTCACCTTGGCGTCGGTAAAGAATGTTCGGAGAAATTGTACTCTCGACCCCAGTGACGGATCGTTGCAATGGCAATGTTGCCCCCGCGTGCACGGTATACTTCATCGGCAGTCGACTCGTGCCAACAACCAATGACTCGTTGGGCTCATTCAGGTGATGAACCGCCATTCCAAAGTAGTACTTGTCCGTGAAGCCCAAAAACCCTGTGCTGAAATCGACGGCTTGCACCATTCCTCCTCTTGGAATGTCCTGTGTTTCGTAAATGAAGCCGCGTCGTGGATCAATCATATCGCCAAACGTCAGTCGGCCCCAATCCAATGCTTTCTGCATGTAGGTAACTTGCATGGCAGCTTTGATGGACAACTTTCGCGTGATTGCCTGCTGGTAGCTATAAATACCACTAGCTGTGGTTGTGCTCAATGTTCCTCGACCGGCTTGGTCGTTCATGACAATGAAACCCAACCCTCCGGAAAGCGTCTCAACATGTTGGTCGAATGCCGCCGATGTCGTCACAAATGAGCCGCTCATTGCGGGCCACTGATTGCGATAACTCATGGTCATTCGTGGGCAACGCGCCGTCCCTGCAAAAGCAGGGTTCATGTAGAGCGGATTGGCGAAATACTGGGTAAATTCAGGATCTTGGGCCTGGGCATCATTCGATCCCAGGGTCACAAAGAAAAATGCCAATAAGATGGCGATTGCAGGTATTGTCAGGAGTTGCTTCATGTAGAGGGGGCCCTATGAATGTACAAGAATAAGAAAAAAACAAATGCAGTCCGTGATTTGTTGAACGGTTAGATTTTCCATTCACCAAATACTATGCTTGTTTAACGCACGTTTACCCCTTTGCGTTGCATAAATTTTTTAAGTGAACTTTACACACCATTCGAACGGACTTATAAATGATCAAATCTGCAATGTTCAACCTTCAAAAAAGACAACCTCTTTCAATTGTGATTTTGGGCGTTTTGCGCGGAATTACGACGATGCTTTTCACGTGCATTTCATTCGGGGTGTTTGCTCAGTTGGGAGGAAAAAACATAGTCGTTGAAGGGCAGTTCAGTGTCGATTGGTTGCCGGAAAATCATCCCGGGATTGCAGTAGGAGATTTAGCTCCAAGAGACGGGTTTTGGCTCGATGAAATTCCATGGAATGTCTTCGAAGCAAAACTGCCCAGTCATTGGCCTGCAGCCCAAGACTTGGTAACGCAATCCAATTGGTTGGATGTGGACTCCACGGTACTTACAATTCGCCAGCGCCAGTTGCTCAGGGAATGCCTCGATACGGATGAGTTGTCTTGGGACTTTGTAGAAGGGGATTTTTTTGCCAGTGCCCAGATTCAAACGCCGGTCGTGCGTTTTAATGCCGCAAGGGAACAGTTTGAACGATTGAATAGCATTGAATTTGCCCTGGCCAAAGCAGAAGGATCCGCAGACCAATTCGGGGCAGGTGAATTTCAGCGAATGCGCGATTGGCCAAGCACTAGTCCGCTTGCCGATGGCGATTTTATTCGCATTTCTATACCTACGGATGGGGTGTACCGCATCGGGCGAGATTGGATTCAAGCCGCAGGCTTTGATCCCGATACATTGGATCCTCGACGCATGCGGATTTTTGGCAATGGCGGGAGTATGTTGCCGACTGACAACGCCGAGGAACGTGCATTGGGGTTGCTTCCCGTGGCCATCTTGTTTGAAGGAGAAGAAGATGGAAACTGGGACGCCACCGATGCCATTTATTTTTGGGGACAAGGACCTGATGCCTGGAAGCACGATGGGTTGCTTCCCAATTGGAAGCACGAGCGAAATGCCTACAACGACAAAGCATGGTATTTTCTGCAGATCAATGGTGATGTAGCAGATGAGTCCTTTCGAATAGCTAATCAATCCCCTACAATCACTGAGCCAGATACTGCGATTACGACGTTTTGGTCACAACAATTTCATGAGTTGGAATTGGAAAGCCTCAATCGTTCTGGGCGTGAGTGGTTTGGAGAGTCTTTCGGCACGGTCCCTAACCGAACGGTGGTCTTTAATGTGCCCTACACGACGAATAAGCCGGGAACGATCGCTTACAAAGTGGCTGCGCAGTCCATGGGAGCAAGCAGCACATTTGCATTTACGGCTGCCGATGTAAGTGGAAGTGCATCGCCGTCATACACCAGCCAAACCTCCACGAGCAATGTGGCCAATTTGGCTTCCGGAGAGCAAACAGGTATGATCACAACGGGCTCGGGCCTTAACGCTCGCGTGGAAGTCGACATTGCCTTCGACGCTGCTGTGCCCGGAGCACGAGGTTGGCTGGATTATGTGCGGATCGCCCAGGAATGCGAATTAAAATTAGCGGGCCCCCAATTGAATTTTTATGCAGAAAGTGCACAATCGATTGGAATGGGTGCCTACCAATTGGAACAAGCGCCAAATGTGAAAGCTGTTTGGGATGTGACCGACGGCAATCAGCCGCAGCAGCTGATTTTGGATCAAGCGGGGTCCGCAAGTGTTTGGCAATCGCCCATGGATACGACGAGGCGATTTGCGGTTTTCTCGAATTTTGGATTCCCGGAGCCGGATTTCGCTGGTTCAGCTGACAACTTCGACTTGCATCAAATCGAACGTGCAGATTTGGTCATCGCAACACGCGTGGAATACATGGAAGCCGCACAGCGGTTGGCGAAGATTCATGCCGACGAGGGATTGGAGGTCGCAGTGGTGACGCAACGTGCTGTTTTTGATGAGTTTGCAAGTGGAAGTGTGGATCCTACAGCTTTGAAAATGTTCATGATGATGTTGCGCGATCGAGCGCTCGCCGGAGGCTGGGATGCGCCGCGGTACCTTCAATTGATGGGCGATGGTACGTTCGCCAACCGCTCCAATCTCATGGCGTCGCCATTCCTCATTACCTACCAGAGCGAAAATTCAATCAGTCCTACTTCCAGTTACGTAAGCGATGATTATTTCGGATTTTTGGAGGACGAATATGGGGAAGGAATTGGTGACAAAATGGCGATCGGTGTAGGCCGCATAGCGTGCTCGTCACTCGACGAAGCCAATGCAATGGTGGACAAGGTTGAGGCTTATATGCGGCGTCCGTCGGCCGATGTCGCGGATTCGGGCTGCTTGGATGGAGCGGAAGGCGATGATGGACGTTGGCGAAACCGCATTTGCTTCGTTTCGGACGACATGGATGGCAATGGGGGGCCGACTGAAATTGAGCACATGCAGAATTCGGATGAACACGCAGAAAAACTGGCCGAAAACCATCCGGCTTATGATGTTGTAAAAATTTACCTCGACGCTTATCCACAAGAAAGTACGCCAGGTGGTGAGCGGTATCCCGCGGCTCAAGAGGCGATTGACCGTCAAGTCGGAGATGGAGCTTTGATCATGAATTACATCGGTCATGGAGGTGAGAAAGGCTGGTCGCACGAGCGCGTACTCAACACCACGACGATTCAGAATTGGACCAATCTCCAGCGCATGCCCCTTTTCATGACGGCGACATGTGAACTGGCTCGCTATGACGACCCCGATGTGGATTCTGCCGGTGAAATGATGGTCATGAATCCGGATGGAGGGGCCATTGCTATGCTGACGACCACACGGGTTGTATTCAGCGGCTCCAATCAGCAGCTAAACCGCGCATTCTATGATGTTGCCCTTTTTGATACAGCTGCGACAGCAATGCGGCTTGGGGACATTGCCCGGGCAACCAAAAATGACCCCCAAGTTTCAAACAGTTCGAATAAGCGAAATTTTACGCTTTTGGGCGATGTCGCCCTGAAGCTAAACTATCCTGAACACGCGATCGAGATTACGTCCATTCCGGACACCCTCAAGGCACTGGATGCAGCCTCGGTTTCAGGATTTGTAGCGGATGCGTCCGGAGCGTTAATGGAAGATTTTACAGGCATCGTGCACATCAAGGTGTTTGATAAGGCTTCCCAGATCACGAGCCTAAATAACGATGGCGCCCCCAATGCGCACACGTTCGAATTGCGGCGTAATGTCTTGTTCAGTGGCGTGGCCAGCGTCGACGCGGGTCAGTTTGCATTCGAGTTTGTCGTGCCGCGCGATATTGACTATGACTTCGGGACCGGGCGGATCAGTGCCTATGCGGTTTCAGATTCAACAGACGCACACGGTGCATCGAATGATTTCATCATTGGCGGCATCGCAGAGGACTTCACAGAGGACTTGGACCCGCCGTTGGTGGAACTGTTCATGAACGACACGTTGTTTCAAAGTGGTGGTTTAACCGACAGCAATCCGCTGCTTTTGGCGAGGCTTTACGATGAAGGAGGAATCAATTCTTCGGGAGTGGGCATCGGGCATGACATCCGTGTGATCCTAGACGAGGAGTCCAGCCAAAGTGTTGTTTTGAATGATTTTTATACGAGCAACTTAAACACCTATCAAGGCGGAACGGTTCGGTATCCGTTTTCCAACTTGTCGGATGGCCCGCACTCGCTCAGCCTTACTGCATGGGATGTGTATAACAACAAGGGCACGGCTGCCATTGATTTCATTGTGGCTTCCAGCTTTGAGTCGGTTTTAGGGGAGGTTTTGGCGTTCCCGAATCCATCATCGAATGGTTTCGGGTTCTCGGTGGAGCACAATCAAGTGTGTCAGGATGGTCTTATGACATTGGAGGTTTTTTCGAGCCAAGGCATGATGGTCCATTCTGAGCAAAGGCCTTGGCATGTATCGGGATTTCAGAACAATGAGATTAGATGGGATGCGCACAATCAAACTTCTGGAAACGCTGTACCCGCCGGTGTTTATGTCTTTCGAGTCACCTTGCAATCAGAAACTGGGTCGGTCGTACAATATGCGGACCAGATTGTCGTTTTGCGTCCGTAACAAAGTGCACGTTTCGAATTAACTTGCGCCGTCGTATATAAATGAACGAATCAATAATGAACGTCAGACGTATTCTCGCAATTGCGATTTTTTCCTTCTTTCTGAACAACGCCCAAGGTCAGTTGACACCCGGGCAAGGGGCTCAGCTTGTGCAATTGAACACCATCACCACCGCAGTTCCTTTTCTGATGATTGGGCCTGATTCGAGGTCCGGGGCTCTGGGGGATGCAGGTGTTGCTTTGTCTCCTGATGCGAACAGTCTGCATTGGAACCCGGCAAAGATGGCATTTGCTTCAAACGATGTAGAATTTAGTCTGGCATATGCACCGTGGTTGCGTGCGTTGGTTGACGACATGAACTTGGCTTACCTGTCGGGAGTGAAGCGCATTAATAAGCGCCAGGCTTGGGGTGCGGCCTTGCGTTACTTCAGCCTTGGCAATATCACATTCACGGATGAGACAGGAACAACAATCCGTGATTTTCAGCCGGCGGAATTTAGTTTGGACGTTGGTTACAGCCAAAAGTTGAGTGATCGGTTCAGTGGCGGAATCGCAGGTCGCTTCATCAATTCTAATCTAACTGGAGGAACCAACGTTCTTGGAGCGAACTCAAAGCCGGGACGTTCTGTCGCGGTTGACGTTAGCACCTTTTACACCAACCCCTATGCCAAAGTCGCGGGACGTGATGCGGAGATCAACTGGGGTTTGTGCATTTCGAACATTGGGGCGAAAATGAGCTATTCAGAATCTGCAGAGCGAGATTTTATTCCAACCAACCTCAAGACTGGGGCGGCATTGAAATTGAAGCTTGACGATTACAACAGCCTCACCTTCACCGCAGATGTCAATAAGTTGCTTGTGCCAACTACGCCCATATACGATCAAGAAAGCGGCAACTCCATTGTGAGCGGTTTCAACCCGGATGTGGGTGTCGCGACGGGCATGATCCAGAGCTTTTACGATGCCCCGGGGGTCGTTAATTTCAATGACGATGGAACGTATACCATCGAAGATGGGAGCATCCTCCGTGAGGAATTGCGCGAACTGAATATTGGAGGAGGTATTGAGTATCTATTCAACGATGCGTTTGCCTTCCGAACGGGTTTTTTCAATGAACATTACTCGAAAGGGGCCCGTCAGTTCATTACCCTTGGTGCCGGCATCAAGTACACGGTCTTTACGGTGGATTTGAGTTACCTCATCTCCACACGGCAGCAAAACCCGCTTGCCAATACATTGCGTTTTACGCTCAGGCTCCAGTTTTCGGATCTTGCTCAAAGCAGCAACGAAGAGAATTGATCGGCATGCCGTTTCGAATCGGTTATGGTTACGATGTCCATCAGCTCGCTCGTGGTGAGGAGTTTTGGTTGGGCGGAATTCAGTTAGAACATTCTCATGGTGCGGTGGGACACAGTGATGCAGATGTATTGCTACATGTGATTTGTGATGCGCTATTGGGCGCTCTGGCGATGCGGGATATTGGCTACCATTTTCCGGACACAGACGCACAGTACAAAGGGATTGACTCAAAAAAGCTTTTGCAACATACCTACGATTTGGTCACGGAGGCGGGTTGGGAGCTGGGGAATTTGGATAGCACCATATGCCTCCAGGAACCAAAAATAGCCCCGCACGTTGAAGCAATGCGCACGTGCATTGCAGGGTTGCTTGGCGTGGAATTGAACCAAGTGAGCGTCAAGGCTACCACAACGGAAAAGCTGGGTTTTGTGGGCACCATGGAGGGAATCAGTGCACACGCTGTCGTTTTGCTTCAGCGCATCTGAAGGCCTGTCTCAGGTGTGCTTTCTTCGGTTCAGCTTCCGCCTTGGCTTTCAAAATGGCCGGGTTGACGGTCGCCGTCAAAATGGACTTTGATTACCGCGGTATCCCGCAACAGGTCCACTTTCCCAATTTCTATTCGCACGATTTGAACCCCTGTGCGTTGCTCCAAGTCTTCAATTAACTCCTCTCGTCGTCCTTCACTCAAAAGGTCGACGCGGTCGTAAATCACCACTTTGGTGGCCATGTGCCGAATGGTCCATAGGCGGTCGAGCACCAGTGTTAAGATCCAGACCAAGGCATTTGCCAATGCAATCAGCATTACACCATTGGATTGTGGAGCTAGTGCATTGAGCACCGCCAGCGCAATGACGATGAAGAGGTATGTCATTTCCCGGATTGGGACGGCGTCTGTTCGGTAGCGTATAATGCCGAAAATGGCGAACAGCCCGAGGGCGAAAGCGAGGTCAATTTCCACCTCAACGAGCAAGTTGCAGAGCAGGAACACAGCGGAAGCCACCATGAGGAATGTGAAGACATAGTCGCGCCTCTTCGATACATGGTGGTAGATTCCCAGCACTAAAATGAGGCTGGATACAAGATTTCCGGCAAAAGCAAGCAAAAGGTGAATAACTTCTTCAGACATGGGTTTAGGTTTCTTTCTTCAGGTGCTTGATTCGCTTCATAGCACTTCGATAGCGTTTCGACTCCAGGTTTCGATTCAAAAGTAAGGTGCCAACAATGTATTTCGACAAACTGGTTCGTCGTGCGAGGGGTGGTGTGCTAAAACGAAAGGTACGCAGCGCAATTAAGAGAGGAGAAAAGCGGTTGATTCGCTCTTGTTTCACCTCCATGATCGCGAGAGAGCCAAGTCCCTCCTCTTTTTTTTCTCGAAAGAAGACGAGATCGGTGTCGATTGTAATCCGTTCGTTTAATGCAGTCGAGACTAAAGTTATGCGGTTGAAAGTGCTGCCCATCCCGAGCAACTCCCCGTCCTCATATGCATAGTTGGCGTTGAGAAAGTTAATTTCCTCCTCGGTCAGTGGTGCATTCCAGGCATTGTCATTGGACCGCGAAATGCGCGCCTTGACCGTCCTTCCGTGCACGGTCTTGCGCTTGACTTCTAAGAACGAAAGGCCGTTTGAACCGTAATTACGGACGCGCGCTTTGAACCGTGACTTTCTTCCTCGTATGTGTTGATTGAAAGATTCAAGGTCCGGATTGTCAATGAATTGATTGGAATAAGTCGTTATCCGTTTTCCTCCAACCTCAAGGATTTGGTAATCATTCTCGCATTCAGACAGCAATGTTGAAATCCATTCCTTGCGGATGAGGTATTTCTGGTCTAGGCGGTTCATGAGATCGGCGTCGCCAATTTCATCGAGTCCAATCGGTTGCAGGCGATCAATTTGTTCTTGTAAACTCACAGGTATGTAAATATACTGCTTTTTTGAAAGCCTCAAGTTGGAATGCATAGTTCGCCCTTCGCTGCGCAAAGGATTAGAGGGCAACTGAGGAGACAGCGGTGATTGCACCCGTCGTTTTTGGGCATTGGATGAGTCGTGCCAACCCACCTGTGTACCAATGACACGGACAATGTTTTTTTGTACTGAAAGATGCTTTACTTTTCGCGAACATCCCATTGCCAAGGCTATATTTGCAACCTTAAGTAGGATTGAAAATGGCCACCAGCACAACCACTCGTAAATCGAAAGCTTCGGTTTCAGCCAAGCCCACAGCAAAAAAACCGGCAAAGAAATCTCTTTCGAAGGCAAATCCGTTGCCACATTCCAAGGAGGTTTATCAGCGATGGTTCCGCGATATGTACCTCATGCGGAAGTTTGAAGAACGATGCGGACAGCTCTACATTCAACAAAAATTTGGAGGGTTTTGCCACTTGTACATTGGACAAGAGGCGGTACTCGCGGGCATTTCTGAAGCCATTCGTCCCACCGATCGCATGGTGACCGCATACCGTGACCACGCCCACCCTTTGGTATTGGGCACAGACCCCAAGCAGGTGATGGCGGAATTGTACGGCCGCGTGACGGGAACGAGCAAAGGGAAGGGCGGATCCATGCACATGTTTGACAAGGAGCGTAATCTTTTCGGCGGTCACGGAATCGTTGGAGGGCAGATTGGTCTCGGGGCGGGAATCGCATTTGCTGATAAGTACCGAAAGGAAGACCATGTGACCTTGTGTTTCTTTGGCGACGGTGCCGCACGTCAGGGCATTCTGCACGAGACATTCAATATGGCGATGACCTGGAAGCTTCCTGTTATTTTCATTGTTGAGAACAACAAGTATGCAATGGGGACTTCCATAGAACGTACGTCAAATGTGACTGACTTGGAAACCATGGGCGCGAGCTACCGCATGCCGTCTGCCACCGTTGACGGCATGAGTCCTGAAGCGGTTTGTGAGGCAATCGCGATTGCGGCAGAACGCGGACGAAAAGGCGAGGGACCTACATTGCTCGATATTCAAACGTACCGCTTCAAGGGCCATTCGATGTCAGATCCTCAGAAGTACAGGACGAAGGACGAGTTGCATGAATACCAGGGCAAGGACCCCATCGAATACGTGAAAAATGTGTTGCTAGCCCAAGGTTGGAATACCGAAGCAGAAATAAAGGCTGTTGAGAAGGCCGTCAAAGCAGAGGTAGAAGCGGCCATCGAGTTTGCAGAGAACAGCCCTTATCCAGAGGCGCATGAGCTCTATGAAGATGTATACATGACAGAGAACTATCCGTTCGTTAAGGACTGATTTAATTACCAATACCAAATCATATGGCTGAAATCATCCGCATGCCGAAGCTGAGCGACACCATGACCGAAGGGGTGGTTGCGACGTGGTTAAAGAAGGTGGGAGAGGAAGTTGAAAATGGGGAGCTTCTTGCCGAAATCGAGACCGACAAGGCGACAATGGAATTCGAGTCTTTTTACGACGGAGTGCTTTTGCACATCGGTGTAGAACAAGGGAATGCGGCGCCTGTAGACAGTTTGCTTTGCATCTTAGGCGATGCGGGGGAAGATGTCTCTGAGCTCATCAAACAGGCCGAAGCAGAGGCGCCTGAGGCGGAGGAAACTCCCGAACCGGCTGCTGCTCCGGCGCCAGCTCCGGCGCCAGTACCAGTGCCAACGGCTGCAGCACCCGCCGCTCGGGTTCCTGCACCAGTGCCTTCTACTCCTGCCGCCGATGGCCGCTTGAAAGCATCGCCCCTGGCTAAGAAGTTGGCTGAAGAACGAGGACTCAGTGTAGCTCACATCCCCGGATCGGGCGAAGGAGGGCGCGTTGTGAAGCGCGATGTCGAGGCGTTTCAGGCCGGAGGAATGGGCGCTGTTGCGCCAGGTGTCGAACGATTCACTGAAGTTGGAATCAGCCAAATGCGCAAGACCATTGCGCGCCGCTTGGCGGAAAGTAAATTCACGGCGCCTCATTTCTATTTGACAGTGAGCATCGACATGGATGCCGCAATGGAGACCCGAAAATCGATCAACGATGCCGGTGAAGTGCGTGTGAGTTTCAATGACATGGTGGTCAAAGCAGCGGCTTTGGCCTTGAAAAAGCATCCAGTGGTCAACAGCAGCTGGTTGGGCGATCGAATACGCTTCAACGAGCACGTTCACATAGGTGTGGCTGTGTCCGTTGATGAAGGTTTGTTGGTGCCAGTGGTGCGTCATGCAGATGGCAAGCGGCTCTCTCAAATCGGAACAGAAGTGCGGGATTTCGCAGGAAAAGCGCGGGATAAGAAGCTTCAGCCAAGCGATTGGGAAGGAAATACGTTCACAATTTCAAACCTGGGCATGTTCGGGATCGATGAGTTTACAGCGATTATTAACGCTCCAGACTCATGCATTTTGGCTGTCGGTGGCATCAATGCTGTACCGGTGGTGAAAAATGGTGAAGTAGTTCCGGGGAATGTGATGAAGGTTACGCTGAGTTGCGATCACCGTTCCGTGGACGGAGCATCGGGAGCTGCGTTCTTGAATGATTTCAAGGAATTGCTTGAAAACCCTGTTCGCATGCTTTCCAACGGTTACTGAATCAAGTTTCCTTAAAAAAAGCCGGCCCCTGCAGAGGGGCCGGCTTTTTTTTGCCTCAGCCATTCAAAGGGTTGCATTCTAACCCTTACCTGCCGACCTTCGGGCAACGACTGTTCCGTCGTATCCATCGCGATGCCACATCTCCAAGCAGACACTCCCGTTGAATTCATCAAAGGCATAGGTCCAAAGCGGGCAGAATGGCTGCGGTCCGAATTGGGCATCTATGATGCGGGGGATTTGCTCGAACATCTGCCGTTTCGATATGAAGATCGAACGGATTTCATTGCAGTCAAGGACATTGCTTCCGATGCCATTGCCATCCAAATGAAGGGCGTCATTACGGACGTAAAACAAATTCCGAGCAACCGCGGATCAAGGTTGGTGGCCAAGTTCAAAGACGAGTCAGGAACGGTGCTGGATTTGATTTGGTTCAAAGGTGCCAAATGGATGGCCGCCCAAATCCCGGTCCTTCAAAAAGTGGTGGTTTATGGGAAACCAGCTAAATATTCGAGCCGTTGGAACCTCCCGCACCCTGAAATCGAATTGGAGGAGTCGTTTGAACGGAGAAACGGAAGGGGATTGCAGCCCGTTTATCGCTCCACGGAAAAACTATCGAATCGGGGCTTGTCATCGTCCGGCATCGCGAAAGTCATTCGGCTACTCTTGGTCAGTCCGGAGTTGGTCTTGACCGAATCACTGCCCTCGTTTTTATTGCAGGAGTTGAAAATGCCCGGCAAGGCGGATGCGATGATCATGGTGCATGCCCCGAAGAATCATGCCGAAGCCGAATCCGCGAGGAATCGATTGAAGTTTGAGGAGCTGCTTTTGTTGCAGTTGAAGCTTCTCATGCAAAAAAGAGAACAAACGCAGGACATGCCGGGGGTTCGCTTTGAAAACGTAGGGGATTTATTTAACGGATTCTATTCGGACCACTTGGGCTTTGAATTGACGGGAGCGCAAAAACGCGTGATGCGTGAGATTCGTTCGGACCTCAATACCGGTTGGCACATGAACCGTTTGCTCCAGGGAGACGTGGGCAGCGGAAAAACGATGGTCGCTTTATTGACCGCACTGCTCGCACTTGACAATGGGTATCAAGCCTGCGTGATGGCACCAACGGAAATCCTTGCCAATCAGCACCTTGAGTCATTTCGTGAGGCACTAGGCCCCCTCCCTATTCGCATTGAGTTGCTCACGGGATCTGTCAAAAAGGCGGCCCGACGCCCCATTCTGGAAGGTTTGAAAAACGGAGAAGTCCATCTGCTGATTGGTACGCATGCGCTCATTGAGCCTGGGGTTGAATTTCACCGCTTGGGACTGGCCGTTATCGATGAACAGCACCGTTTTGGTGTGGCCCAACGGAGCAAGCTCTGGGCAAAAGCTTCGCCGGCGCCTCATGTTCTGGTGATGACGGCAACTCCTATTCCACGCACGTTGGCGATGACGGCTTACGGTGATTTGGATGTCAGTGTGATTGATGAGATGCCACCCGGTCGCAAGGCCATAAAAACGGTGCATCGCAATGATAGCGCTCGCCTCTCGGTGTTTCAATTCATCGAGGATGAAATCGCTCGTGGTCGACAAGTGTATGTTGTGTACCCGCTGATTGAGGAAAGTTCCAGTATGGATTACAAAGACCTCATGGACGGATACGAAAGCCTTTCTCGCCGTTTCCCGCTGCCGGAGTTTCGCATCGGAATTGTTCACGGACGGATGAAACCCGAGGACAAAGACATTGAAATGGAACGATTTTCCTCTGGGGTATCTCAAATCTTGGTTGCCACCACGGTGATTGAGGTTGGGGTGAATGTTCCCAATGCCAGCGTGATGGTGATTGAGAGTTCAGAGCGCTTTGGCCTGGCACAGTTGCATCAATTGCGCGGTCGCGTGGGACGGGGAGGGGAACAGAGTTATTGTGTATTGATGACCGGAGACGAATTGTCCAAAGAAGCGCGCCGCCGATTGGAAACCATGTGCAGAACGAATGACGGATTTGAACTTGCAGAGGTGGACATGGAGTTGCGAGG
>JADHRK010000026.1 GCA_016777435.1 Flavobacteriales bacterium
ATTGTGGTCTCCACACAGCACGACGACTTTGATAGTGAAGCAGCGATGCTCACCAAGATCCGTCATGATGTGAAGGATATTTTGATCCCGCGCGTCAAAGCACAAATGGGAACGGATGTACAAGCGTTGTTTGGAGATGATATTGAATTGCACGTGAACCCCACAGGAATCTTTGTCATCGGCGGACCGCATGGAGATACCGGCCTTACCGGTCGAAAGATCATCGTGGACACGTACGGCGGTCGTGGCGCGCATGGCGGTGGTGCGTTCAGCGGAAAAGACCCGTCCAAAGTGGACCGATCAGCCGCATATGCCGCCCGTTACATTGCCAAAAACTTGGTGGCTGCGGGTGCTTGTGATGAGGTGCTGGTTCAGTTGGCTTATGCCATTGGAGTTGCCGAGCCGGTTGGTTTTTATGTCAACACGTACGGTACGAGCCGCGTGGACATGAACGATGGGGAATTGGCGGAAGCGATTCGTCCGCTCTTTCCGACAAAGCCATATTTCATTGAGCAGAAATTCAACTTGCGCACGCCGATTTATGAGGAAAGCGCGGCCTACGGACACATGGGACGCGAGCCACAAACCAAGTCGAAAACCTTCGTGAGCCCTGAGGGCCGAGAAGTGACCATGACGGTTGAATTGTTTCCTTGGGAAAAGCTTGACTCAGTGGATGCAGTGAAGGAAGCGCTGGGGTTGTAAATCAAGGCGCTTTTACGACTTTAATGAGAATGCAGTTATGCGATGTGTATACATCAGGATACTCGCAGAGGCCTATGGAACTGCTGTCTCTGATCGCTAGTAGCGACTGTAGATAGGCTAGAACAAAAAGTCGTACCCCTGAATTTTCATCTTCTGGTATTTCTCTTTGTTGAAGGAGAAGAGCTGTGATCCTTTGTGTTGCCCATCGGCTCGGCCGTCTGCTTTCTTTTCAAGATCGATGAGCAGGGTGGTCTTGAATAACTTTTTCCGGAAATTCCGCTTATCAAAGGTCTTTTCTAGGGCCGTTTCGTACAAGACTTGGAGCTGGCCGAGGGTGAATTCATCCGGCAACAAGCGGAACCCTACCGGTCGTCGCTTCACCCGGCGTTTCAGCCGCTCCTTCGCATATTGCACAATTTCATTGTGGTCGAATGCGAGGTCTGGAATTTGTGTAAATGGCACCCACTGCATGTCATTCTCATCCCAATTGGATGCCTGAAAGTCACTTTTTCGCACCAGGGCATAATGAGCGACATTGATGACCCGTCCGCCTGGATGACGAAAAACCTTTCCAAAGGCCTGCAATTGCTCGATCATGGTCGGATCTTCATATCCAAACAGCTGCTTGAACATCTTCCGAGCTGAGAGCATCAGCTCCTCGTTTTCATTCAGGTAACGGCTCGGTAAAAACAATGCTCCGTCATAGGGTGCACGTTTGCTTTTTGCCAATAGAACCTGCAGATTATTGCCGTCGAAGCCGAACAGCACGAGGCTCGTCGAGAGCGCAACCGCAAAACTGGGCTCTTCCTGGGGATAGTGTAACATTTTCAAAAATTCGGGAGGGCGAAATCCAAATCATTATCGGAGCTATATCAAAAGTACTTTCCCGCACGAGCACTTCCTACTTCAATCCTTAACAAGCCAAACCGCTTTTGTGTTTATTGGCAATGTGATTTCATTTTCAGAGGGCGCTGCATCAGAAGGATTCCAGGTCGCGAATTGCTTTGTCGCTCCTTGATCGTAAAGCAGCTGCAACGAGCCGTCTGCTTGCGGTTGTACATCCATGATTTCTCCTGCATACGGCAAATTGCTTCCACTGCTCACTGGTCCGATGTCTTGACGACAGAGTTGTGATCCGCGGATGAACACAGCCTCATTGCCACCAAAACCAGCGATGGCATAGGCATTGGAGGTGGGCGTGCCACTGCCAATGAGCCCGCATAAATCAATCATCGAGCCTGTCGTTACGTCCACAAGGGTCAGCCCCGTGGTTTCACTGACGAGGACAACGTTCCCGCTACTTCCGGAGTTTTGTGCTGGGACGCTTCCGATTCCAGCAGGTTCCACGGCCAAATTGATCAACGGTCCCGTTGCGCCGGTGATAAAATCCCACGAGCGCAATCGGTGGGCTGAGGTGGCTTCATTTTTCTCCCAGAGCACACACGTACTTCCAGTGAATCGTGCGTCTACGGGACTCCAAGGTGCTTCGGAAAATCGCTCGAAAAGCAATGCTCCCGAAGGATTGATCACGGCGATGCCACTGGCGTGTACAATGGTGAACCCGGCTTGCAGTCCCAGGGCGTGCACACGCTTGATCAGTGGCAAAGACCCGGTGCTTTGCGCGGAATTCCATGCGTTTTCGACCACCATGGTTTCCCGATTGACGAGGTGCACAGTGGCTGCTTCGGCATCGGCAAGGGCATATGTTCCGTCGGTGTAGGCGAGGTCATGACCCAGTGGAAAACCGCTTGTCGTTGTGACTTCGCCCGATTCATCTTCGAAAGTGACCAGGGAAGAAGTGCCGTCCGTTTCTTCGGTCAAGGCCACGAGAAGATTGGGCAAATCGGCTGCAGCCGTGTAGTCGAAGTCTCGGAATGCGGCTCCGCGATTTCCAGCAGCATCATCGACGATCACGGCGAGGGTCATGGTTTCCGTCGGCCAGGAACTCGCATTCAACGCAAATGGAACAATGAGGGTGTCAATCTCGGAACCTTGCCAAAGTCCAATTTGCGAAGTTCGCACCGAAACTCCGTCCCCTTTGCGCAACTCTACGGTCCAAATGCCACCATCTGCTTGGTTATCTGTCGCCGTGAATTGGACGAACAGGAAATCGCCATATTGCGCATCGAGTCCATCAAAGGCGGGCGTGATCAATTGCACGCTAGGAGCTTCTTTGTCCCTTCCGCCGCACCCGGCCAAAAAAAAGGCAATGCACACTGCGCTCAGTGCTTTCATATTGAATCGGTTCCACACAATGGAGAAAATGGGGCTCATCATGGCAGTAAAATTAGGGGATAGCGACCGATGTTAAGAACCTTGTCAATGCGTTGTGAATTAACGATGATGCTCGGCTGAATTCCCTGTGCTACCTTCACCCTCCCATTATCATGCAAGATCAATTCCCGTCCGATTCTTCTGTAACACGCGTTCGACCGCGTGGCGCGCAATCTCCCTCGCAGGCCCCGGAAATGTTGGGCAAAGTACAGCCCCAGTCGTTGGACCTGGAGGAAGCAGTGCTCGGTGCCATGATGATGGAACAGACGGCCGTGAATTCGATCATCGATGTTCTCAAGCCGGAGAGTTTTTATCGGGACGCCCACCGCCGGATTTACGCGGCGATTGTGGATTTGTTCCACGCCTCGGAGCCGGTGGACATTTTGACCGTCACCGAAACCCTCCGAAAGGCGGGAGATTTGCAGCAGGTGGGAGGGGCCCAAGCAGTGGCTCAATTGACGCTGCGGGTGGCAAGTACTGCGAATATTGAAGCGCATGCGCGGATCATTGCCCAGAAATACATTCAGCGCGAATTGATTCGGGTTTCCAATTTGATCACCCAAAAGGCCTTCGAAGAGACCACCGATGTCTTGGATTTGCTGGATGAAGCCGAATCCCAATTGTTCGAAGTTGCGCAAGGCAACATCCGCAGGAGTTATGAGTCCATGAGCAGCATCATGCGGCAAGCTTTGGAGGACATCGACAATGCACGCAATCAAGAAGGAGGTGTCAGCGGTGTGGCCACAGGTTTTGTCGAGTTGGACAACATCACAGGGGGATTTCAGAAATCAGATATGATTGTACTAGCGGCGCGTCCCGGAATGGGGAAGACCGCTTTTGTATTGACCATGGCGCGCAACATTACCGTGGAATACAATGTTCCGGTAGCCGTGTTCTCCCTCGAGATGTCGGCGGTGCAATTGGTGCAGCGATTGATTTCGGCCGAAACGGAGATCAGCTCCGACAAATTCAGAAAAGGGAGCCTGGCGCCTCACGAATACACGCAGTTGCACGAGCGGATCGGAAAATTGTCGGAAGCACCCTTGTACATCGACGATACACCGGCCTTGAGCATTTTTGAACTACGGGCCAAGTGCCGTCGTTTGAAATCCACAGCAGGCATTGAAATGGTCGTAATCGATTACTTGCAGCTGATGACTGCCGGTTCGACTTCAGGCAATCGCGAGCAAGAGATTTCGAGCATCAGTCGCTCCATCAAAAGCATCGCAAAGGAATTGGATATTCCCATCATTGCGTTATCCCAGTTGTCACGGATGGTAGAGACACGGGGCGGTGACAAACGCCCAATATTGTCGGACCTGCGAGAGTCGGGTGCCATTGAGCAAGACGCAGATATGGTTGCATTCATCTACCGCGCCGAATATTACGGTTTGACCGAACACCCGGACGGGATTGATACGGCAGGCTTGGGTGAATTGATCCTTGCGAAGCACCGTCATGGAGCACTCGGAACGGTGAAGATGCGGTTCATCCAACGATTGGCGAAGTTTGCCAATTACGACAGCTTTGCCAACCCGGTCTTCGATCGTGGTGAATTTCAAGATGGCCTCCGGCCGAATGAGGACTTCGCAAACCAGTCGACTGTGACGGTTCCCTCCAAGATGAATCAACCAGGAGAAGAGGGAGGTTCAGAATCGCCATTCTGAATGGCGCCAATCGCTGGCGCTAGTCCATGGATCGGATTAAGCTGCTCAGAATCGTCGTAAATTGCCACCATGATAGCACGGATTGGAATGGACTGGAAACGCACAATTAGCGTCGGGGTGATGATGGTATGCATGGGGATATCAGGCATGAGAGCGTCCCAGCTACTGATTCCCATGGATGATTCGCAGTCCAATCACCTCAAAGCCTATGGCATGGCTTTCTGGCTGTTGGAGCAAGAAGTAGAAATTGAGTGGCTGCTCAACTACCGCGGTGGGAGTTTCCTTATGCCGAATTTGACGACGTTGGTCCAAGAATGTGTGATTCGAGGCATCAGTCACCAAGTAATTGCGGATGTACAGGCGCAGCAAATCTTAGTGGAGATCGCAGATCCAGAGTCCAATACGGAACGGGTTAAATTGGAGGTTGCGCCTAAAATTGCGGTGTACAGTCCAGATGGAAAGCAACCGTGGGATGATGCCGTCACCCTGGTGCTGACGTATGCGGAAATCCCGTATGATGTCATTTACGATGCTCAAATCATGGGTGAAATTCTTCCGAAATACGATTGGCTGCACTTGCACCATGAAGATTTTACGGGTCAATACGGTAAGTTTTACCGGTCGTATCGAAGCGCAGCTTGGTACCAAAATGAGGTGCAGCGCCAAGAAGGCATGGCCCGGACGTTGGGGTTTGAGAAAGTGAGTGTGATGAAGCGAAATGTGGCGCTTCAAATTCGGGATTTCGTTCTTGGGGGCGGATTCCTATTTACGATGTGTTCAGGAACTGATTCCTTTGATATTGCCCTTGCGGCAGAAGAAGTGGACATTTGCGAGTCTGTGTTTGATGGCGATCCAACGGATGCAAGGGCATCAAAGGCGCTCGATTTCAACCGGGCCTTAGCCTTTCAAGATTATCAGCTCATCACGGACCCGATGGTCTACGAGTTTTCAGAAATTGATGCCACGGAAGAACACACGAAGACGAAGCAACTGAACGATTTCTTCACGTTGTTTGATTTTAGCGCCAAATGGGACATCATTCCTACCATGCTTACGCAAAGCCATGAGCGGGTCATTCCCGGTTTCATGGGGCAGACAACGGCCTTTCGCAAGCAATACATTCGCCCGGATGTGACCATCATGGCTGAAACAAAAAGCACGCGTTCAGCTAAGTACATTCATGGCACGCTGGGGTTGGGCCAATGGACCTATTATGGCGGGCATGATCCGGAAGACTACCGCCACATGGTAAACGATCCTCCAACGGATTTGAACCTGCATCCGAACTCTGCCGGATACCGATTGATTTTGAACAATATATTGTTTCCAGCGGCCCGCAAGAAGGAAAGGAAGACGTAAGCTATCCGTAAGAAGGCTTAGCTCTTGATCAATATTCCGAGCGTAAAAAGGTACTTTCCAGATTCCAGTTCAAGGAATTGGTAATCCAAAGGACCATTGGACTTTTTGGCCATGGAGAGCAACCCAAGTCCTGCACCGCCTTTTTCAGACCATTCATTGTTGCACAGGCACTCTACATACCGGACCCGCAATTCTTCATGTGTCATTCCATTGACCTCAGAAAAATTGGCACGTAAGGTGGCAGCCATATCAAAGTCTACAAGATTTCCCGCTTGAATTTGATGCCCCAATGGCGTGCTCTCGAGTGTGAGGAATAATTGCAGCTTTCCATCATCATCAATCCAACCGTGTCGACTCACGTTCTGTAGGCATTCAATCAGAACAGCGCTCATCCGATTCAATTCTTTCCGTTTTGCCTTCTTCGTGAGGAGTGTATTTTCTGCCAGGAGCATGATGGCATCGGTTGCATCCGGGGTAAGCTCTCCAGAAAAGCTGAATAATACGCCTCCATCATCACCCTCAGTCGTTGCGTGCAAGGTTTCTTGCAGCTCGGAGAAGAGTTTGGATGACTTGGTCGGATTCATTTTGCAGCTTGTAGGGTTAAATTTAGGTAAATTATCGACTAATTGGTTTATTTAAACGATAAATTAACTTTCTTAACCGCAAATTACGGCAAGTGGGACCACGAGGCCACTGGCTTTCAGTCATTGTTATTCACTGCGATGCCCTGATTTTTCAATAATTCCCTGATTTTTCAAACGTTAGCTCAATTCCTTCTGAGTCGAGCTTCATTGACCAAACAGATTCCTTCGGGAGTCTTGATCATCTCATAGAATGCCGGGTGCATGAAGTTTAGGGTGCGCCGGAATGGTCGGTTTTCGAGGTGGCATTCCCACACAAGCAGGGCGAGTTTTTTGGAGGTTTGCCACGCATGCGAGTTGAACATTGCGGGCCGGGAAAATCCGTCGATCCAACGCTTGGCTTGTGCGATATTTTGAATGCTCGAAGGAAAAGCGAAGGCCAGTGGGTTCAGTGGAATAGACATTACAGGGGGGCTTGTTTGTGTTTGACAAGACAAACAAAGCGTGCCCCTCCGTAATCAATTTACGGTGCGGTTTTTTTTACTTTTCGCGGTAAAGATCCAAGGTGCTTTTGAGGTTTTGCTGCATCAAATCGCGCAAGTCTGTGGGGGCAATAACTTCAACTGCAGGTCCCAGTCCCAATAAGAACTGAATCAATTCAAAGGTGAGCAGAACGTGCAACTGTAATTCGTATACGCCCTGGCCTATGTTGACCAGTTTTTGACTCCTGTGCACAGGCTGAGCGGCGAGGTACTCGTATTCCAGTTTGCTGCAACGGATTCGAACATCACACGGTGCTTCCGCAATTTTTGAAATCCCAAAGGAATGCAGGAAAAAATCATCAGGGTTGAAATCATCGCGCACGAGGAAGGATTCATTGGCTTCTTTCAATTGCTGGATGCGATCGAGGCCATAAGTCCGGTACGCAAGCCGTTCAGGATTCCATCCAATGACATACCATCGATTTCGGTATTCTTTCAATAAATAGGGATGAAGGCATACGCCTTTGGCTTCTTCGGATTGAAACTTTTTGTACTCCATTCGAAGCGTTTTTTTTCCTTGAATGCTTTCGAGGATGGGCATCAAAAGTTCCGAGCCCCGGGTAGCAGGGGCCGACTCAAATTGCACCACGGAATCGAGATTGCCCGTGTCCAAATTGGGAGCCATTCGAAGTCGGTCATCTATTTTGCCAATGGCCTGGCCGAATTGAGAAAAAACAGGAACATTTTTAAATTGAACGAGGGTTCGCGCAGCAAATCGAATCGACTCCAACTCTTCGGGATTCAACTGCAGATTGTCAATGGAAAAATCATCCGCTTCATAATAGTATCCGCGCTCATCGCGGTGGTATGAGATGGGTGCATAGTAACCCAAGGCACCATCATTTCGCATCGCATTCAAGTCTTTTTCAATCGTTGAAATACTAATGCGATCGCCATTGCTGCCATAGAGTGCCTCTTCGCAGGCCTCCCTGAGTTCTTCCTTTGTTGGAAAGGGAGCTCCGGGGTTGGTGAGGCACCGATCTATGGTTCGGTATCGGATAAGGGCATATTTGTTCGCAGGCATGGATTATCCTTGACAGGCATCAAGGTAAGCAATCAATGGAAGACGCCCATCCGCTCGAGCCGAGTTAGCATTGGTCATGGCTTCTGATCATATGCCTCCATGAAACGAAGCCCTTTTTCGACGTAATCTGGATGAAACGTGCTGGGTTTGCCTGATTTCGGAAAAGGCTTGCCGGTATTGTGCAGGTGGAACGCATCTTGGAATTTTTTGTCGCGGAGCGCATCTCCGTAGGTAAGATGAATCCACTCGATACCGGCTCGCACAGCATCTTGGCCTCGAATGTCCCGGATTTGCCGATCGAGCAAAATGCACTTGTAGCCCATGAGTTGAAATGGCCCCCAGGACGTTGCCAAATTGCGAAGGGCTTCTTCGTTGGCTTCCTGAAGGTCTGCTTGGGTGACGTGCTCATAATGGCTCCGGTCCCCTTGCTTTACTTCGAGTAGTCGCTCAAAAACGTGAGCCTCAAATCGCTTGCCAGCGGGCTTTCGGCCTCCGGATTCCAATTGAATAAGGGCCATGAGATAGGGGAAGGGCACATTGTAATGGGCACTCCACTTATGCACTTCCACGCCATAATTTTTTTGAGTAGCCTGCATGCCCCACCATTCTCCGGGCCGATTCCATTGTCCATCGATTCTTCGATTGACTTCACTGGTGAGCAATGCGGCGAGCAGCAGCACGGCAAGCCCGGCGCTGGCCCATCTCCAATGTTGCTGGCGAGGCTGTGTGGTTCTCATGGGCAATCAGAATAACAATAAGACAGGCAATTCAGTCTGAATCCAAAGTGCCAATGGCCGAAATAAAGCGATCAGAGCAAAGGCAGGAATGAAGTTCAGCAAGGCGAAGGATTGAACTTTCAAGAGATCGATGCCAAGGGCGATGAGCAGCAATCCCCCGAGTCCCGTGAGATCGGCGGTTAATTCAGGCGTCCATGCGGCACCCCACAATCGAAAGGCTCCGGTCAGCCCCCCTTGAATGAGCAAGACAGCGGGTGCTGCCAAAAGCACCCCGCGTCCCAAGGTCGCCGCGAGCATGGCCGAGCTGACCAAATCCATGGTGCCTTTGATGAACAGGATGGTTGGATCGTTCTGCAGGCCGTCTTGCATGCAGCCCACGAGGGTCATCGCTCCCGCACAAAACAACAAAACAGATTGAACCAATCCGGAGCCAGTGCCTTCACCGAGCCGGTCGGTCATTTGCCGCACCCGTTGGTCGATGCGCAAGTTTTGGCCAGCGATGGTTCCGAATACCAGGGCCAAAAACACCGCAAAGGGCTGGTCCATTTCCAGGCTCATACTGAAACCAATTCCCAGGGTAAAGAGGCCGAGCGCCTGAAACACTAGATTTTGCAGCTCTTTTGAGATTTTTTTGCCCAGCCAAAGTCCTGCTGATGCGCCAATTCCAACTGCAAGGGCATTGTAAAGGGTTCCAACCATGCTCCGAAGTTACATTTGCAGGAATTACTTCCATAGATGGCTGAACTGACTTTTCAAATAGAGGCTCGGGATTCACAATCAAAAGCTCGGGCTGGTCTTGTGCAGACCGATCATGGGGCGATTGAGACCCCCATATTCATGCCCGTTGGCACGGCAGGTACGGTCAAAGCTGTTCCGCAACGTGACCTCGTTGCGGACATTCGTGCGCAAATCATCTTGGGCAACACCTATCATTTGTACCTGCGTCCGGGTACATCTGTGTTGGAGGAAGCAGGGGGATTGCACGGATTTATGAATTGGGACCTTCCGATTTTGACCGACAGTGGTGGGTACCAGGTATTCAGCTTATCCGATCGTCGAAAAATCACCGAGGAAGGGGTGACTTTCAGCAGCCACATCGATGGCAGCAAGCACTTGTTTAGCCCCGAGACTTCCATGGACATCCAGCGAAGCATCGGTGCGGATATCATTATGGCGTTTGACGAGTGCCCGCCCTATCCGAGCGATTATCGCTATGCTCGTGAATCGATGGAACGCACCCATCGTTGGTTGGATCGCTGCATCAATCACGTCGCTTCTCGTGGTCCGCTTTACGGTCGTGATCAGGCGTTGTTCCCCATTGTTCAGGGTTCGACGTACAATGACCTTCGCACCGCTTCGGCTCATGCCATTGCTGAGCGCGATGCTCCCGGCAATGCCATTGGGGGATTGAGTGTCGGGGAGCCGCACGAGGATATGTATGCGATGACTGAATTGGTTTGTGGTATTTTGCCTGAAGACAAACCCCGCTATTTGATGGGCGTCGGAACACCGGAAAATCTTTTGGAGAACATGGCGTTAGGTGTGGACATGTTTGATTGTGTCATGCCCACTCGCAATGCCCGTCACGGTCTGCTTTTCACTTGGAAAGGGACGTTGAACATGAAAAATGAAAAGTGGGCCAACGATCATTCGGCCTTGGATCCAGAAGGAACATCGCCGGTGGATTCATTTTACAGCAAGGCTTATGTGAGGCATTTGATCAAAGCCAATGAATACCTCGCTTTGTACATCTGCAGCGTGCATAATTTGGCATTCTACCTTGAACTGGCGCGTCAAGCGCGCCAGCACATCATCGCGGGGGACTTCGTAGAATGGAAGAACGCTGTTGTTCCGCACTTGAACCAACGCTTGTAACGGAATGAGCAGACAGTCGGCCCTCAAGCGCATCGATCGCTACATCATCCGAAAATTTCTCACCACGTTTTTCTTCATGGTTGGGGTTTTCTGTGTGATTGCAGTGGTCTTTGACTTGATGGAAAACATCGGCCGGCTGCTCACCAATGAAGCACCGCTGGGTGGAACGTTGATGTATTACCTGAGTTTTTGTTTCCACTTTGGAAATTTGCTCAGCGGTTTTATCGTATTCCTGACCATCATTTGGTTCACCAGCCGTCTTGCCCAGCAAACGGAAATCATTGCCTTGCTGAGTTCCGGAATGAGTTTCACGCGTTTGATGCGTCCTTATTTCATTGCCTCTTCGGTACTCGTCTCACTTTCATTGCTCGTCTCGCATTTCATTCTGCCCATTGCCAATGAGCGCAAGGTGGAGTTTGAGGTGGAATACGTGCACGTCAATTTCCATATTTCAGATCAACACATGTACCGGGAAATTACTCCCGGAACGGTGGCCTATTTTCGTTCCATTACGGTCGATCGAAATACGGGGTATCGTTTTCAATTGGAGCGGTGGGGCGAAAACAACGTGCTCGAACAGCGCATTTTGGCCGCGAAGGCCACCTGGCTCGTAGAAGATAGTGTTTGGCGGCTGATCAACGCGCGCATTCGCAATTTTGATTCGGAGGGCAACGAGCACCTGCGCTACTTGACCCGAATGGATACGGCCTTGAACATGAACATTAGTGATTTTGGACAACGTTCGGTGATGACCTCAGCAATGACGACACCGCAATTGCGTCAGCACATTGACATTGAACAGCGGCGTGGCGCCAAAGTGGCCATGTTGAAATTGGAGCAATATGGCCGTACGGCCAATCCATTTTCCATTTATGTATTGATGCTCATCGGTGTGGGCATCGCAGCGCGAAAATTGCGAGGTGGCATGGGATATCACCTGTTTTTAGCCGTGATCACGGGTTTTTTATTCGTTTTTGTGGCCAAATTGATCACGGTATATGCTGCGTCGGTTTCGCTATCACCTGATGCATTGATTTCGCGGGAAAACTGGCTGTTGCTTGCGGCATGGTTGCCCAATCTGCTTTTCACCATGCTCGGCGCCGTGATTTGTTGGAAGGCCCCGAAGTAAGGGCGGCGTTGGCTCAGAGGCAAGCATTCATCGCAATCGCACGCGCAGTCCAACCCTTTTCCAGGGCGCCGTTGGCGGCGGCTATAGCGTGCGATTCTCGGGCAAAAATACCAAAGGCTGCCGATCCTGTCCCTGTCATTTGCACATAATCGGCGCCTGCATTTTGCAGCCACTCGAGTGCCGCATGGATTGGCAGGTGGAGGGCGCGAACGCGATCTTCAAAATCATTTTGAAGCCATTCCGACCAGCGCTGCGGAGGGTGAGCCGAAAGGTTTGTCCAATCCACGGCACGCATTTTGGGTTCGCAACCGGCAAAAGCTTCCGAGGTTGAGACATGAACGCCCGGATGGATTACCGTCAGGTGCATCTTATTCCAGCTTTCTGACTGCATCCCGGGCACCGGTGCGATGTGTTCGCCCCTTCCGGTGACAAGGGCGGGGGCTGACTTCCAAAAAAACGGGCAATCTGACCCAAGTTGTGCCGTCAGTTTCAAGGCTGCTTCGTCCGGTATATTCAGTGAAAAAAGCCGGTCGAGCAGGCGAATCATGCACGTTGCATTGGAGCTGCCACCACCCAGTCCAGCTCCCATTGGGATGACTTTGTGCAAGTGGGCAGTCACACCGCCGATGTTGAACTCACGTGCCATGAGCTCGTAGGCTTTGGTAATCAGATTGCCTTCCAAGGTTCCGGGAATTTCAAGCCCCGTGATCTTCAACTCTAGTCCCGGTGATGGTTTTGTGTGCACTTCCAGTACGTCCGTCCAATCCACCGGCCAAAAGACGCTTTCGAGCGCATGGAAACCATCGGGCTGCTTGTTCATGACAAACAAGCCCAGGTTAATTTTTGCGTGTGAGAATGCAATCATGGCGAATCGCGCCTGGGGTCAATCCAGGTAGCCCAGTCGTTTCAGTTTTCGCTCATCGTTTCGCCAGTCTTTGTCCACCCGTACAAACAGATCCAGGAATACCCGTGACCCAATGAATTTTTCAATGTCCCGGCGAGCATCAATGCCAACCCTTTTGATCATGCTGCCGCCGCTGCCGATGACAATCTGTTTCTGACTTTCTCGGGCGACGCGAATTTCGGCTCGGATTTTCACCAAGGAATCTTCTTCTAAATAAGATTCTACCACGACCTCGCAGGAGTATGGAATTTCTTGTTTGAAGTGGGTGAGGATTTTCTCTCGGATGATTTCGGAGATGAAAAACCGCATGGGCTTGTTGGTCAACTCATCCTTTGAGAAATAGGGGGGAGACTCGGGCAAGTATTCAACCACACGCTCGAGGATCTGATCCACATTGAAACCGTGAAGGGCACTGATGGGCGCGACAACAGCACGGGGAATCTTCTCTTGCCAATAAGCGAGTCGCTCCGCAACGATTGCCTGATCGGCCAAGTCCACTTTATTGATCAGGATGAACACAGGAACTTCCATATCGGCAATCTTGGCAAAAGTCTCCGGATGGGCCATGTCACTCTCTTCTGTGTCCGTGACCATCAGGATGAGGTCGGCATCTTGGAGTGCAGTGCGCACAAACTTCATCATACCTTCCTGAAGCTTATAAGCGGGGTCGAGCACGCCTGGTGTGTCGCTGTAAACGATTTGCCATTCGGGTTCATTGACAATGCCCATGATGCGGTGGCGCGTTGTCTGGGCTTTTTTATTGATGATGCTCAAACGCTCGCCCACTAGACGATTCATTAGTGTACTCTTTCCGACGTTCGGAGAGCCAATGATGTTGACAAAGCCTGCTCGATGCGGGGTCGTTTCTTCGGGATTAGTTGCCATTGTCGTCGCGTTGATGCCTGGTAGTCAATGCGCAAAGGTACGGCCCTCAGAGGAAGCTATTTCAGTGAAATTTCGATTTGGTGAAATGAAAGTTAAGCGTATCTTTGACGTCCCGCTGGTAACCCCACCGGGTGGATATCGCGGGGTGGAGCAGTTGGTAGCTCGTCGGGCTCATAACCCGAAGGTCGTCAGTTCGAGTCTGGCCCCCGCAACTAAGAAAACAAAAGAAGAGCAATCAGAAATGGTTGCTCTTTTTGGTTTTAATGCCCTCGGAAACAGTGCCTTTGCATTGTCTGTCTAGCATAGCGTCGCCTGTGATTTTAGCGTCACTCCGCGCAAAGCTTGACACGGTTAGGGTCAATTGCAATCCTCGCCAAAGAGCGTCAAGAATACGAGAAGGTCATTTGAGCCAATCACGTCGTTGTCATCGAAATCATAGACTCCAGCCCAATCGTTACTAAAGGCATTTAGAAACAGTAGAAAATCTCCGACGTTAACGGTTGCATCTGCATTAAAATCACCGGGGCAAAAGCCACCCGGGAGGAATCCGGCTCCACCGCAACCCTCTGCCAACTCAGGGAACGAGTAGCCTTCAGCGCAGTGGAATGCCTGGATGCCCACTTCAATGCCAATTTGCCGCGCGCGTCCGTCATCCATAGGAGGGTGAATTCCACCCCACATGCGCGACAGTGCGCTTTCATTGGCCGCGTCGTAATACGTCGCCCACTGCAATTCAAAGCTCTGGGATGGACCGTCTTCAAAGACCAAGAATTGGTTCATGGTTACTGGCCAAGAACCGAGTCCGCCAGGGAAATACTCACTTCCGGTCAGCAAGGTCAATACTTCTGCCGCAGCTCGGGAAAAGGTGGAGTGTCCACTCACATATCCGGCAAATGGCGGTGTCACGAAGGATGGCCTTTGATACGGCCACCAATTTTTGGCGAGGATCCAACCCACGCCCGCTTCGTCGATGAATGGAACTTCGACATAGTCAGGACCGCGCCATGCATACACCTTGATTTCACCCACCGCATCGGGGTTCCAAGTCGCCAAGGGATCGCCTTCTTCGACAACCTCAATGTATCCAGGAATGAGTGGCAATCCTGAAGGGTGATAATTGGTTAGGCTTGTATCAGAACTTTGCCCTTTTTCTGCCATGTAACGAATGGCGGATACAGGGCGTGTGTAGTCGTGGTACCCTTTGATGCTCCATGTGGAAATTGCAGAATCGTGCATGGCGCCAGCGAGCGCGAGGTAGGCTTTTACCGTGAACTCCAATTCATCGATGACCGGCCCTTGTCCGCGCCATCGGCACTCGAATTCGGGGTAGTCCATGATGTCATTCAGAATGGTGAACCAATGGCCTGGAGGCGTTTCGCTGTCCGGTCCATCTGCCCAAAATTCGGCAAGGCATCTGGCGTAATCCCCACGGGGTACCAGTTGCGTTTCATATGGCTCTCCAGTGTAGGGATTCAAATCGTGTCCGGGGTGCACTCCACCACCATTGAAAAAATCGTAGTACTCCTCGAATTCGTCTGGATCCGTTGTGAATGAACCATCGCTCCCCATTCCCGCAGGAGATATGTCCCAAATGACGCCATCCGTGGGGTCCAGATGCGAAGACCAAACCGATACCATGGCGAAATTCCATTTCCATTGATCGTCCAAGCCTGCAGCGACGGAGGTGCTGTCGAGGTAAACGGGTTCACCTGGATTTTTCCAAACGTGGTAAGTACAGCTGTCGCGCTCCAAAAGTTGGAGGTCCGCTGAATCCAGAGCGAATGGCGTGACTTCGCCCCATTCCGGCCCGACAAACTCAGGAATGGCCGTACTCACATTTCCACTTTGGTCGATGAACAGTGTCAATTCAATGGGCTGCCAATGATTGGGGTCAATCACATTCGGGTTGCCGGGCATCTCGGGTTGGATGTTCGGATTGATTGGGGTGTAGCAAGATGCCTCGTAGCCATTGGCCTCGTTGGCGCCATCTTGCGCTCCAAATGCGATGATTTGGGCTGCGATATAGTTCCCGAGGGCACCGGGCCCGTCATTGGTGTAATCCGTGGAGGTAAAGTCCATGTCATATCCCAATTGAGCCATTTTCGTATTGATGTTGAACATGGTGATTTCGCCATCGGGCGTCTCTCCAAAGCGATGCTGCATCAGGCGATAAACAGCATAACTGATGGCTTCATTTCGGGCCTCATCAATTCCTTCTTCGGAATCGGGTATTGCAACCCCATCGAAGGGGCATTCAAAGCCTGACCACGATTTCCCGAGGAAATATGTTTCCGAAGGGCCTTGGTCGTAGGCGCTCCAGCAATCGTACATGGCGATATTGGTGTGCAGGAGGTTCCTCGCGTGCACAGTGGGACGAGCAAAGTCGTTTCGAATGCCCTCCAGGACTTCTTCATTCCAAATCTTCGCTATGTTCTCTTCCGCCTGTCCTAGCGCGATTTCGGGCGCCAGAAACCAAGTAAAAGTGAACACAAAGATGGCTTTCAAACAAGGATTCATGTGAGTTGCTTAGCTTTGATGCAATGTAATTCGCCTTCCAATGAATT